>CAUHSG010000003.1 GCA_959608885.1 uncultured Coriobacteriia bacterium | reverse complement strand
TTTTTGTCTTTTGTAAGAGGATTTTTGGTTGAACCTGCGGCCTCTGCGTCCCGAAGCGAGCGCTCTACCAAGCTGAGCCACATCCCGAATGCGCGGTGATAGATTCTAGCAGATTATGCGTGCGATGCGAGCGATTTTTGCGACGAACTGGGCACTTTACGGACGCACGATCTTGCCGCGAATCGCCTCGACACGCACGGTCTCGCCAGACTGCGGGGCGTGGATCATCAGACCGTCGCCGATATAGAGACCACAGTGCCCGGGGCTGCAGGCAACGACATCGCCCGGCTGCGGGTCACCCACCGCGGGCATGCCCCAAAACGCGTAGGACGTGTATGCGTGCCCGTAGTTCCCGGTAAGCGCATAGCTCACCAGCCCCGAGCAGTCAAAGCCATTGGGGTTCGAAGCACCGGACCGATAGGGCACGCCCAGGCACGTCTCGGCGCGACGAACGGAGTCGGGCTTTGCGGCCTCGATGGCTGCAGCTTCGGCAGCGGCAATTTCAGCAGCGGTCTCGTCAATCTGCGCGCGGCAGGTCGAAATCAACTCGAGTTGATCGGGTTCATCAGCAGACATGTCTGAGGTGCCATCAGCCAAAGATGCTTGCAGGGGAACGGCAAAAGCCACGGGACAAAGCGCGAGAGTAAACAAAATGGACAGCGCAATGCCAAAGACCGACTTACGGTTATGTGAGTGCATGAGAAAAAGATTCCTAGCGCCCGCGATGCATGCAGTGCTTGATTTGTAGACAGTAATTGCAGCAGGCAAGGAAGCATACTGCCCCAACATCCCGGACCTCCATAAACTGCGCACATTACGTGCATATATTCGATGTGAGCGGCATTTTAGCCGGTAGATAGCCTAGAAACGCAGGGCCGCCGTCCATCCACCACGACAACTCTCGACAACTCCCCATCGTGATCCCATCGCCTCGATGCAGTTGATGCCTCCCGTGGAAATGCCCACGTGACCGGGCTTGTAGAGCACGTCGCCGGGTCTTGCCTCACTCGGGCTGAAGCGCGCAGAGGCGGTGGCATAGAGCGATTCGGTATAAGAGGGTAGCGAAATGCCGATCTGGCGGTAACACCACGCGACAAAACCCGAGCAATCGAAGGAATCCGGGCCTTTTGCGCCCCATACGTAGGGATGGCCGAGCTTCGAGTACGCATAGTCGAGCACGCTGCCGTTAGTTGGCAGATTGGGAGCCGAACCTGATCCTGACGAGCCGCTGGAAACAGACCCCGACCCGCTCGTAGAGCCTGAGGTGCTACCCGAGCCGCCGCCAGACGAGGAGCCGGAGCTTCCCGATCCAGAAGAGCTCGACGGTTCGGAGGGGGCGGGGGTTGGCACGAATTCCTGCGGGGCGCGCGAGCTTGCCTGGGCCTCCGCGGCTTCTTGCTCGGCAAGTATCTGGCGATACTCCGAGCTGAGGTTGTTGTAGACCCTGTCATACTCATTCTGCTTCGCAAGCACCTGGTTCATATACGCCTCGGCAGACGAAAGCTGTTCGGCAGCACGCTGCTGTTGCGCGACGAGCTCGCCTTGCGCAGACTCGAGTGTCGCCTTCGTGACCTTGGTGCTGGCAACCAAATCGGCATCTTCGGCATTGAGGTTGTTGAGCGTGTCCCATACGGTCGCGAAGTCTTCGAAGGTGGTCACACCCAGAAGCACGTCGAGGTATGAGGTCGACCCCGAGCGATACATGGCCGTCGCGCGCACGTCGAGACGATCTTGCAACGAGACGATGCGCTCCGACATCTCGGCGATGGTTGCCTGCGCCTCCTCGACGCGCGCGGTCGCATCCTCATAGGCATCCATCGCCTGATGATACCGATCACCCGCGGCAGAAACGTCCTCGGCCATTGCGTCGAGTTGCGATTTGACAGCGCGAACCTCTGCTTGCTTTTGCGCAGCGGAAACGGCAAGCGCCTGCGTGGGATTGACGGTGCACAATGCGCCAAATGCTACGAAGGAGCCAATAAATGCCCTACGATTAAGAAAAGTAGACATAGCGCGTCCCCAATGCAACGTTTGAAGTACATATTGGGTTCTCTGCGCGAGGTATGGTACCACCAGCGCATATGACTGCGCAGCATGGATGAGCTAACGTCACAGACTCATCACATATGCGAAGGATTTGTGATTATCGCTTACGGACGCACGATTTTCCCGCGGACGGGCGAAATGCATACCGTAGCCCCCGTATGCGGCGCCTCGATCATCTGGCCGTTGCCGATGTAAAGGCCGCAGTGACCAGCATGGCAGGCAACGACATCGCCCGGCTGCGGGTCACTGACCGCGGGCATCGCCCAGAAATCCTGAGAGACGTAAGCGTGACCGAAACTACCCGTCAAGGCCCAGCTCACGAGGCCGGAACAATCGAAGGCGCTAGGGCTACTCGCACCGTAGACATACGGCAGGCCAATGGCCGAATAGGCGCGCTCGACGGCACTGGAGCCGCCAAGATTGGCGCTGGGGCGCGATGAGCTACCCTTGTTGCTCGAGCCGTTGGAAACAGACGGAAAGTACGCAGAGCTCGCAGCTGCGGCAGCCTGCGACTGGGCAGCCTGCTCCTGGGCGAGAAGTTCCTGATACTCGGAACTCAAACCGTTGTAAATTGACTCGTACTGAGCGGTCTTGGATTCGATCTCGCTCTTGTAGGACTCGGCAGCTGCAAGCTGTTGCTGAGCCTCTGCCTGCTTGGCGTCGAGATCCGCCTTGGCGGCATCGAGCTCAGCCTTGGCCTCCTTGCTACTCACGACAAGATCGGCATCCTCGGCGTTGAGGTTGTTGAGGGTGTCCCATACGGTCGCAAAATCGTCGAAGGAGCCCACGCCCATAAGCACGTCGAGATAGGTCATGGAGCCCGAGCGATACATCGACGTGGCGCGCGTCTCGATGCGCGTCTGCAACGAATCAATCTTGGCCTGGGCGTCATCGATACGCTGCTGGCATTCCTCGGCCTCGGCAACGGCGCGATCATGATCGCGGTTAGCCTTGTTGTAGTCGTCAACCGCCAGGCTCAATTCGTAATTGAGCGATTCGAGCTGAGCGGAAACACTCTGAATCTCGGACTGCTTCTGTGCAGCCGTAACGGCACTCGCACTGACGGGAAAGAGTGTCACGGCAAGAGCCGCAGACAACACGAGTCCAACAGCTGCCTTGCGCTTTGTGGAAATATGCATAATTTAAAATCCTAACTGCCTGTTCGCATTTGCACGCCAGAGCAGACGGTTTGCCTTAGCCTTGTTGGATAATCATGGTAACACCCGCGCGCATATCTGTCTAAACTGCACGCATGAGACACAATATCTTGGGATATGGCCAGCAAGCGCGACGGGAATATGCCACCAAATGGGCAAAGGAACCTGACTTCTAACGCATCAGGGCGAAAAGAGAGCAGCTATCAAAAGGAGAGGCAGAAGGCGTCGAGCAAAAGGACGGCAAGATGCTGCTCCCAGCGCTCGCCCGTTACGATGCCCGTCGCGTCCGAATAACCGTGATCGGGTACCTCGACAATAACGCGACGCGGCGTGGTCTTTGCCGAGGAAAGCGCGATGCTGATGCGGCGCGCGAACATGAGATCGGTTGAAAACTCAATGAGAGGAATGCCATCCTGGCCATCGACCTCTTCGGCGCTAATGCCCACCATGAGCATGTTGGACGGTGGGAACGCCTCGAGCGCATCGGCGCTCATGACATGTGCGTCTTCGGAAGTGGCGCGTGCGAGGTTCGCCACACGCGAGGCGACCCCGCGGCCAATCTCGTCCAGTCCGTAGAAGCAGGCCTCCATTTTCTCGAGCGCCTCGGCCGCGCGGGCAAACCCCATATGATCGCTTTCGGCGCTCGTAGGCTCCTTGCCCTCCCAGGCATGGCGTAAACGCTCTATGGCGTCATAGGTGGTGTTGCCGGCAATGCCGTCATCTACGATTCCCACGCTCAGCTGGAATTCGCGCAAGGCACGCTCGGTATGGGCACCAAAAATGCCATCAGCCTTGCCAACGACAAAGCCGAGCACCTCGAGAATCTTTTGCAGCGATTGCACATCGGCGCCGTGAAAGTGCGGCATGCGCAGGTAGAGCATGCGATCGCCGAGCGAGAAACTCGCATCGACGAGGGCTGTCCAGGTGCCCTGGTCGACGAAGTCGCCCGGCGGCAGGCCTTCAGACTCGCGAAACAGCCTGACCGCATCGCATGTGCGCTGCAGATACTCGCCATCGACAGCGAGCTCATAGCCCATGACACGCAGACGTCGCTGCACATCCTCCACGGCAGCGCCGCAATCATTTCGGCCAATCGTCCTCATGTACCGCCTCAGCTCAACCGGCTCACGAAGAAGTCGCCCATCGAGACGAGCAGCTTGCGCACAGGGCTCGTGGGCAAAACGTCCTCGATTTCTCGCTGATGATCATGCGCAAGGTCAATGGCATACGAACGGGCAAAATCAATCGAACCGGCATCCTGCATGATATCCACAGCACGCGCAAGACGTGCCGGGTCTGTCTCCTTCGACGAGAGGATGTCGATGAGCTCGTCATGTGCGGCGCCGTCCGTATGCTCGAGCGCATGCACGACGATGAGCGTACGCTTGCCCTCGGTGATGTCACCGCGAAAGTCCTTGCGCGTCGCCTCTTCGGTACCGACAAGGTTGAGCAAGTCATCTTGAATCTGAAATGCCAGACCGGTTGACATGCCATATGCACGCAGGGTCTCGACTTGCTTCTCGCTGCCACCACCGATGATGGCACCGACGGCGAGCGGCACGCCACCCGAATAGAACGCCGTCTTATGAGCGGCCATGACCAGATAATCCTCGACGGTAATGTCGAAGCGCTCGTCGCGCGCCCAGCCAATGTCGAGCGCCTGACCCTCGATGGTACGCGTCGTCATGTCGACGAGTTCCTTGAGCACGCGCAGTTTAACCGCATCGGCGAGCGAATCGTCAACGAGCACCGTACCCGTGACAAGCGAAAGCGCCAGGTCACCGGCATTGATGGCAAGTCCTTCGCCAATCTGATGGTGCAGGCAGGGCTTGCCACGCCTGAGCTGCGCCTCATCGGCGATATCGTCATGAATGAGCGCGGCGGTGTGGAAGTGCTCGATAGCCGCACCGGCAGCACGCGCCATGTCATCATCGCCGCCAACTGCCTTGCACGCGAGCATGCAGATGAGCGGACGGTGGCGCTTGCCGGCGTTGTTCGAGAACTCGGAAAGCGGCCCGTAGAGATAGCGCCACATGTCCGGATGAGTGCCCTCTCCGAAAAACTCGGCCATGTAGCTATCGAAGCTCGCCGTCTTTTCGTTTAGGAACTTCTCGAAGATATGATTGACCATGATGTTGCGCATACCCCCGCTACGACGAGAAGACGCCTTGCGCCGTATCTCCTGGCTAGCCCTTGATGTTCTTGCGATAGCGCATGAAGCTCTCGCTTTGCGCCTTCTTGACGTCGAGGCCGTAGTTCTTGTCGTGCAGCTCCTCTTCTTCGACACGACGATCGAACTTGCGCTTGCCATTGACGATGACACGCTCGATTTCCGGATCGGCCCCCTCTTCGGTAGCGGGAGCGAAGACGATGTTGACGGGAACCCTGATGGCACCGTGAGCGGTAAGGTAACCGTCCTCGTCCTCGGTGACCATCCACTCGATATGACCGGGACGGTCAAGAACGAGCGGGTTGTCCTTCATGTGCTCTTCGAGATCGAGCGATGCGAGTGCCGCGACGCGGTATTCCGGCAGCCTGTGGGCGGTCGGAGAATTTCCGAATAGTGCCATTGTTCCCCCTTGGTCGTGCATTCCTCTTGGTTAGACATTGTATATCTTTGCACAGCGCATATGAGCGCGATTTGGTAGGGGCGCAGGGATTCGAACCCTGATGACCAAAGGCCGGCGGATTTTAAGTCCGCTGCGTCTGCCAGTTCCGCCACGCCCCCACGAGCAGGCTCATAATGCTATCACTGCATGGGCTCATTCGTGAACAAAGAATATCGTATCGAGAATGGTGTAGTACCAGGTCTGCGGTGCGGTGATGCTCTTCTCGTCGAGATGGTCGGGAAGACGCGAGGCATTATCGACCGTCCCCTGTTCGTTCGTGACGACGGCCGAGCTCTCCCCTTCCCTCACCCAGCCTAGGTCGGAGCGAGCCTGATTCTCGACGCCTTCCTCGGTTTGCAGGGCATCGTTTTCGGCCTGAACCGCCTCGTTGCGCTCGTTCACGGCATCGAGCTGTGCCTGGAGGCGCTGCTCCGTGCGCATCGTCTTGTAATAGTCACGTCCAACCGGATACAAGACGATGATGGCGAAGAGAATGACGCAGCCGATAATGGCGGGTATGCGCCACGAATGCTCACGCTTGCGCTTTTGCGCCTTGGGAGCATCCGTGCGCTGCGAGGGCTTACGTTTCTTGATGCCCCGTGATTTCTTGTCCGTCTTCGCGCCCATGTCGACCCTATCTGATGCTGTTCGATGTGGCCCTGAGCTCAAGTTTCGACACTAGACCTTAAGATAACGACGCATTGCGATGGCCGAACCCAACATGCCAATGAGCACGCCGGCAATGATGAGCACGAGGTAAATCGCCGAGTACACGCCCGCATCGACGGAAAGCGGCAAGAAGCTCACCATGTTCTCAAGAGCCGGGAACACCGTCACGCGCACGAGCGAGAGCACGATGATCGCGAACACCGCGCCCACAAGCGCCTGCAACGCGCCTTCTGTCACGAACGGCCCGCGAATGAAACCGTTGGTGGCGCCCACGAGTCGCATGATGGAAATCTCACGCCTACGGGCAAGGATTGCGAGGCGAATCGTGTTGTTGAGGAAGACGAGGGAGATGAACACGAGCAGCACGACCGCCACGATGCACGCATAGCGAATGACGTTGGTGACGGCGAAGAGACGCTCGACCGTGCCCTGACCGTACTTGATGGAATCGGATGGATCATCGGGATTGTCGGCAATCGCGGTGAATGCCTCGTTTCCGAGAATCGCGCTCACCGTGTCCTGGACCTTATGCGTATCGCGCAGCGTGATGACATAGGTGCGCGGCAGCGGGTTGCCATCAAGCTGATTCACGATGTCGGGATTGTTCGCGGTCTGACGCTGGAAATCCTCGAGTACCTGATCCTTATTGCGGAAATCGACCGATGCGATGTTGCCCTTGTCGTTCTCGAGCGTCTTGAGGTAGCTGTCGAGACTCGCTATTTGCTCGTCAGTTGCCTCGTCTGCAATGTAGAGGCGCACGTTGACCTCGTCTTCAAACGACGAGGCGAGGTTGCCAATCATGATCGAGATAATGATGGTCACGCCGATCATGAGAAGCGACAGAAAGATGGTGACGATACCGCCGATGGTCGTGCCGAGATTGCGGCGCGAGCTGATGACGGACTCTTTGAGGAAGTAGAGAATCTTAGACATCGTAGCCGTACACTCCCTTCTTCTGGTCGCGGACGAGCGTGCCGTTCTCGAGTGCGAGCACGCGACGACGCATCTGATCGACCATTTCGCGATCGTGCGTGGCGACGAGAATCGTCGTACCCGTGCGATTAATGCGCTCGAGCAGGCGCATGATGCCCAGGGAGGTCTGGGGATCGAGGTTGCCCGTTGGCTCGTCGCAGATGAGAATCGGCGGACGATTGACGATGGAACGCGCGATCGACACACGCTGCTGCTCGCCACCGGAAAGCTGGTCGGGAAGCTTGTCCATCTTCTCCTCGAGACCGACAAGGCGCAGGACCTCGGGCACCTGCGTGCGAATGACATGACGCGACTTGCCGATTACCTCGAGCGCGAAGGCGACGTTCTCGAACGCCGTCTTGTTGGGCAGGAGCTTGAAGTCCTGGAACACGCAGCCGACGCTGCGACGCAGGTACGGAATGCGCCAGCTCTTTATGGTGCGCAGGTTCTCGCCCGCGACGATGAGCTCGCCATTCGTGGGGACGATCTCGCGGTTGAGCATGCGGATGAAGGTCGACTTGCCCGAGCCGGAATGACCGACGAGGAAGAGGAACTCGCCCGAGCGAATGTCGAGTGTGATGTTGGCGAGCGCGGGCCTATTGGGCTGCGCCGGATACACCTTGGTGACGTTTCGCATCGAGATGACAACGGGACCGAGATTTTGCTTCGCGTTCTCGTCGAGCGCGAGGTCGGCATAGGAACCGATGGCCTCGGTGGCCGCAGGCATGTTGGAGGTCGATAGCGGGTTCATCTGGCCCGTCTGGTTTGCCTGACGCTGGCGTCCACCGCTACCGCCGACATTACGACGTACGTCGACGTTGCTCTCGCCGTCAACGCGCGGAAGGCGCGCATCCATCTGCCTGGTCCTGCGCATATCACCAGATGCTTGCTGTTCATTTGCTTGAGGCACGTTTGCCGACTGGCCACGTGACTTTGACGAGCGACCACCCGCTGCATGGGCGCCGCGCGACGATTTGCCGAATAGTGCCACGTTTCAACTCCGATCTCATTCAGCTTAATCGGCTTAGTATTCTATCCCACTGGCCTAAAAGACCCAACAAGATATTTCGAACATCACAAAGCGTACACGCATGCGGCCAACTTCTTTGGCACGTCTTCTGCAGGCGCCTGCCGATTATGAGACAGTTTGGTCAGACCAAGCTGTCTCATCCGCTACTTGCGGGCGATGGCGGCGTGAGCCTTGAGCGCGATGCCGGCGGCGTCCAGACCATACTCCGCGAGCAGCTCATCGGGCTCGCCGCTCGTGCCGAACATGTCGCGCACGCCGACACGCTCGAGCGGAACGGGGTAGTTCTCGCCGATGATGTCAGCAACTGCCGAGCCCAAACCGCCGACTGTCGAATGCTCTTCGCAGGTGACGACGCAACCAGTCTTCTTGATGCTCGCAAGCAACGTGGGCTTGTCGAAGGGCTTGACGCTGAACACGTCGATGACCTCAGCCGAGATGCCGTCGGCGGCAAGCTGGTCGGCGGCGAGAAGGGCCTGCGCAACCTCGATGCCACCCGCAACGAGCGTGACGTCCGTTCCCTCGCGCAGCACGTACGACTTGCCAAGCTCGAGCACGGTACCCTCTTCGTACACGGTAGGCACCTTGGCGCGCCCCAGGCGAATGTAGAAGGGACCGGGCGTAATCGCCGCAATGCGCACGGCCTGCTTTGCCGCCCAGTAGTCGGCCGGAACGAGCACGTTCATGCCGGGCAAGCCGCGCATGAGGCTCACGTCCTCGAGCATCTGATGGCTACCGCCATCAGGGCCGACGGTGATGCCCGCATGCGTAGGCGCGACTTTGACGTCGAGGTCCGCATAGCAGACGGTGTTGCGAATCTGGTCATAGCAGCGCCCCGTACCGAAGGCGGCGAAGCTACCGGTGAAGACCGTCTTACCTGCAAGCGAGAGGCCTGCGGCAACGCCGATCATGTTCTGCTCGGCAATGCCGACGTTGACGAAGCGATCCGGGTCGAGGTCCTGAAGCTTCTTGGTGGTGGTGGATCCGGACAGATCGGCCTCGACGGCCATGATGTCGTAGCCCTCCTTGACGAGCTCGACGAGCGTTTCGCCATAGCCCTCACGGGTCGCGATGGTCTGTGCCATGGCTACTCCCTCCCCTCAAGCTCGGCAAGCGCATCGCGGGCCTGCTCCTCGTTTGGAGCCTTGCCATGCCAGCCTGCTTGGTTTTCCATGAACGAAACGCCCTTGCCCTTAATGGTATGGGCGATGATGCAAACGGGCGAACCCTCGAGAATCGTCGCCGTCTTGAGGGCAGTGATGATGGCCTTGATGTCATGACCGTCGACTTCGATCGTCTGCCAGCCAAATGACTTGAACTTCGAGCTGATGCCACCAAGACCAGCGACATCGCGCACGTCTCCGTCAATCTGCAAGTTGTTGTTATCGACGATGGCAATGAGGTTATCAAGATTGTAGTGGGCGGCGAACATGGCCGCCTCCCAAACCTGGCCCTCCTCGATTTCGCCATCGCCGAGCAGCGTGAAGACGCGGCGTATGGAGCCGCCATCCTTCTGCTGGTTGATGCGCGCGCCGAGCGCGACGCCTGCGGCAATCGAGAGGCCCTGACCAAGCGAACCGGTCGAGACCTCGACGCCGGGAAGCTTCTTGGAGTCGGGGTGACCCTGCAAACGGCTATGCAATTTGCGCAGCGTGAGCAGCTCCTCATCGGGAATGTAGCCAAGCTCTGCGAGCGCGGCGTAGAGTACCGGCGCAGCATGGCCCTTCGAGAGAATGAAGTAGTCGCGCTCGGGGTGCTTCGGGTCATCCTCGGAATAGTTCATCACGCCGCCAAAATAGAGCGAGGCGACGATGTCCGCGGCGGAAAGCGATCCGCCAGGATGACCACTACCGGCCTCTTTAAGCATCTTGATAATGTTTTTGCGCATGTTGTTCGCACGCGCCTCGATCTTGTCTACGGATTCCTCAATCACGCGAAGACCTCGATTTCTCGCAGCCGATTTTTGGGGCACAGCCCATGATACCTGCTACGCTTGCGAACGCGACGAGAAATCGGGGATAACCGGCGATATGTTTTAGCCCGCTTCGCTGACGCGCCACTGATGGTAGCCCACGACGAACTCGTCGATATCGCCATCGAATACGGCGTCGACATTGCCCGTCTCGACACCACTGCGCAGGTCCTTCACCATCTGGTAGGGATAGAGCACGTAGTTGCGAATCTGATTGCCAAAGGAGATCTCGTGCTTGGGACCGCGCAGCTCGTCGAGCTCGTTGGCGCGTTTCTCCTGTTCGAGCTCGTAGAGCTTGGAACGCAGGATGCCCATGGCCGTCGCCTTGTTCTGGAGCTGTGACCGCTCGTTTTGGCAGGTGACGACAATGCCCGTGGGCAGGTGCGTGATGCGCACGGCAGAGTCGGTGGTGTTGACGCCCTGGCCGCCGTGACCCGAAGAGTGGTAGACGTCGATGCGCAGGTCGCCCTCGTCGATTTCGACCTCGATGTCATCGGGCAAAACGGGCAGGACCTCGACACCACCGAAGGTGGTCTGACGGCGTTTCTTGGCATCGGTGGGACTGATGCGCACGAGGCGGTGCACGCCCTGCTCGCTCTTGAGCATGCCGTAGGCGTTATGACCGCTCACCGTGAAGGTCGCGCGGTCAAGACCGATGGCCTCGCCGGCAGGAGCGTCGTTGACGGTGACCTTCCAGTTCTTGCGCTCTGCATAGCGCGTGTACATGCGGAAGAGCATCTCGGTCCAGTCCTGGGCCTCGAGCCCGCCTTGGCCGGGGTTGATCGTCACGATGCAATCGCCCGAATCAAGCTCGTCATCGAACCACGAGGAAAGCTCGAGCGCGTCGGCATTTGTCGTGAGCGTATGTATCGAATCGATGACCTCAATTTCGAGCTCGTCATCGCCCTCTATCGCGAGTTCGTTGGCCGTCTCGGCATCCTCGAGAAGCGAGACGGCATTATCGTACTCGGCGATTTCGTCACGCAGGGCAGCGGCCTTGCTCATGATGCCTTGCGCGTGCTCCTGGTCGTCCCAGAATCCCGCCTGCGTCGACTGGGCTTCGAGATCGGCAAGCTGCGCACGCTTGTCGTCGATGTGCAGATACGAGCCCATCTTCTCGATGCGCTCGCGCAGAGCCGCAAGTTCCTGTGCGTGATTGTCTGCCATCTCCCGCTATCCTATCGAGATGCGCCGTGGCACTTCTTGTACTTCTTGCCGCTACCGCAGGGACACGGATCGTTGCGCCCGACGTTCGCATACGGATCATCCTTGTCCTTCACGACCGTGCGCGGTGCGGGCTGCGCGTTTCCCATGCTCGCCGATGACGTCGTCTGCGTCGCAACTGTCGCGGGGCCGGCAACCTTGCTCGTCGCATCGGGGATGTTCTCGTCAGGCGCGGAATACGAAACGCTGTTGAGCGTCTCCTGATCCTCGGCTTGCTCGGGTTGCTCGAGATTGACGGTAATCTGCAGGCGCAGCATCGTGCGGATGAAGTCCTCGTAGATGGCGGCGACAAGTGCGCTAAACGCGGAGTATGCTTCCTCCTTGTACTCGACGAGAGGATCACGCTGACCGACGGCGCGCAGGCCGATACCGGCACGCAGGTAGTCCATTTCGGAGAGATGCGACATCCAGCGCGTGTCTATGACGCGTAGCATGACCTGATTCTGCACCTGGTCAAAGACGTCTTCCGGAATCTGTTCCTTCTTATGCTCGTAGATGTCAAGCACCTTCTCGGAAAGCACGTCGACCATGCGATTCGTCTCTTCGTGATGGTCGAGCTCGTCAACATCGAACTCGATACCCGTAAGTTCCTTGAACCAGGCGTTGAGGCCCTCGAGGTCCCAGTCCTCGTAGACATCGTGGCTCGGGCAATACTCGTATACGGCATCCTCGACCGCGCCTACGATGAGCTCGGGCACACGCTCGGCATAGCTCTTGCCGTCCAGGATGTCGTTGCGCTCGGCATAGATGGTCTTGCGCTGCTTGTCCATGACGTCGTCGTATTCGAGGACGTGCTTACGTGATGAGAAGTGCATGGCCTCGACCTGCCGCTGAGCGCTTTCGATGCCCTTGGTGACCATCTTGGCCTGGATGGGCATGTCATCTTCGATTTCGGTGCGTTGCATGAGGTTGCCGATGCGATCCATGCGGTCGCCACCGAACAGTCGCATGAGGTCATCCTCGAGCGAGAGGTAGAACTGCGATGAGCCCGGGTCACCCTGACGACCGGAACGACCGCGCAGCTGATTGTCGATGCGTCGTGACTCGTGGCGCTCGGTGCCGATGACGGCAAGGCCACCCGCGTCGCGCACGATACGCGCTTCCTCGGCGCAGATTGTTTTGGCCTCGGCAAGCGCATCTTCCCACTGCTCGTCCGTAATGTCATCTTCTTCGATGCCACGCTGCGCAAGGATGTCGCGTGCGAGGTATTCGGGGTTGCCACCGAGCAAGATATCGGTACCACGACCAGCCATGTTGGTGGCGATGGTGACGGCGCCGGCGCGACCGGCCTGCGCGACGATATTGGCCTCCTGCTCGTGAAACTTCGCGTTGAGGACCGAGTGCTTGATGCCGCGCTTGGAAAGCAACGAGGAGAGACGCTCTGAACTCTCGATGGAGATGGTGCCGACCAGGCAGGGCTGCTGATGCGCGTGGCGTTCGGCGACGTCGTCTGCCACGGCATTGAACTTGGCGTCGACCGTGCGGTAGACAAGGTCGGGCAGCTCTTCGCGGATGACGGGCCTGTTGGACGGAATCACCTCGACGGGCAGCTTGTAGATGTCGCGAAACTCGGCATCCTCGGTCTTGGCCGTACCGGTCATGCCAGAGAGCTTGTCGTAGAGACGGAAGTAGTTCTGCAGGGTAATGGTTGCCATCGTCTGGTTCTCGGCACGCACGAGCACGCCTTCCTTGGCCTCGATGGCCTGATGCAGGCCCTCCGAGTAGCGGCGACCTTCCATGATGCGGCCCGTGAACTCATCGACAATCTTGACCTCGCCGTTTTGGACGATGTAGTCCTTATCGCGATGGAAGAGGAACTGCGCCTTGAGAGCCTGGTGCAAATGGTTGGAAAGCTGGCCCGAGATATCCGAGTAGATGTCCTCGATGCCGAGCAACGACTCGACGCGCGCAAGACCGCTATCCGTCGTGGCGATGGTGCGCTTCGCCTCGTCCATCTCGAAGTCGACATCCTTGACGAGATGCTTGACCGCGTTCGCAAACTTGCGGTAGGTATCCGTCGATTGCGCGCCCGCGCCCGAGATGATGAGCGGGGTTCGCGCCTCGTCGATGAGGATGGAGTCGACCTCGTCGACGATGGCAAAGGCGTGACCACGCTGCACGCGCGAGTCGGGATTGACGACCATGTTGTCGCGCAGGTAGTCGAAGCCGAACTCGGCATTGGTGCCGTAGGTGACATCGGCATCGTATGCGGCCTTGCGCGCAGCGGTCTTGGTGCCGTTCTGGATGAGCCCGACGCTCATGCCGAGGAACTCGTAGACCTGGCCCATCCACTCGCTATCGCGCTTGGCCAGATAGTCATTGACGGTGACGATGTGCACGCCCTCACCGGGTATGGCGTTGAGATAGCCGGCGAGCGTCGAGACGAGCGTCTTGCCCTCGCCGGTCTTCATCTCGGCAATCTGACCCTCGTTGAGCACCATGCCGCCGATGAGCTGCACGTCGAAGTGACGCAGACCGAGCGTGCGCACCGAAGCCTCGCGCACGACGGCGAACGCCTCGGGAAGCAGCTCCTCGAGCGACTCGCCATCCGCATAGCGCTCGCGAAACTCGATGGTCTTCTCGCGTAGCTCATCATCGCTGAGCTGCGAGATTTCATCTTCGAGATAATTGACTTCGCCGACCCTGTTGCGAAATGCCTTGATTTCCTTGCCTTCGCCGGCGGAAAGAATCTTAGAGAATATGTTTGCCATGATTCATGCCTTTATTTTCGAGAACGATATTGGCGTCATATTACTTTAGCACAGGTCAACGCAAGCCCTCCCTAACGAGTGGGGAACAAGCGCATGCCCATAGAAGCCACATATCGCGCATAGGGCCTCCCATATGCCAGACTGTCTTCTGCGTGATTGCCGCCTCGAGCCGCAGGAGCTCGGGGTCGGTCGTGACGAGGGCGTTGTACAGCTCACGCGTCTCGATAGATGGGTCAAGGCCGAGCGTGCCCTGCAGATAATCGCGACACGCGAGATAGGTCTTGATGGCCGGGCAACGCTGTCCTGATGCAATCTGCGCCTTCATGAGCACACGGTACACATCCTCGCGCGCCTGATCCTCCTCCATGGCCTTGCGCGCAAACCATAGGGCGATGCGCGTATCATGCACGCGCAGTGCGCAATCCGTCGCGGCGACCATCGCATCGACATAGAGGGCTCGGTATCGATCGCGCTGCGCGTTGATAGCCCGCACGTTTTTCTCGCTGGGCAAGAGACTTCCCCGATAGAGAACCTCGATCTTGGCGTAGGTGTCGAGCAGGTAATTCGCATCATGCTCGGAGACGAGCAGGTGACGCGTGAGCTGCTCGAACTCGCCGACGTCCGAACGCACGAAACGTGGATCGATGCGGCAGTACTCGCCGTTGCGCTCGAGATAGGGATCCTCGCCCACAACCGAAACGCAATTGCCCCAAATCGTGTAAAAGTTATCGAGCGCATGTGTACGGGAGAGACCTGGCCATATCTGCTTGAAAAGGTCATCGCGGGGAACGTCGCGGCCATGATTGAGCACGAGCATGGCAAAGAGCGCGCGGGCCTTCTTGCGCAGCTTCCCCTCGCTCAGGAACGTATCGCCGACTGTCACCTCGAACCCGCCAAACAGTCGAACGTACATCTCGTCCACACCGGAACTGACGACGTTAGGCTTGGGCATGCCCGCCGTTTTGTTCGAGGAAAGCCCACGCAGCTCCCAGGGAATCGGGATGGACTCGAGCCCACAGTAGCTCGCAAGCATCTCGAGCATGTGCGTGGCACCATCGAGGACCTTCGCATCACGCCGGTCTATGACCGGCCCGACCAACCCGAAGTATCCCGTATCCCACAGGTCGCGTACGAGCACTGCCTCGGAAAACGTCGTCACGCCGCATCTGCGCATTCGGAGCACCGCATCGCAGCCAAGATCCTGAACAAGATGCCGCAAGTCGGAATTATCAACATGGGCAAGCACGTGAAGGGAGAGCCTGAATGCCCGGGAATCCCCGAATGCGCCAGCATGCGCGGTAAACAGCGTCATGAGCTGCCGCACTCGCTGCTTGCCGGGGGCTCTACGCGCCTTTTCGTACCTAATGTCACCATCGAAAGCGTCGGGACGAAATGCGCGCGCGATTTCGGCATTCGAGCATATGTCGAGCACATTTGCGAGAGAATCGATCGCGCACGACGGCCCATATTCTGACGAGAGCTCACGTTGCCTGGTCTCGACCATCGCATTCTCGTCAAAGACTGCAAGCGCGACACGCGACGCAACGCTGGCGGCATCGGGTTTCCCCGCTTCCTCTCGCGCAGCAAGGACATGCCGTGCGATATGGCACGCTTCGCGCGTATCTCCCGAAAGGCCGGCAACCCAAGCATGGATCGTCTGCAACACGCCGCTCGAAGCATACGCTGCTTCGGGACAACGATCGAGGAGCGTCGAGACGAGGTGCGTCTCACCCGCATCGAGGAAATCCCAACCACGCTCGACGAGCCAGCTCGCACACCGTTCGTCATTGCAGAACGCATCGATGACCGCCGAGCCACGTCGCAAGTCATTACGCCTGAACAACGAGCCGAGAACGCGTTCGGATAACGCATGGCTGCCCTCGAGCACGACCGGCTCGAGCTTGTTCGCGAAAACCGCGTGCTTCAAATCGGCAAGCTCGAAATGCATGACCTTGAATTCGCCCGAAATCGTGTCAATACCAAAGATCGGATAGTCGCGCGCGAGCAGGGAAATGTCCTCGTTCCTGAGCGCAATCCCCGCGCTCTCGAGGTCGCGCATGGTGCCCATCTCGAACAAGAACATGGCAAACATGCCGCGCAGGATATTGGTGGGAAGCTTCTCGGAAAACAGGCCCTTGAGACATTCGCGCTGCGCAAACGTATTCGTTCCCCATATAACCGATGGCGCGCGTCCGAACAACAGCTTGCCGGCATCGCTCCATCGCTTCCGCGCGAATGCACGACTTCCTCCGTCCTGCTCGGTCACCTGACGCGGTGCGCATTCTTGCTCGGTGACGAGCAAGTCCGTCGCATGTACGCAGAGGCGGTCGGGCTGTAAGACGCTGAGTGTGTCGCATGAGGGCGTTGTGGTCACGATGATTTCGATGCCGACATAGAGAGCGGCGTCGATGCACCGCGAGAGCGTCTGGGCACGTTGCTCGTGTAGCCAGGGGAGATCATCGAGGATGATGAGCCCCGGTGATGTGGCATTGCGTCGCAGAATCGCGCGATCGTCGCTATCAAGCGCGAGCAGGAAGTCGGGACTCGAGGCGTTAACCAAGCTGACAGCATCGGCTGGAAAGAGGCGTTGCGCATACTCACGCGCGAGCTCGGTTTTGCCAAAGCCATGCGGCGCGACAATGACGCGCAGGGAATTGCGATCTTGCAGCATCATCGAGATGAGTTCGTCACGCTTGACATGGCTGGCCGCAAGCGACTCCAGGCGCGGACTCGCGTCGATCGCAAGCTCCGCAATATCGGTCTCGCTCGCAAGCGACTCGAAATCGAGCTCCATCTTGTCGTTCATGATCGTGCGCCTCCCTCAGAACAGACTTTTGCATGCGAGGAAGACAGCTTGGGAAAACACCGCGTCGGGCGTACAAATAACCGCGATTGCACAGATGAGCAAGAAGATGCCGCCTGCGGACAAAACGCAAGACGTGATGAGCAGCGCGCGGGATTGGCGCACTGCATGAACGCTTTTCTCTTCCGGAGACTCGTCACGCGAAAGGCGATCGAGACGCGCCATCACCGCCGAAGCATTCTCGTGCGAGGGCGCAGGGGGAATCACAATGCTCATCTTGACTCCTCGATATTGCTCTTGCGAGGAAGCAGGGTACTCGCAGCATTTATCTCATTTGGAGAAAATCATCTCGGCAAGATATGGTTTTTTGCAAACCATGATTTCGAATGGCAATGCAAAAGTCCCAGTCCAAGTATCTCACCCCCCCTTCCCCGGCCAAATTCACGCACCGTGAAATATGACGCTCCTGGTTTTCTAGCTTGTCACGGAGCTGATTTCAATGTGGATCTTCAGGAGTCGAACGCCTTTGACGTCGATGAACGCATCTCGACTTATCTTCTTGAAGCCCCACTCCTTGTCTGGAGCGTCCGTGATCAGGGCGTTACATGCCGCATCGTCGGCGTTCGTACGTGCTTCGGCCATTTTCGCCGCTCGCCAGCAGCCCGCCTCGGCCAGATGCAGAACATCGGCGCGCGTGTTGTCGCGTTTCATGAGCCTGTCCAGGCCAATGCTCACATCAACGCCCGACTTTCCGTAGATGATGTTGTAGATTCCGCAATACATGACGAGAAAGGCGAGGAGAAAATCGCCTACCTTGCGATGAGTGCATACGATGATGAGCTTGAGACGCTCGGGGTGGCTTTCCCGCCGAAAGAAGTTCTCGAGCCCCGTGGCCATATCGTCGACGTCTATGAAGAACGCCTCGTCGATGATTACGAGACTCCCGCCCGCTGCAATCGTGTTATGAAGCACGTTCTCCAACGTTCCCTCATGACGTGGATTGAAACGCAGGTCTATATCCTCCCCCAGGATCGACGTGAAATAGCCTTTTCTTTCGTGCGTGGTCAGGACAACCGCGCCGCTCGAATCAGATGTGATGTTCATGTGCCTCAATCCCCCCTATGACGACTTTCTCCTCACTTCGTGCACACACCTCCTTGCCCTATAATCCATCTAGCTTCGGCTATATGACACGCACCAGCAGGCAGGACAACGCATGAGCGGAAGACCACAGCGCGAGGAACCCAAGGAAACGATTCGAGCTGCCGTCAGTGAAGATGTGTTCGCCTCGGTCTTGCCGCTTCTCAAGAATGACACGATGACCTTTGCAAGTGTGAGCCAGCTCGTCGAGACCATTATCTTCCTATCCGAGCACGTCTACATTGCAGAGCCCGATGACAGTTTCGTCGTCGGGCTGGCGAAGTTGCGAGCGAACAGAATCGTTGCCCAAATCAAAGATCCGGATCTCATGGCATCACGCTACATTCACGTCACGCTCGACGTGAGTGCGGTCGGTTTTCTCGATTTGCTCGTTCGCAAATACCCCATGCTCTTCAAGAGCCGGAGCGACGTCATAGAGCTTCTGCTTCTCAACGTTGGCGAGGAGTGCGGCACGGCAAGCGGAATCCGCTACTACGCCAACAGGCTTGCGGAGGTGCTGAGCCTGCACCCCGTATATAAACGGCAGCGCTAAGCGCCGCCTTACGACAAGCGACTATTTCTCTCGTTCGAGGCGCTTCTTGTGAGCGGCGACGATCTGCTCCGAACGCATGCGCAGCGTGCCCGATGCGTTTTCGGAATCGAACTTCATGCGCTGCGCGAGCGCGGAACTGGTGGTGAGCGAGATGTTTCCCTCGGCAAATGCGACGAGCTGCATGAGCATGTCGGTGAACTCGGGGTTGCCGTGATAGCACTGGATGGCCTCGTCAATCTGCGTCCAGACTTCCTCGGAATTGTCGACCGAGGCGCTGCCGTAACCGCAGAAGAAATGGAACGCGGCCTCGCGGACGAAACCGTTCGTCTCGTCATAGAGCGAGTCTTCGGCAGCGACGAGCACATCCTCATCATATCGCTGACCGGCCTTGCCCATCTTGTCGAGCGCGTGCAGAACTTCCCAGCGCGTCTGGGCTTCGGGTTTGGTCAGGCCACTCGCAATATCATCGGAGAAGGGAAGCAACACGCTCGCGTCCTTGTCGGCGATGAGCGCGACGGTCGCGGCGGCCTTCTGGCGACGAATCCTACTCGATCCGGCGATTTCCTGCGCAAGCGCATCGACGATATCTTCGTCGGTGAGGGCTTGCTCAGCCAGCGCCTCACGCTCTTCTGCCGTGCCGATCTTCAGTTCCTTTGCCATACGAGCACGCCCCTTTGCTTCTCGTTACCTGTCTGCCTAGTCGTTGTAGAACGTCTGCGCGTGATCAATCTCTTCGACGACTTCCTCTTGCACCGCCTGTTCGCGTTGGTCCATCGGAATGTACGAACGCAAACTGTTAATCGCCTTGTATGCCGGACGAATGATGCGCTTGCCCTCGACGATTTCCTCGAAGCGGTGTGCTGCCCAGCCCGCCATGCGCGCCGTGGCGAACAGTGGCGTATAGAGCTCCTCGGGAATACCGAGCATCGTGTACACGAGGCCCGAGTACATGTCGATGTTGGCGCAAATCGCCTTGCGCGAACCGCGAGCTTCCTGAAAGAGCTCGGGCGTGAGGCGCTCGATGGTCTCGACCAGCTCGAACTCCTGCTCGTATTCCGTGCCATTGGCAAGCTCGCGCGCATACTTCTTGCAGATGACCGCGCGCGGGTCGCTGAGCGTATAGACGGCATGACCCATGCCGTAGATGAGACCGCTATTGTCGAAGGCTTCCTTTTTGAGGACGCGGCGCAGGTAATCGGCAACCTGCCCCTCGTCGCCTGGGTCGCTCACCTGCTCCATGAGGTCGTGACGTTGCTCGACCACCTTGATGTTGGCCCCGCCATGACGCGGACCCTTGAGCGAGCATATGCCGCCGGCGTATGCCGAATACGCATCGGTACCACTCGAGGTGAGCACGCGCGTGGTGAAGGTCGAGTTGTTGCCGCCGCCGTGCTCGGCATGCAGCATGAGCATGATGTCGAGCATGCGGGCTTCCTCGGCCGTGTACTGCATGTCGTGACGCAGCATGTAGAGGAAGGTCTCGGCCGTGGAAAGACCTGGTTTTGGTGGGTTGATGTACATGGGACTGCCGGCGACGGTGCGCTGGCGACTTGCCAGATAAGACAACGCGGCGATGCGGGGCAGGCGGCTCAGGAGCTGAACGGCAACCTCGACCTCATGGCGCTTGTTTATGGCGTCGATCTCGTCTGCTCCATCGGCGGCGTAGAGCATGAGCACGCTGCGTGCCATCATGTTCATGACGTTTTCGGACGGATAGTTCATGATGAGGTTGTTGACGAAGCCATCCGGCAGATTGCGATAACCATCGATGGCGGCATTGAAGCGCTCGAGCTCGGCACGCTTGGGAAGATCGCCCGCAATCAGAAGGTAGGCGAGCTCTTCGTAGCCAGGACGCCCCTCGGCGGCAGCCGCATCGACGAGGTCTTCGATATCGTAGCCACGCAGGGTCAGGCGGCCATCGTCGGGCACGCGCACACCCTCGTCCGTGAGATAGCCATGCACGTTTGATATCGAGGTGATGCCGGCGACGACACCCGTGCCGTCGGCATTGCGCAGCCCGCGCTTGACGTTGAAGTGACTGTAATAGCTTTGGTCATAACCGCTATATGCGCCGAAGTGCTGAAAGACCTCGGATTCCTTTGGATCTGACACGTGCTGCTCTTTCGCTTGGCATGCGCATGCGTGCTGCGCAGGGATTTGCAATGTAAGCGACTATTATACTCCAGCATGATGCAGTGCCCGGTAACGGGAACGTGACAGGTGGGCGAATCTACAGCTCGCGGCGCGATTCGATGGCGCGGCCGAGGGTGACCTCGTCGGCGTATTCGAGCTCGCCGCCCACGGGAAGACCGCTGGCCAGACGCGTCACGCGAATGTCGAGCGGCTTGATGAGGCGAGCTAGGTAACTCGCCGTCGTCTCGCCCTCGACATCGGGATTCGTGGCAACGAGGACTTCCTCGATAGGCTCGCTGCCCAAGCGCGCCATGAGGTCCGAGATGTGCAGGTCATCGGGCATCGAGCCCTCCATCGGGTTGATAACGCCGCCGAGAACGTGGTAGAGCCCCTCGTACATGCCCGTACGTTCGATTGCCTCGACATCACGCGGCTCGGCGACGACGCAGATGGCCGTAGCCTCGCGTTGTGAATCCAGGCAAATCGCGCACATCTCGCCTTCGGCGAAGTTGTGGCAACGCGGGCACAGGTGGATTGCCTTCTTGACGTCGACGATGGCCTCGGCAATACCGAGTGCAATCTCATCATCGCTGGTCAAGAGCCAGTTGAGTATGCGCTGCGCGGACTTGGGGCCAATGCCCGGCATGCGCTCGATCTCCTCGAGCGCATGTTGAATGGACGCTTCCTTCTTCATGGAAAGCTAGAAGAGCCCCGGAATGTTCATGCCACCCGTCACGGAGGCCATGCGCTGGTCGACCATCGCCTGGGCCTCAGCGATACCCTCGTTGACGGCAGCGACGATCATGTCCTGCAGCATCTCGACATCCTCGGGATCGAGTGCCTCGGGATCGATTTCGATGCTCTTCACGCGCAGGTCACCGTAGACGGTCGCGGTCACCATGCCGCCGCCGGCCGTCGCCTCGACGGTCTCGCGTGCGGCCTCCTCCTGCACGGCCTGGATCTTGGCCTGCATCTTCTGGGCCTGCTTGAGCATTGCCTGCGGGTTCATTCCTTTGGCCATCGTGGCTCCTTATTCCTCGTCGTTTATCTCGTGTACTTTAACACCTGCTCCGAAGGCGGAGAGGGCGTCGGCAAAGTCGGCGGGCATCTCGTCGGCGGGAACGGCAGATTGCTCGGCAACCAGGCTCTCGAAATAGCCATCGTCTACCGGCGGGATGTCATCGGCGATGCTCATGGGAGGCTCGCTCGTCAGTGGCGCCGACTGGGCGGAGAGCCCCGAGAACGACCCGATCTGGCAGCTGAAATGCACCTCGTGACCAAGCACCTCGGCAAAGGCCTTGTTGATGATGGCCTTGGCATCGGGGCCGTTAACGATGCGCATCTGGAAGTCGGAGCCCGTGGGAAAGAGCAGCTGGTACTGCCCGTCCTCCGTGGACAGCGAAACGCCCGAGAGCAACGCGCCCGTAGCCGCATCCTCGCGCTTGACCACAGAAAGCAGGGCGGCGAGCAGACGCTCGGGCGACATGTCGGCTGCCGCGACAGTGACGACGGGCTCGGCAGCAGGCGCTGGCTCGGGCTCGGGGATGGGCATCGGCTCGGCCGCGGGGGCTGCGTCCTCCCACGGCGGTGTGTCGTCAATGGGCGTCGAAGCGGGAGGCTCCTCCGCAGCGCGACTAACAACAGTCTCTGATTCGACCGCGTTTGCCACGGTAGAGGTGGGGGCCGTCTCGAAAGCGGGTTGCGACGCTGCCGCCATCGACGGCCTGAGCTCGAGCGCCTCGATGCGCTCGGCAAGGGCCTCGAGCGTGAGCTCGCTATCGGGCCTGGTGAGGCGCGTCATCGCAACCTCGACGCTCAAACGAGCATCCGACGAGTTGCGCAGTTCCGCGACGAGCGACCCGCATATGTCAAGCGCGCGGGCAAGGCGGTCGACGCCGCCGAACTCGGCTGCCTGCTGTCGGTAGCGCTCGAGTTGTGCAGCCGTACAGGCAACGATGCCGTTATCGCCTCCCGTGATGGCGGTCACGTAGAGATTGCGCAGATGCGCCGCAAGGTCGCGCGAGAACTGCGAAAGGTCGACACCGCGACCCACGAGGTCGTTAATCCAGACGAAGCACGACGGCGTATCGCGCCGCGCGATGTATCCCGCTATCTCGAAGAGTGCCGCGATGTCGATCTGGCCGAACATGCGCGTGGCCTCGTCGAGCGTGATCTTGCCCTCGGTGTAGACGCCAACCTGCTCGAGTGCCGTCGTGGCATCACGCATGCCGCCGGCGGACTTGGCGGCGATGAACTCGAGTGCCTCGGGCTCGTATTCGAAGCCCTCGCCCTTGCTGATACGCTCGAGATAACCCACGATCTCCTCGATGGAGAAGCGACGGAAGTCGAAACGCTGGCAACGGGACTGAATGGTTTCGGGAACCTTGTGCGGGTCGGTCGTGCACAGCACGAAGACGACATGCTCGGGCGGCTCCTCGAGCGTCTTGAGCAGCGCATTGAACGCCGCCGTCGACAGCATGTGCACCTCGTCGATGATGTAGACCTTGAAGCGACCGCGCGTCGGAGCGAACCCGACGCGCCCGATAATCTCTTCGCGCACGTTATCGACACCCGTGCGACTCGCGGCGTCGAGCTCGAAGACGTCGGGATGCGTGCCCTGCGCGATTTCGAGACACTGCGGACAGGTGCCGTCGGGTTGGCCGTTTTGAGCCGACTCGCACAGAAGCGCCTTGGCGAGCAGGCGCGCCGACGTGGTCTTGCCCGTTCCGCGTGGCCCGCAGAACAGGTACGCATGGGCGACCGCGCCCTCCGAGATGGCGTTGACGAGCGTCTTCTCGACATGCTCCTGGCCAACGACGTCGGCGAACACCTCGGGACGATACTTGCGATACAGCGAAAGAGCCATGAATCCCTACTTTCCTTTCGTGCTCATCTTGGCCTTGATGAGACCGGCCACGGTGGGGATGAACGATATGACCACGATGCCGATGATGACGAGCTCGAAGTGATCTTGGACGAAGGGCACGCCGCCGAAGAAGTAGCCCAGCAGTGTGAACACGCACACCCAGGTGACACCGCCCAGAACGTTGAACAGCGTGAAGCGCCCGAAGTGCATCTCTCCCATGCCCGCCAGAAACGGCGCGAAGGTGCGGATGATCGGGAAGAAGCGCGTGAGGAACACGGCAATCGAGCCGTACTTGTCGAGCATGGCCTGCGTCTTCGCGATGCGCTCGGGTGTGAGCGCCTTGACGCGACCGCTTGCCACGATGGCCTGGCCCACCTTGCGACCAATCCAATAGTTCGAGGTGTTACCCAGAATCGCGGCGATCGTCATGAGGATGATGAGCACGAAAATGTTGAGGCCACCGCCGTCGGCCGCGAAGATACCCGCGCAGAACAGCAGCGAGTCACCCGGCAAAAACGGCGTGACGACCAAACCCGTCTCGACGAAGATGATGAGAAACAACGGCGTGTAGACCCAGACGGGACCCAGCTCGATGATCCATTGCGCGATGAACCCGCGCGGGTCGCGCAGCAAGTCGATGAAAAACTGTATTACTTCCATTACCAGCCTATCTTGCATGAGAAGTGCGCCGTATGGACTTGGGCGCCCACCAGAGGCCCCTTATGGCTGCTTCCTCCCGGACCTGACCAGGTTCGGGACATGATGCCGCCCAAGCCCATGCGACGCACTCGCTCGCATGCATGTATTGTACCGCTCTCGTCGTGCGATGCCGAAACACCGCACGCGAAACCTACTCACCTTCGGCTACGACGCCATTTGCCGACGGTTCGGCATTGCCATCGTTTGAAACCTTGTCGAACACGGTGGTCTTCGTCCCGCCAACGCCATCGCTCTCCTCGAGCGTGAGCTGCTGGCCGTTGTCGCTGAAGCTGTACTTCGCGCTGCCCGTCGCATCACCCGATTTGTAGGTGATGGTCTTAGCACCAGAATCGACCGAGTAGTCGAAGGTATTGCCAACAAGCTTGAACTTGTCTCCCGAGAAGACGACCGTAACGTCCGTGTCCTTGATCTTCCACTCGCCCACGAGGTTGTTGGCATCCGCCGAACCGCATGCCGCGAACGTGAGCAGACACGTGCAGGACATGACCGCTGCGATGAGGCATACGATGAGGCGCTTTCTAATCATGTCGTGCTCCTTTGCTTGGCTCGTCATGCACGGGTCGGGTTAAGTGTACCCGGAGACTCAGTCTTCATCCTCGTCATCGTCAAAGGACAGAAAATCGTCATCTGCGTTCGACTTGGGCTTGTGCCGCTCGGGAAAGAGCAGCTTGGTGCGCCGCTCGAGAATGATGGCGATCAACAGAAAGAGGAGCAAGCCAATGCCGATGATGAGGAGAACGCCCCCCGTCAGACCAAAGTATGCGAAATATTCGTCGAACATACTCTCTCCCAGCTAAAAGTCACGGGTCGCATGGTACCGCAAAACGCGCCGTGAGAGGTATACTTGCTCGCAACACATTTCGAACGGCATGACGCGCATACGCACAGGAGGAACAATGCTCGACATTCGCTTCATTCGCGAAAACCCGGAAGCCATCGAAGAGGCTCTGAAGAATCGCCACGCGAAGTGGGATTACGATGAGTTTCGTCGCCTCGATGAAGAACGCCGCGAGGTCATCCAGAAGGTCGAGTCCCTCAAGGCCGAGCGCAACACCGTCTCGAAGCAAATCGGCCAGCTGCTCAAGGAGGGCAACGCCGAAGAGGCCGAGGCTGCCAAGGTTCGCATGCGCAATGTGGGCGACGAGATAGACAACCTCGATGGCGCCCTCGTGGCTATCGAGGAGGAGCTCAACGGCCTCACCTACTCCATTCCCAACATCCCCGGCCCCAACACGCCCATCGGCGATGACGAGAACGATAATCCCGAGGTGCGCCGCTGGGGCACGCCGCGCGAATTCGACTTCGAGGCTAAAGCGCACTGGGACCTTGGCCCCGAGCTCGGCATCATCGACTTCGAGCGTGGCGTGAAGCTCGCGCACGCGCGCTTCTACGCATTGCACGGCGCCGGTGCCCGTCTGGAGCGCTCGCTTATCAACTTCATGCTCAACGAGCACGTCAAATGGGGGTCCACCGAATGGTGGGTTCCTGCACTCGCGAACAAGGAAACCCTCACCGGAACGGGCCAGCTGCCCAAGTTCGAGGAAGATCTCTTCAAGACGACAGAGGGGCTCTATCTCATCCCCACGGCCGAGGTCATGCTCACCAACCTGCATGCCAACGAGGTGCTCGACAGCGCCGAACTGCCCATTCGCTACTGTGCCTACACGCCGTGCTTCCGCGAGGAGGCGGGCAGCGCCGGTCGCGACACGCGTGGCATCATTCGCGTGCACCAGTTCGACAAGGTCGAGATGGTGCGTTTCGCCAACCCCGAGAAATCCGACGATGAGCTCGAGGACATGACCGCCTGCGCCGAGAAGATCTTGCAGGAGCTGGGGCTTCCCTATCGCGTCATCAGCCTGTGCACGGGTGACCTCGGGTTTTCTGCCCGTCAGACCTACGACCTCGAGGTGTGGCTGCCGAGCTATGGCGCGTACAAGGAGATTTCGAGCTGCAGCAACTGTGGCGATTTCCAGGCACGACGCGCCAACATCAAGTACACCGATGAAAACGGCAAGAAGCACTTCGCGCACACGCTCAATGGCAGCGGCCTGGCCGTCGGGCGCACTATGGCAGCCGTCATCGAGAATTACCAGAACGCCGACGGATCCATCACGGTTCCGGAGGTGCTGCGCCCGTACATGGGTTGCGATGTGATCACCGCGCAGTAGGCGAGAGGGGCGCGCCATGAACATCATCGTCGTGGGATGCGGTCGCGTGGGAAGCCACCTGGCGACCCTGCTTTCCGAAGACGGCCACAACGTCTCGGTCATCGACCGCGCCACCGATGCGTTCAAGAACCTCGGGCGTGATTTCAACGGTCGCATCGTGCGCGGAATCGGCTTTGATGAAAGCGTGCTCCTGGATGCCGGCATCGAGGAAGCCGATGTCATCGCAGCGGTCACGAGCAACGATAACGCCAACCTCATGATTGCGGAAGTCGCACGTCGCATTTACGAGGTCCCGCATGTAATCGCGCGACTCTACGAGGCGCGTCGCGAGAAGACCTACGCACAGCTCGGCCTCGACTTCGCCTGCGGAACGACTCTCGTCGCCGAGGAAATCTTCTCGAAGATCCAATCGGGACACGGCCATCACATCGACACCTTCGGCAGCTATGAACTCGTGCGCTTCGCCTTCAACTTTGAAGATGACGTGACCATGTCATGCAGCGAGCTCGAGAAGGATTACGATGCGCGCGTGGTCGCCGTCGAGCATGACGACGAGACCATCCTTCCCACGCAGGACACCATCTTGCATGATGGCGATGTCGCCATCGTCTGCGTGGCTCGCGATGACTTCGGTCGCCTTTCGCGCTTTATCAGGAGCTGATCACATGTTCATTGTCATTAGCGGCGGATCGACCACGGCGGAATACCTTATCTCGATGATGCTCGAACAGAACCATCGCATCACGCTTATCGAGGAGGACAGCGAGACCATCGATCACCTCGCCGATACGCTGCCTCCCGAAGTGCTCATCATCGAGGGCGACGGCACGGATTCGGCCGTGCAGCTTGATGCCGGCGTCGATGACGCCGACCTCTTCGTCGCGCTCATGGGCCATGACGAGACGAATCTCGTGGCCTGCGAGATCGCCATGACCACGTTCAACGTCCCGCGTTGCATCGCCAACGTCAACAACCCCAAGAACGGCCGTATCTTCCACGAGGTGGGCATCGAACCTGTCTCGTCGACCGAGCTCATCGCGCGTATGGTCGAGGAGGAAGCCATCGTAGGTGACATGCGCATGGTGTTCTCGCTACGCGAGGGCGACATCGTGATGGTCGAGACGAAGTTGCCCGCCAAGATGCGTCACAAGGACGGCGTGCGCGTGGCAGATATCCCGTTCTCACATGACACGCAACTCATCGCCGTCATCCGCGATGACGAGTTCGTGATGATCACGGGCGACACGGTGCTCTACCCCGGCGAGACCATCATCGCCGCCACCAAGAGCGATGCCGAGGAGGAGTTCCGCAGCATCATCAGGCATCTCTAGGAAACGCGGCATATGGGAGATGCCGCCTCGATGGTCGCTCCCCGACAGCCCGCTTCGCGGCAACCCGGGCCGCGTGAAACGCGGCCCCCGCAAAACGCCGCCAGCGACATGTTGTCCGCGTGGAAACGCGGCCCCTGCGAAAAATTTTTTGAGAATCCCCCAATTGCGCATGCATTGGACGTGCTCTTGACGCAACGCACTCCCCTGCGCTGAACGGGGGCTTTCGGAATCGCGTCTGAAATCAATCCGAAGTCGATCCGATTCAACTCCGAAATCGTACAGGTTCTGGGGGTAGATGGCTCGGACGCCCCTGTTGCATAGTCACGGCTCCAACGGACGTGTCGTGGAGGTGTCATGACGAGACAACGAAAGCAAACGGCAATCGCGATCTGCTGCGGAGTGCTGGCGGCATTGTGCGTTTTTGCCTATACGGCGACCATCAAATCCGAGGCATCCATGGCACGCGCGGCCGCCATCCAGCAATACGGGGGCGAACGTGTCCCCGTGCTCGTCGCGACCAAGACAATCCCCATCGGGGGCACCGTCGACGAGTCGAACGCAACCGTGCAGGAATGGCTCGTCGACTTCCTGCCGCAGGGCCAGGCCGCCCAGAGCCACGAGCAACTCGAAGGGCTCGTCGCCCAGAGCGAGATTCGCGTGAACGAGCCCATCTTGCTCGAGCGCGTGGGTGACGGATCATCCAGGATCACGGTACCCGACGGGCTTGCCGCCGCAAGCGTTGCCTCCGATGACGTGCTTGCCGTGGGAGGCGCCATACGGGCGGGCTCGGTCGTCGACGTCTACGTCGAAGCTGCATCGGGCGAAATCACGATGATCGGCGAGCGCATACTCGTGCTCGAGACGAGCACGCCCGACGATGCGGGAGACAAGCAGATCTCGTGGGTGACGCTCGCCGTGACGCCCTCGAGCGTGAGCGAGCTCATATCCGCCTCGGCGCGTGGGACCATCCACTTCGTCTTGCCCGGCAACAGCGCCGCAAATCAGGTGAGCTAGATGATGGGCACCGTGGACAAGCGGGCGTATTCGGCCACGTGCAACCAGGCGCCACTCGTCACCCTGGTGTCGGCAAGCGGGGGCACGGGCAAGAGCACGCTGGCGCTTCTCGCAGGGCATCTCGTGGCACGCCAGTCGATCAGGACGGCGATTCTCGAAGGCGACCTGCAGTTTGGGGACATGGGCTATTGGCTGGGGCTCGACGTCGCGCTTTCCAACCTGGCGCAAGGCACCGCATGCAACCCCGTCCCCATCTCGGCCAAACTCGACCTTTTCAAGGCACCCGTGTTGCCCGAGGTGGCAGAGGAGGTCGCCGATGCCGTGGTCGAACTCATGGATCACGTGCGCAATCGCTACGACCTCGTCATTGCGGATACCGGCCAGTACTGGTCGGGTCTCACCGGGGCACTCCTCGTGTCATCCGACCTCGTGATCATCCTGATGGACCATCGGCGCTCGTCGGTCTACGGGGCGATCAAGGCAGGCGAGCTCTGCCAGAGGATCGGCATTCCCACAGCGCGCATCGCCTACGTGCTCAACCGGTCCTCGAACTTGCCCAGAAGCGAGTTCGAGCATGCACGCGTCTCCCTTGACGCAGACGAGCTCTTCGCCCTTGCCGATGGCAAGGGCGGCGTCGGGGCACTGGTGGAAGCCGGCCGCATCGAGGAGCTCGTCGAGGGCGAGGCCGCCCCCATACCGGATATCCAGAGGATGCTGAGCTGCCTGCTCCCGCGCATCGGCATCGAGTTTGCCCCCACGCCGCAAAAAAGACGGAGGCTCTTCTCATGAAGCTCGGTGACTACATAACGAAGACCCAGGTTGCCGACTCCACCGATGCAATGGGTGCAGGATACGAAAGGGAGCATGCGCGCCTGCGGGATCTGCTCTACGGGGAAATCCCGAGCGAGCGCATCGCCCAGCTGCTCGCCAGGGGGCGCGAGGTCGCGCGACGCGAGCTGGCCGCCACGATCGACCAGCTCCTGAGCGTGCATGGCTTTGGACACATGACCGGGCAAGAGCGCGACGCGCTCGTCGAGCACACCCTTGACATGGTCCTGGGCCTGGGTCCCATCGAAAAGATGCTCAAGGACGACGAGATCACCGAGATAATGGTCAACGGCCCCGATGCGATCTTCTTCGAACGCAGGGGCAGCGTCTATCGTAGCGCGGAGCGCTACGATTCCGAGGAGCAGCTACGGCTCGTCGTCGATCGCATCGTGTCCCCATTGGGACGTCGCGTCGACGAGCAGAGCCCACTGGTAAACGCGCGTCTGCCAGAGGGACATCGCGTCAACGTCGTCATCCCGCCCCTTTCGATCGACGGGACGTCAGTCACCATCAGGAAGTTTCGAACCCAATCCTTCACGCTCGACGAGCTGGTGGACATGGATGCGCTCTCCCCCGAAATGGAGCGCCTGCTTGCCTGGGCCGTACGCGCACGCAAGAACATCGCCGTGTCTGGGGGCACAGGTGGGGGCAAGACAACCCTTCTCAATGCGCTTTCGCGACTCATCCCCCACGCCGAGCGCATCATAACGATCGAGGACAGCGCCGAGCTCAGGTTCGACCAGCACCCGCATGTCATACGCCTGGAGGCGCGCCTGGCAAATGCCGAGGGGCGTGGCGCCGTAACCATACGCGACCTCGTCACGAATGCCCTGCGCATGCGTCCCGACCGCATCATCGTGGGCGAATGCCGCGGCGCGGAGGCCCTCGACATGCTCCAGGCCATGAACACCGGCCACGATGGCTCGATGACGACGCTGCATGCCAACTCGCCCGCCGAGGCCATACCCCGTCTTGTCATGATGGTGCGCTACGGCATGGACCTGCCCACTCAGATCATTAGAGAGCAGATCGCATCGGCACTCGACCTCATCGTGCAACAGGACCGCCTGGCCGGCGGCATGCGACGCATCACGCAGATCGCCATGCGCAACGAGGGCAGACGCGAACTCGATGCCGAAGAAGGCGGCGCATCCCAAGGGGGCTTTGTTCCCACCGTCAGCTGGAACAGGCGCAACCGCCACTACGAATGGGGTCTCGTTCCCGCCTGGGTTTACGACCTTCCCTACATGGGCATCGCCACGCAGGAGGAGGTGGAGCAATGGGTGCAATCAGTGCAGCCCTCCTGCTTGGGGCACTCGTGACAACGGCCTATGGAATGTACCGATCTTGTCTTCTGGTTTTGGATCACGTCCACCTCAGCCGATCGATCCTGCGCTCGTCGGGAAGGCGCGCCCTCGAGCGCGTTTACGGCAGGATGCTGGCAAGCACGCCCATCTCGAGGATGCTTGGCGGATACCGGCATAGAAAGCGCGTCGAGGCCCTGGAACAGGGGATGCCCGAGGTGCTGCGCCTGCTATGCACGGCGCTGGAGAGTGGATCGTCACTTGTCATGGCATTGCGCTATGCCGCAGACAACTGCAGCGAGCCGCTCGCTGGCGAGCTCAAGCGCACGGTGTGGGATCTCGAGGCCGGCCAGGGCTTCGACGAGGCACTGGAAAAGCTGCGGCAGCGTACGGGAGGATCCGAGTTCGCCTACCTCGCCGTCGCGATGGAGATCCAGCACCAGTCAGGCGGCAGCCTGACCGACATACTCGAAAGCGTGGCGGGCCTGCTCCAGCAGACTGCCGAGCTCAAGGATGACTTGCGCACCAAGACGGCACAGGGACGCCTTTCGAGCCGCATCGTGACCATCATGCCGTTTGCGCTGTTGGCGATACTGTCCGTCTTCTCGCCCGGATACCTCACGGGGTTTCTGAGCTCCCCGCTCGGCGTGTGCCTCTTCGTCCTCGCGCTCCTGTTTGAGGCGGCGGGCATCGTGCTCGTGCGCAGGGCCCTTGCCGTCGACTTCTCGGTCGACCTCGAGGAGGCGGTCTGACATGATTCCAGCTGCATTGCGCCTGCTCGCCTGCATCCTTGCCTGCGCGTGCGCATGGCGGTGCGCTTGCCTGATGACGACGCGTCTCGCATTCGCGGCACCAAGGCACGGGCAACTCGACGTCGAGGACATCCTGCGCGACAAGTCGCTCTGCTTTCTCGTGTTCTGCGCTGCGGCGCTCGTCATCTCGTTTGCAACGACCCCCTGGATGCTCGTCGCAGGCATGCCCACCGCCTACCTGCTTACCCGCAAGGCCCCCGCCATGCTCGACGCCCGGGCAGCCCGCGAGCTGCGTAGCGCCTGCGATGAGCAGGTCGACGTGATGGCAGACATCGTCGCCATGGGCATCCGCTCGGGGCTATCCTTCGACGCCGCGCTGGACCTCTATTGCGACAAGTTCGACAACGTGCTGGCGCACCAGCTTGCAGGCGCGCGCCTGGAGTGGAGCAGTGGTCTTGCCTCGCGCCAGCAAGCACTTGAGTCGCTCTTCGCGCGCACGAAATCAAGGGCGCTGAAGCGCTTCGCCGATACGTCGATTCAGGCCATTCACTACGGATCGCCTCTTGCCGACATGCTCGCTCGCTTCTCATGCGATGTTCGCAGGCAGCGGCGCGGCGCCATCGAACGTCGGATAGCCAAGGCGCCCGTCAAGCTGCTCGTACCCACGGGAACATGCATCCTGCCCGCCATGCTCATCCTGGTCATGGGGCCGGTGCTTCTCCAATTTGTCCAGACAGGCTTTTGACCAACGGTAAGGAGACGACATGCAAAAACTCAAGGACAAGATGATCGGTGCATACGTCAGGGCCACGACGAGGCTGCACTGCCTGCGCGAGGAAGGTCAGGGGACGACCGAATACGCCATCCTCGTCGGCGTGCTGGCCGTCATCGCGATGATCGCCATCGCAGCGTTCAGGGGCAAGATCAGCGAGCTCTGGGAGGCCATTTCGAGCGGAGTAAACGGGCTGTGAGGTATACGAGAAGGTGGGAAGCCGGACAGGCGTCGGTCGAGTACCTGCTCGTGGGGCTCGTGCTCATTGCACTCATGGGCGCGTTCGCGGCCTTGTGGCACTTTGTCGCAAATGGCGACGTCACCGACCTGGTACAGGCGGGCGCCTCGCACGCACTCACAACGGCGGGAGGGGTGGTCGATGCGCTTCTCTTCTGAATCGGGTCAGTCGACCATCGAGGCGGCCGTGCTGCTCCCGGTGCTGTTTGCCCTCTTTGGCCTGCTCCTGCAACCGGCGCTGCTCCTCTACGACCGCTGCATCATGAATGCGGCGGCCGCGGAGGGCTGCCGCCTGCTGGCGACGAACACGAGTGACGAGACGTCGGTGCGGGCGTTTGTGGAACGCAGGCTTGACGCCATACCCAAGGTGGCAGTCTTCCACATGGACGAAGACTGGAACATCACCTGGTCGAGCGAACAGGGCGGGGCTGCGAGCATGTGCATCGTCAACCATGTCGAACCGCTGCCCCTCTTTGGCATCGTCGCGGGCCTCGCGAACGACATCGACGAAAACGGAGCCATCGAGCAGCGCGTCGAGGCGAGCTGCGCATCAGTGCCCGAGTGGGCCCGCAGCGACTATGCGCCCGCATCGTGGATTGGAGCATGGAAATGAAGTGGGGCAGAGCCTTCATGCGCCATGAGGGTGGGTTTACCACCCCTGCAGCCGCATTGGCCGTCCTCGTGGCCTTGGCGCTTGTGCTCGCGTGCACGCGAGGCATCGCAATCGGCTCGCGATCGGGACAGATCCAGTACGTCGCCGACGCCGGGGCCCTCGCAGCCGATGGCGTTATCGCCGAATTCGTGACGGCCGGTCAGGTAGTTGACGCAAGCGCATTGTCCCTGTCGCTGCTGGGACTCACGGTCTATGCCGTCTCTGCCGTCACGGCGTTCATTCCCGGAGCCCAGGGAGCCGCCGCCGAAATCGCGCACGTGGGATCGAAGGTCTTCGAAACACGCGACCGGTTTGTCGACTCCGCCATACGTGGGCTCGACGCCGCCCAGAAGGCACTACCCGCCCTCTGCGCGCTTCGCAGCGGCCAGGTCATCCAGGCAAATGCCGATGCAAGCGGCATCCCCTATGCAGGCGCTGCCATCACCGTGCCCATCGAGGGAATCGACATATCCATTCCCGACGACTCGCAGGCACGGCAGGCGGCACATGAAATCGAGTCGAAAGAGGAGAGCGTGCAGCAGGCAAGCGTTGCCCAGCAGGAAGCGCAGCAGCGCGAGGACGCGGCGCGAAAACGAGCCTGGCAGGCGGATTGCGGCAACGAGGGCATGAGCATGTTCGAGCGCGCGGCAAAGCTCTCGAGCATCTCCGGCGCGAAGAACCCATACTTCTCGTCACCGGACAACTGGAGCTTCTCCGTCGCCCTCAACCGGGCAGTCGCCTACTACCAGGCACGGTATGCAAGCGAGCCGGGCGCATACGCATCGGGATCGCCCGAGCGCGTGGGCGAGTCAATCGCCCGCAAGCAGTTCTACGCATACGCGCTCAACCAGGTCTCGAGCGGTCGCATCGAGACAAGCGCCTCGGGATCTGAAGTCCCCCACCTCGTCCAGCTCGCTCGCAACACTGCGCAGATCAGGGAAACCTCGTTGTACACGGACTGCATATACCCCACGTCCATCAATGGCGAGACCCGTACGCTGCACGCCTGGACCGGCTGCCCGGAATACGCCGCCGGCTCGCCTTCTGGCAGTGCGGCGGTCTGCGACATCGATTCGGGTGCATGCCAGAGCTGCCCCACGTGCAGGTTTTCCGCGACGACGCTTGGCCGCGTACCCAGCGCATCGACCTCCATCAGCAACGGGTTCGAGTATCACTACCTTGCGCTCGTGGAGGCATCACGCGACTATGCTCAGGCCATTGAAGACGGGCAGGCCGCCAGACAGGAGCTTGACGCCGAACGCGAGGAGATCGGATCGCTGCTTTCCGATGCGGCGCGATCGCTGGCCGGCAAGCGATACGACCCGCAGCCGCCGGGGCGCTATGGGTGCATCTGCGTCGTCGTGGCCCCCGGCAGCTCCGTGCAAGGCGTCCCCTTTCTCCATGACGAGGCGGCTGTTCCCGCACGCATCGCCATGTCGGCGGCGACGCTGGCCCCGGATGCCGCGGACGATGCCGGCAATGTCATCGCCGATGTCGCGCAAGGGCTCGTTCCATCAGAGAGCCTGCTGTCGGGCCCCGTCAAGACCGTCTTTGGCGCCTGGGGCAGCGTGCTCAAGGCGTACGTCGATGGCAGCGAGGGGCTGAAGTCGGGCTTTCGCAAGACCCTTGGCGCCATACCGGTCGTGGGTACCACGCTTTCGGATGCCGCGGTGTCCACGTTCGAGACGGCGCTTGCCACCGCGGGGATAGAGCCCGCCGACCTCGATAGCTACAAGCCCGTGCTCGTCAACACGTCATACGTGCTCGAACGTGGCGGGGGCGCGGCTGCAGACGTGATTGGCAGGCTCAAGCTCGGTGCGCAAATGTACGGGGCCATCAGTATGAGGGACTTGGATGCCCTCGTGGCCGACATCGAGAGCGTACCCGAGATTGGCGAGTTCCTGGACGAGCATGGTCTGGAGATTGCCCGGATCCCCCTTGCCGACATTGGGCTCGGCACCGGTGATGGGTCGCTGTACCTGCCGGTTCCCGACGACATCGACGCCAGGCTCGAAGACGTGCTCGGACGCTTTGGCGCAAGTCTGGGAGGCTGACGTCATGTGGCAGGAAGCTCCCACGCGCTTCGAGCGCGGGCAGATGGCCGTCGAGCTCGCGGTGGTGACGCCCGTCATCCTGCTCGTCCTCGTCATCGCCATCGACATGCTCGTCTTCGCAGGGGAGTGTGCGCGCTTCGACCACATTGCAGCCCAGGTCGTCATCGCCGAAGGCGCATCGCCCCCAACCGGAGAACACGACCATGAATCGCGCTTGTACGCCATCGAGGGGGCCCTCGAAATCGAGTTTGCGAGGCGCGGATCGGAAGTGGCCGTCACCTGCGAGGACACCGGGGCACTGCTTGCGAGCATGGTTACCTATCGCTGCATCCTTGGCTTTGTCCCGTGGCCCCTTTCGCTTGCTAGCGCACCGAGCATGATTACCCACGAATGCACGTTGTCCATAGACCCCTATACGCCGGGAGAACTCCTATGAACGGCGAGAGCATGCGCTTCGTCTTCGCCCTGGGCTTTGGCGCCAGAGCCCGTGGGCTTTTGGGATCCTCGCACAACTGGGGCGACGGAGAAGCCATCCTCGTGATAGCCCCGTGCAAGAGCGTGCACACGTTTGGCATGTGCTACCCAATAGACGTCGCCTTCGTCGACAAGCACGGGGCGGTCATGCGCGCCGAACGGGACGTGGTGCCAGGACGCCTACTCGTGTGCAGACATGCGTACGCAGCCCTTGAGAGACCAAGCGCAGATACCCCGTGGACCACAGCAGGCATGCATATGCCATTGAGCTTCAGGTAACAGCAATGTATAATTTCGTTAAACGTAATAAGGGGCTTCATGATTAGCCTCAAGATTCATGACCATGCCCTGAAGCATGGAATAGCCAAGGAGGATATTGTTCATGCCTGGACCAATCCCATGGCAATGCGCCGGCGGACAGCACTGCACGAAGGTGAGATTGTGGCAATTGGCCCTGACATGAAGGGGCGCCCCATGCAAATGGTCGCTGCTGAAGACTGGGAAGGCATTGTTATTTTCATGCGATGAGACCTCCCACTAGAAGGGTGCTAGATGAGCTTAATCCAAATAATTAACCTTGAACCTGTCTCGGATGAGGAGATGGAGGAGCGCTTTGACCTAACACGCGAGCAGCTTGCCGAACGTGAGGAAATATACGCTCAGGGCGATATTCCCGATAGCCCAATTTCTGTCAAAAAACCAGGACGACCTCCCAAGTTCGCCGACGACCTGCAGCTCGTCGGTTTCAAGGAGCCAGTCACCATAGTTGAGCTCATGGACAAGCGCGCCGAGGACCTTGGCGTATCACGTTCTGACTACCTACGTGGCCTTGTTGACGAAGACCTTAAATCAGCTGGCATGCTCCCCCATCCCCTGAGCGCCTAGCAACGCTATCTCCAGGTCAAAGTAGCCCCGCGATGTCTGCATCGTGGGGCTACCCTTAAGGAGGGGACAGCATCTATGGGCTAGCAAGACCTTCTGCTTCGCTTCGTGAAGAAATAAAGCATCGAGACGGCGCACACGATGATGACCACCGCGCCAAAGCAGGGCCAAAGCGCGGCGCAGCCCAGATGCGTTACATTCATGAGACCCGTGATGAGGTACGAGCAGAGAAAGGCGGCGAGGCCAACAGAAAACGCAATTACCCCTGTCGAGGCACCCTTGCGGTTCTCGGGAACAAGCTCTGCGGCGCGCACGTAGAAGTAACAGAAGTAGAACGCCCAAGAGAAGCCGAAGAGCAGGGAGCAGAAGACTGCCGTCGTCTGTCCCACGAAGCAGCCCATAACGATGAAGCACAGTCCGATGATGATGAGGAACGGGAAGTAGACCGCATTCCTCATCTTTGCGAACAAGGGACCAAATGCAAGCGAGCCCAGACAGGACGCCATAGTCATGCATGAGGCAAGCAAGCCGCTGAAGCTCTCGTCTCCCAAGCCCGTATCAGCGACGAACAGCGAGATCATGTAAAGCTGCACGAAATAGCATACGGCAACCAGGAGCACCTGGGCATTAAGCGGCAGGATGCTCTTCCACCAGCCCTTGTCCTCGGCTTTGATCTCCTCTGTGGTCTCGACGTGCCCATCGGCTCCACGCATGAGCTTGGGCTTCATGGAGGGCAGGAAGACGATGAGCAACACGAGCGTGGGAGCGGCAATCCAGTAGATCGAAAATGCGTTCTGCCAGATGCCATAGGACGCGAGCACCCCGGCAACGGATGACAACACGGCACCCATGATGGACATGGCCGCGTTGTAGAAGCCGACCATGCGACCGTGCTGCTTCTCGTCGGAGAAGAGGTCCGCCAGGATGGAGAACGCCGCGGTGTTGGTGATGCCCCAGCCCATGCCGGTTGCCAGGCAGCGCGTGATGACGAAGTACCAGATGTTCTCGATGGCCGCACCGAAAATCGCGGAAAACGTGAAGATGGCGAAGCCCGCGACCATGATCCACTTCTTGTCGAAGCGGTCGCACAGCCAGCCCGCCAGCAGGCTAAATGGCAATCCCACTAAAGCCGGGCCCGTGATGCCGAAGTTGATGAGCGCCTCGGGCGCATCCGCAAACGCAACGTATAGATCAGCGGCGCTGGGCGTAATCACCAAGTCACCCATCGTGCACATGCTCGAGACGAACAGAGCCGCCATCGCGATAAGCATGCGCCATGATGACATGCGAGCATCACGTGCCATACGAAGCCTCCTCTACTCCAATCGGATCGCGCCACCACTCAAGGCCACATCCCGCCCAGGCAGCACGCGTGAAAAGGGGAGACCCCATGCAGACGGAGTCTCCCCTTTTTCGTAAAGCGTCCTCGAACTTTTCCTTGCCTACTGCTGAACGCTCTTCTTGCGCGTGAGCATCCAGTAGACAACCGAGATAGCCAGCGTAATCAGAGTGCCGACACCGAAAATCGGCCAGAGCTGGACGCAGTTCATGCCGGTTGCGCCCATGAGGCCCGTGACGAGGTAGGAGCACAGAGTTGCCGCAAGGCCATCAGAGAAGGCCACGACGCCCGTTGCCGAACCCGCGCGATTCTCGGGAACGAGCTGGGTAACGCGAACATAGAAGTAGCAGAAGTAGTATGCCCACGAGAAGCCCATGACAATGGCGCCGGCAATGGTCATGACCGGCGTCACGACAAAGCCCATGAGGATGAACATCACGCCAATAGCGAGCATGAAGGGCATGTAAACGGTGTTCTTCATCTTGGAGAAGACCGGCTCGAACAGGATAGAGCCGACCATGGTGGCCAGCGTCATGCACGAGGCAACCGTACCCGCAAAGGCCTCGTCACCCACGCCAGCATCTGCAATGTAGAGGGCGACCATGTAGAGCATGACGAAGAAGAACAATGCGAAGAAGAACACCTGAATGGTCAGCGGGATAATCTTGCCAATCCATCCCTTGTCCTCTTCCTCGACCTCGGCAGCCGTCTCGACCTTGCCTTCCGCATTCTCCATGGGCGTCGGCTTAAGCGACGGCAGGAAGATGATCATGAGAATGAGCACAGGTGCAGCAATCCAGTAGATGGCGAAGGCATCCTGCCATACGCCCGAGGCAGCAAGCATGCCAGCTGCCATGGAGAGGATGGCGCCCATGATGGACATGGTCGCGTTGTAGAAGCCGACCATGCGGCTATGCTTCTTCTCATCGGAGAAGAGGTCCGCCAGGATGGAGAACGCAGCGGTGTTGGTGATGCCCCAGCCCACGCCAGTCGCCAGGCAGCGCGTGATGACGAAGTACCAGATGTTCTCGATGGCCGCGCCAAAGATCGCAGAGAACGTGAAGATGGCGAAGCCCACGACCATGACCCACTTCTTGTCGAAGCGGTCGCACAGCCAGCCCGCCAGCAGACCAAAGGGCAGGCCCACGAGTGCCGGGCCCGTGATACCGAAGTTGAGAAGCGCCTCGGGCGCATCCGCAAACACCTCATAGAGATTTGCAGCAATCGGGGTGATGACCATGTCGCCCAGCGTGCACATGCTCGAGATGAACAGTGCGGCTATGCCAATGACCATACGCCACTTGGGAATTTGCTTCATAGCTGACATTTCTTTTCCTCCTTGTGTACCAGGGGGCACGAAGCGCATTGCCTCATGCCCCCGATTCCCTGAGTTACAGGCGATACTCCTCGTATTCGTGCTCGCACGGCTGCGTAGTCGCGTAGATGACTCCGTCCTCGGGAATGGAGATCATCGAGTAGACCGTCTGCCAGCACTCGGTAAACGAGGCTCCGGGGACAAGATGCGTGCACAGCGAGCGCGTCTTGTCGCCATGGTGGTCGCTGAAAATCTTCTTGAGTGTGTCGACCGTGATGACATCGGCATCGCGGAGGAACTTCTCTGCCCAGGACAGGCGCACGAACGTGTCGGGGAAGGTCTTGAAGGTGTCATCCTTCTGCATCCAGCTGGTGATGTAGTGATTGGTATGCGCAATCCAGCCCTTTTCCTCGGGAAGCAAGACGCCAAAGCTCGATGGCGTGGTCTCGAAGTCGATGAGCGTGCCATCGGCAGCACCAAGCATGTGGTTGAAGCACATGGAACGATCCGCCATGGTAATGCGCTCGCAGGCAGAGCCAATGCAATCCTGGAACAACAGCTCGGCGGTAAGGGCGTTCATGGTGACGCCCGTCTTGTTCTCCTCGGTGCCCAGCGCATTGCCAAACGAGCCATAGCCATTCTCGCTGATGCCGAACTGCGGAAGCGCACCGGAAATGGTGAACGCCAGCGCCTTGGGGGCATCTGCCGGATCGAAGTGCAGGCACACGGGCTTGAGCTCGGGATGCCAATCAAGATTCTGGCCGATGATGAGCTTGCCGATATCGGTCTTGTCGGGCTGGACGCCAATGTCGGTGCAGCCACCCGCAACCATCCTCATGGCCATTGCCGGGCCCTCGAGCAAGTTGGAGGCAACGTTAATCCAGAGCACGTCATCATAGGGAAGGCCGGCTCCTTCGGCCATGCCCTCAATGAAGTCGGCCCAGCGCGGTGCATACAGCTCCACAGCGGGCGCGTACATCGTCTTGGCGGCATTGAGCGCGCGCTCCATGTCCATGTTAGGCCAGTGAGCGGCGAGAACCTTGGTCCACCAGTCCTTCTGGAAGGCAATCTCGCTCGCCATGGCTTCGCCATATTGGGAACCCATCTCGCGGAAGCTGCCCTTCATGAAGACCTGGGGTATCAGCTTCGAATCGTCTCTCATGTTCCCTCCTTTTCCTGAGCGCACTTTCGTAATGGCGCTCGTCGCTTTGGAACAACGAGGCCTGATTTTCATGGGTTCTCCACATTTCTTAAATGGATTCGAAGATTGAAATAAGTTGATTTGAAAGCAGATTGCATTCGATTTTGGAAAGCCTTGCGCAAATTCGGAAGAATGGTTATACAAATGAGTAGAACTTAGTCGAAATGATGCACATTGCACAAAGAGACTTCGTAGTTCGTAACCTATAATTAGCTCGCGAAGGGAGACTACGATCTCAAATGACCAACGATGACGCACAACTTCATGAACGCGACTGGCAGTTCATGCTCGACAGTATCTATCGCATCAACACCACCTCCAGCGTCGAGAAGCTACAGTACGAAACGCTCTCTTGCCTGCGCTCCCTGACGCCAAGTTACCAGGGCACGTTTTCCATGATCAAGATGGAGCATGGCATCGCTCGCTCAAGTCGTCCCGTAATCGTTGGCGCTCCAGCACATCTCATCGAGAAATTCACCGACAACTACGATGAAGACCCGTACTATGACGGCTTGTACCTCAAGACAGCAAGCTATGCCTTCCGCGACAGGGACATGATTCCAGAGGACGTGCGCGAGAGCTCCCCCGTCTGGAACGAAATCTACAAGCCAGAGGGCCTTACCTATGCATTGCGCGCGCTACTCTCGCACGATAATGCCGTCATCGGAGAAATCGCGTTGTTCAACACCAAGGCAGAGAGCGAATTCACCAACCGAGATGTGCGCATTGCAAACCTGATGGCACCACATATCGCCCTCAAGCTTGCAAGTTTGCTCGAGGAAGAACGCTGGCGCACGAGCACTCCCTGCGCGCAGAGCATCATCGAGCAAGCCGGTCTCACTCTTCGCGAGCGTGAGGTCATCGAGCATGTGCTTGACGGGGACTCCGAACAGCAAATCGTTGAGAAGCTCTACATATCACTTTCGACCGTGAAGAAGCATGTCTACAACGCGTATCGCAAGCTCAACGTCAACAATCGCGTTCAGCTGAAGAACCTGTTCGACGGCAAGTGACACATTCAATTAGCACCTTTTATCCAGGCATCTTCCACTAACGCGAAGTGCATGTGCATGCTATATTCTGCCGCGTACCGACCGATATTCGGAAAGGACACCACATGCTCAGCCAGGAAGCAAAGGACACGCTCGCGAAGCTCGATATGGAGTTCCCGCCCGTCGCCATCAAGTTCAGCTATGCAAAGCCCGAGGGCCTCGAGCGCGTAAAGGAGCGAGACGCCTTCTGCCAGTTCGTCAAGCGAGCACAGACAACCGGGGAGAGCTTCTACACAACCGCAGAGGACGACACCTGCTTCGGCACCATGATTCTGGGAATGATCGACAAGCCCAGCTTCGCAGCGAGCGGCCAGGCGGGCAAGGACTTCGAGATCTTCAAGACCCAGGCGCCCAACGCGCGCCTCTACACGCAGATTGAGACGCTGCCGCGCGGATCGGTGAACTACGTGAGCTTCTCCCCAGTCGCGACCTGCGAATTCGACCCCGATCTCGTCATCTGCGTAGCAAACACGCAACAGGCGACCATCCTCATGCGCGCAACCTCGTACTACTCGGGAGACCTGTGGGAATCGAAGACCTCACCCGTGCTCTCATGCGCATGGATGTACTCGTATCCCTACGTCAAGGACAAGGTCAACACGATTACCAGCGGCATGGGGCATGGCATGTCACGACGGCAGACCTACCCGGCGGGGCTCCAGATTATCTCGATCCCCTATGGCAAGATTGGCGATGTGGTCCGCGCGCTTGGGGAGATGCCCTGGACGCCACCGGCACTCAGCGACGACCCCGAGGTTCGCGCAGTGCTGGCGAAGCGACAGGAGGCATGGAAGTCCATGCAGGAGGAGACCGCTGCCGACCTGGGAGGAAATAGCGCTTCGCTCATGCCCTCGTAGAGATCGAGCTGCAGCCCGTCGTGAGGTCCTTCGACTTCGCGCCTTGCGGCGCCCCGCTCAGGACGACGGAGCGCACACGTCAAGCGCCTGTAGGGGAGACCTCCTGGTCGCCCTCCGTCCCCTACTGGCCAGCCCCCGCACGACGCAGGCTCGCGAGTGAGACAGCAAAGACCCAAAGCGATTTGCGAGCACTGTCTGAGCACGCCCATAGGGCGTGCGAGTTGCGCAGCAGCTTTGGGTCTTTGCTGTCTCGATACGAGTGCCGCCTGCGGAGTGCGGGGGGCGCCTCTTACCAGAGCATCGTGAATGCCGGGAAGCAGAACGAGATAATCAGGAGCACCGAAAGAATGGTGATGCCGATGGTCTTGAGGAGCTTCGTACGACGGTCACGCTGCTCGCGACGATACTGAGCCGCCAGCTCCTGCTCGAGCTTTTGCTGCTTGTTCTTCTGAAAAGACTTGTTCTTGTTTGACATGATGACCCTATCTGTTGTAGCGGTCTCGTTCGTCTTGCGTTGCATGCTCTATGAGCGACCTGTGCAGCGCATCGTCGCTGACTTCCTCGCGTATGCGTACACGCAGGGCGCGCGCTCGGTCGATAATCGCGTCGCGATCACACCCCGACACGTGGACGAAGTTGTCGTAGAGGATGCGTCCGGCAACCATAGTCATCTTGACGTTGTCCTGGTTGGCCGTGTAGATAACGGCACTCTCCGGATCGGTCGTGGGGTTCTGGTGCGAATTATGCAAATCGATGGCGATGATGTCTGCCTGCTTGCCCGGCTCGAGCGACCCGACCTTATCCTCGATACCCAGTGCGCGCGCAGATCCAATCGTCGCCATGCGCAGGGCGTTCTTCGCTGATGCTTGCACGAAGCGCTCAGAACTCGTCGCGCGGGTGATCATGAGGCCGATGCGCATCTCGTCAATCATGTCAGTCGTATCGACAGCCGCCGGCGAGTCAGTGCCCAAGCCGATGGTAAGACCTGCCGCCCAGAACTTTTCGAGTGGCATTGAGCCCATGCCGAGCTTGGCGTTGATGCGCGGACAATAGCCGATGCGCACCTGCTTGTCCCTGAGGATGCCGATGTCCCGATCATCAACATGCACACAGTGAATTGCAAGGATGCCAGGCACGTCGAGTATGCCCCAGTTGCTCACGTAGCTCACAGGCGAGGTGCCTGCGGGCAACCAGGGCGGATAGGCAGCGGCAAGCTTGCCCTGCTCGTGCTCGCTCACGTGAACGCTAAACGGAGAGGAACCGTAGCGGATGAAGTCGGCCTCTTCCTGGCTTCCTGCCAGATGCATGGCTACGGGAATGTCCTTCTCGATCGCCACATCGGCGATAGCCTGAAAGACGCTCGGATGACAACCATAGACAGGGCCGGGAGCAAGGCCGAAGTCGAGCAAATCGCTTCCGTATTCGTCCTTCCAGCGCTCGATCTTCTCCACGCCTTCGCGCACGACATCTTCGGCATGCTCCTTCTGCGTGGTCAAGACTTCGTAGTACACACGCGCGCGCAGGCCCATCTCCTTGGCGGGGACAAGCGAGACGCCCGATGCGGAAATATCCGCAATCGTCGTAATGCCACTGGCCACAGCCTCGAGTGCACCAACGCGCGCCGAGTCAATCCAGTCTTCCTCGGTGAAGAAGGGCTCCGTGTGCAAGACGCGGCGTTTCCACTCGGCATAGGGCAGATCGCCGAACATGCCGCGCAGCGCCGTGTATCCAAGGTGCGTGTGCACGTCGATGAATCCGGGCATGAGCACGGACAGGCCGAAATCGCGTACTTCTTCCATCGGATACTTGTCCTTGAGCTGGGACGCAGTGCCCAAATCGAGAACCTTGTCATCGCGCACGAGAACGGCGCCGTCCTCGATGTAGGGCGACGTAATGGGAATGACGTATTTCGCGGTGAGCAGCATCGCGTCTCCTATTTACTCTTCGCTTGGCGTGTCCTCGACAGTCGCCTGTGTCTTCTTCTTGCCCCAGGGCATTTTGCCCTTGCGCTCCGCGCGCCTTTGCTGGTCACGCTCGATGGACGCGGCGATGGCCTTGTCGAGCTCCTGGCGCTCGGACTTAGTGAGATTGCGAGCCTTGGCCTCTTGCGCCTTTTGAATCTTGCGAATCTTGCGGAGGTCAATGTAGAAGGCGAGTATCAAGGCGACAATTGCGAAGATGAAGCCAACGGTGGAAATCCAACTTGCCGTCTCCTTGAAGTCCTCGCTCAGCACGCCAGAGCTGATGAGCATGCTGGGGAGCCAGGTGAGGATGATGACGACAAACGCAATACCCATGGCAATCCACCAGATGCGACGCCAGAACTTGTACTCTGGCAAATCACGCATCATCGAGACCATCGCGCGCTCGCGACGGCGCTGCTGCTCGATCGGATCGTTCGCCTTTGCCTCGACGGGCTGGTTCCTCTTCGCCTTGGCTTCCTGCTTTGCACGCTTGGCCTTGGCCTCCTTGGAGGGAGCGTATACCGATGCGCCGGCTTTGCTCTTGAGCTTCGCGGAGCTTGCCGACTTCTTCGACTTGCCCTTGGGGCCGTCGCCCTGGTTGCGTGCGTTCTGGAAATTGCGCTGCGTCATTCGTCAATCGCCTTTCGAATGCCTGTGATGTGTAAATGCCTATGATACAACGTATGGCCGCACGCGCGGCCGCCGTATCTACAGATTCGCGGGAACGAAACGCTGGCCCGTGATGAGTTCGTAGGCCTGGATGTACTTGTTCGACGTTGCCTCGATGATGTCGGCTGGCAGCTGTGGCGGCTCGCCCGTACGATCCCAGTTGGCATCGAGCCAGTCGCGCACGAATTGCTTGTCGAAACTCGCCTGACTCTTGCCGGGTTCGTAGGCATCTTCCGGCCAGAAACGCGACGAATCCGGCGTGAGCACCTCGTCAGCCAGCGTGAGCGTACCATCGATCATGCCGAACTCGAACTTGGTGTCGGCAATGATGATGCCATGCTGGGCAGCGTAATCGGCAGCCTTCTTGTAGACGGAAAGCGACGCATCGCGCAGGGCGCTCGCATCCTTCTCGCCAAGCATCTCGACCGTGCGCTCATAGCTCACGTTCTCGTCGTGGTCACCGATCTCGGCCTTGGTGGAAGGCGTATAGATGGGCGCGGGCAGCTTGCTTGCCTCGACGAGACCAGCCGGCAGCTCAATGCCGCAAACGGTACCTTGCTTGCGATACTCCTTGAGACCGCTGCCGGCAAGGTAGCCACGCACGATGCACTCGACGGGAAACATCTCGGCCTTGCGCACGAGCATGAAGCGCCCGTTGAGCCACTCGGCATACGGCTTGAACTTCTCGGGAAGGTCGGTGACGTCCGCGGAAATCAGGTGGTTGGGAATGATGTCCGCAAGCAGGTCGAACCAGAAGAGCGACAGACGCGTCAGCACCTCGCCCTTGTAGGGAATCTCGTCCTTGAGGATGTAGTCGAAAGCCGAGATGCGGTCGGTCGCGACGATGAGAAGCTGGTCTCCCAGGTCGTACAAATCGCGGACCTTGCCTTGCGAATCAGGACGCATTGCCATTTCACTCATGAGTACCATCTTCCTTGTCCCTCGTTTGCTGTTCTTGTTGTCTTGTTGCGGGCAGCGAGACGTGCAGCCCGAAAAGCTTGAGTTCCTGAGTCGCGCTTATACCGGCACCCGCCTCGCGTGCCTTGCGGCGAGCCTTCATCTGGCGTTCCTCAATCTTGCGAGCCTTCTCCTGCTCCTTGCGTGCGGCGCGTTCCTGACGGCGACGCGAGCTGCTCTTGCGCGCATGGGGAGTCATGGGCTTGACATGATCTTCGGGAGCAAGCGGAATGCGCATGACGAAGGTGCTACCCTCGCCGAGTGTGGACGACACCGAAACATCGCCAAAGTGCTGGTCAACGACCTCCTTGACGAGTGCCAGGCCGATGCCCAGACCGCCATCGACGCTCTGACGAGCGACATCGGCGCGCCAGAAGCGCGAAAAGACCTTCTTCATGTCCTCTTCGGCAATGCCGACGCCCGTATCGCGCACCGAAATCCTCGCATACCCGTTTTCGCGGGCAAGTTCGACGGTGACCATGCCGTTTTCGGGCGTATAGCGCACGGCATTGGAGAGGAGGTTGGCGACGGCCTGCGAGATGAGATCCTGGTCGCCAATGATCATCACGTCGGGCGCGACATCGGTGAAGAACATGATGCCAGAGGTCTCGAGCAGGGCTTCGTGCGTTGTCGACAGACCGCTGACCACGCTACTGAGATTAACGAGATCACGCTTGACCTCGGTTGTACCATTCTCGAGGCGATTGAGATGCAGCAACGCCTCGACCAGACGCCCTAGCCGTCGCGTCTCGAACGAGATGGTGTTGAGATGCTCCTCATCGGCCGCGAAGACGCCGTCTTGGATGGCCTCGACCGTTGCCTGGATGGCCATGAGCGGCGTGCGCAGCTCATGGGCCACGTCGCCGATGAGCTGACGTTCGAGGTCGCGATCACGCTCGATGGCGTCGGCCATCTCGTCGAAGCGCTGGCCAAGCTGTCCGAGCTGATCATCACCTGAAAGCCCGGTGCGCGCCGAAAGGTTACCTTCCTTGATTGCCGAGGCGGTATCCGAAATGCGCTGGATGGGACGCGCGATGCCGACAGCGAAATAGATGCCGAGAATGATGGAGAGAACGAGCGCGATGGCTCCGGCGGCAAAAACCGCGAAGAAGAGATCCTCGTCACTCGGCTCGCCGGCGTAGCCCACATTCCAGACAATCGCGATGGCCGCGGCAGTGATGAGCACGGTCATGGCGGCCGTGAGCAAAAATGCCCCCATGACGTAGATGGCAAACGAGAGAGGTTTCTTCTCGCGGGTCTTACGCTTGTCCTTCATGAATCCTTACGCCTCTTGATCGGCTGCTTCGCCGTCTCGGGGCACCTCGAAGCGATAGCCCACGCCATGCACGGTGTAAATCCAACGGGGATTGCGCGGGTCGTCGCCGATCTTGGCGCGTAGGTTCTTCACGTGACTGTCGATCGTGCGCTCGTAGCCCTCGAAGTCGTAGCCGAGAACCTTCTCGACGAGCTCCATGCGCGAATAGACGCGACCCGGATAGCGCGCCAGGGTCGTGAGCAGCTTAAACTCGCTGGCCGTGAGGTCAACCTCCTCGTCGTTGACGAGAACCTTGTGGCCGTTGAGGTCGATGGTGAGGCCACCGAAGTCGAGCACCTCGCGCTGCGGCTCGGAGTCGATGTGAGCACGGCGCAGCAGGGCACGGACGCGCGCAACCAGCTCGCGCGGAGAGAAGGGCTTGATGAGGTAGTCGTCGGCACCAAGCTCGAGGCCAACGATACGATCCTCGACCTCGCCCTTGGCAGTAAGCATGATGATGGGGACGTCGGAGGTGTCACGGATGATACGGCAGACCTTCTCACCCGGAAGACGCGGAAGCATGAGATCCAGGATGACGAGATCGAACTGATGTAGGGAGAACGCGTCGACAGCCTCCTGGCCATCTGCAGCAGGCGTGACCCAGTAACCAGCGCGCTCGAGGTACGCTGCCACCGCATCACGGATATTCTTTTCGTCTTCGACAAGTAGAATGCGACGAGCTTCGGAACCGGTGTCCACGATGAGACTCCTTTCGGTTTTCTTCCATCTTGGCAGTGTACCATTGCACGCCGTTCGCGTCAGGTTTGCCAACACGAAGAGCACAGGTCGCGTCTATCACCAGTTAGCTTTCGGCCGGCTCGCCCGTCGGGTCAGCCGCAGGCTCGGTCGCCGGCGGCGCGGGTGTCGTTCCCGCGGCGATGGGAGTAATCGAACGCAGCACGACCTGCGTCGTCCTCTCGGCGCCCACGTACTTGTTGACGGTGGCGTAGTTGCAAACGCGCGCAACCTCTCCCGTGCATACCGAATAGTCGCCATAATCCGTGCAGCCGTCAGGGGCGTCGACGACGAAATACTGCTGGTTGCGTGTATCGATAAAGACCGTGCGCGAGCTCGATTTCGCGAACAACCAACCATTGCAGATGCCCGGTGGCGTGAGTGATTGGCGCGCGAGCCGCAGCCATGAATCGCCTGCTATCGGGTAATAGGTGCCGACGTTCGCGATACCACCGCCATAGTCATAGGATGCGGGAATCGTGAAGGCAAAGGCATTATTCATGTAGATGGCGTTGGAGGGACGGAAGGAGTGCGGCATCACCTGGGTGGCGACAATCGAACCCGACCCTGCGGAAACTGCCGCAAGCTCGTAGTACACACCGCTCGAGGCCTTGGCTCTCGGCATCGCGGTGAGAATCTGCCCGCTCACGGAAAGCCCCCCGTTGAAACGACCCTCCGACGTGATCAGGTCCGACGAGCGTGACCCGCCCGCGGCAACGCGCAGGTACGAGTTCTCCGTCGTGCGCGGGCCGTTCTCGGCGGGCTGCACGATCCAATATGCGGCGGTGCCGATGACCGCAATCTCGGGAGTGTCGTATTCGCCGTTTCCCTCGTCGAGTTTGACGGGCTGACCGCTCAAAGCGCCATTCGAAATCGATGCGCAATACACCATCCAGTCCGAGGTCAGGTAGTTGTTCTCGACCCAGACAAGCAGCTCTTTGGATGCGCGCACGGCGAATATGCTGTAGCCCATATCATGGTTGACCGCGCGATCGAGCGCCGGCGTCATGACACCGATCTCGAGGTTGACGAGCGAGCATGTCGACAGCGGCGAAGCCGTCTCACCCGTCAGCAATGCGGCAGCCGTCACGTCCTCGGACGCGAAGAGCATGGTTCCCTTGGGATATTGCGCGAGATCCTTGACCTCGAAGTAGCCGGTCGTGTCCTCTATTTCGGCAAAGGCGTCGAGCGTGACGACGGCATTCGTTGACACCTCGAGAGTAGCGGGTCTATCGCTGCCCGAATTGCCGGAGCAACCCGCGAGCACCGCAGGTGCACCGAGTGCCGTCGCGCAGGCGAGCGCGCCGCCACCCAAACGCAGGAAATCGCGTCGGGAAAGCTCTGGCCCACCATGCGCGGATGAGGAACTTCCGCCCGTCATCTACGCCTGCCGTTGCTCGAGCGCCCAGGTGAGGGCACGTGATAGCTGGTCGGGACATGACGTGGGCTTGCCGCCGCAACGGGTACCCGCGCAGCGCTCGATGACCCAATCCGCTGGCTGACCCTCGATGAGCGAGGCAATGCCCTTGGCGTTGCCGTTACATCCGCCGATGAATTCGGTGTTGTGCACCTTGCTCTCGTCGTCGATGTCGAACTTGATGACGCGCGAGCACGTGCCATGGGTGCGGTACAGGAACTCCGGTTCCTGCGTTTCGATGAGAGCGTTTGTCTGGTTTTCCATGCCTGTTCCTAAAACTCCAAATCCTTGAGCTTGTCGAAGATGACGTCCTTATGGCCCAGGAAGCTCGTCGGGTCGAAAATCGCATCGAGCTGCGCTTCCGTGAGCGGACAATCGGGATCGGCCTCGAGATTCTCGCGGAAGCTCGGACCGTCGATGGCCTGCTGGATGTCATCCCACACCTTCATGGCGTTGCGCTGGACGACGACATAGGCATCTTCGCGCGTCATGCCCGTGTCGACGAGCGCGAGGATGACCTTCGAGCTGAAAATGAGACCGCGCGTGCGCCACAGGTTGTGCAGGCTCTTGTTCACGTAGACGTTAAGGCCGTCGAGCATCCACTGCATCTTCGAGAACATGTAGTCGAGTGCGATGAAGCTATCGGCCAAGACGACGCGCTCGGCTCCGGAGTGCGAGATGTCACGCTCGTACCAAAGCGCCACGTCGTCAAATGCGACCTGGGCATTTGCCTTGACGACGCGTGCAAGACCGCACATGCGCTCGGCGGTGATGGGATTGCGCTTGTGGGGCATCGCGCTCGAGCCCTTCTGACCCTTGGTGAAGGGCTCCTCGGCCTCGATGACGTCGGACTGCTGGAGCAGGCGCACCTGCATGGCGATGGACTCGATTGTGGAGGCGGTCACCGCGAGCGCCGACATGACCTGCGCATGCCGGTCACGTGCGATGACCTGCGTGGAAAGCGGATCGGGCGTGAGACCGAGCTTCTTGCAGACGTACTGCTCGACGAAGGGATCAATGTTGGAGTAGGTGCCAACCGCGCCGCTGATGGCTCCGGTGGCGGCGACCTCGCGCGCCTGCTGTAGGCGCGTCTCGGCGCGCTTGAGGGCCCAGGCCCAGCTGCCGAACTTCATGCCGAAGGTCATGGGCTCGGCGTGGATGCCGTGCGTGCGGCCCACGCAGATGGCATCCTCGAACTCGAACGCACGACGCTTACAGGTCTCGCCCAAGCGCTTCACATCGGCGATGATGATATCGAGGGCTTGCGTGACCTGGTAGCTCAGTGCGGTATCCCCGAGGTCGGAGCTTGTCATTCCGTAATGCACCCAGCGGCTTGGCTTGGACTCGCCCTCGGGAACGTCAGCATCGATGTAGTTCGCCATGACGGTCGTGAAGGCGATAACGTCATGGTTGGTGACCTTCTCGATCTCGTCGATCTCATCCACGGTGAAATCGGCATGCGCGCGAATCCACGCGGCCTCCTCAGCGGTGATGCCGCACTGCCCCAGCTCGGCCTGCGCTTCGCAGGCGAGGACCTCGATCTCCTTCCAAACGTCGAACTTGTTCTCGAGAGACCAGATGTGGCCCATCTCGGGCAGCGTGTAGCGCTCGATCATCCCATGATTCCTTTCGCGCGGTGTATTGATGCGCCCTATTGTATTGGTCTTTTGCCGCTTTGTGCGAAAGAGCATCAAAACGTCAACTCAAGCGAAACAGATAAATCCCCTTCGTCAACCCAGCGTCAGCTGGCAGATGATGAGCAGCGTGATGAAGAACGCGCCGTTCACAGTGCCGAAGAGGCGGAGGAAGGACGCCGTATCCGGCGCATCCGACTCACGCAGGCGCGGGATCATCGTACGCGCGATGGCGAAGTGGCGAATCGCGATGAGACTCGCGAGCGATCCCACGAAGGTACCCGCTCCCCCGATGTTCACGCCGATGAGCAACGGTTGCCACGCGTCGGTAAAGTGCGAGAGCAGCACTGCGGCGGGCACGTTGCTTATGACCTGGCTGGTCAAAGCGGAAGTGAGCAAGCCCCACTGTCCCATGAGCGGCTGGAGCGCCTCCTCCAGCACCGGAATGCGCGCCATGTTCCCCGCGAAGACGAAAAAGCAGAGGAACGTGGCGAGCAACGGATAGTCGACCTTGAGCAGCGCATCGCGATCGAGGATGAGAAGCGCCACGATAACGATGATGACGACGATGCCGAAGGGAACCACGCGAAAGACCGAGAGGAGCGCGATGGCAAAAAGCGGCACGTAGACTACGAGGCGTCGACGGTCGAGCATCGCGGCCGAGATCGCAGGGGCCATGACATCCTCGTCTGGCGCGCCCTGTTGCGGCTGCATCGAGACGCTGTCGCTTTCGACGGTGCCACGCTTCGTCATGAACCAAGTCGCGAAGACGATACCCACAACGGACAGGACAAACGGCAGGGCCATCGTTGTGAGAAATTCGCCCAGCTCGATGTGAAAGTAGGAGTAGAGGTAGATGTTTTGGGGATTTCCAAACGGCGTCACCATGCCGCAGAGGTTCGCCGCAAGCGCCTGCAGCGCGAAGACGGCGGGCACGAGCCGAGGTTGGCCAGACTCGACAAGAGCAGCCACCGAGAGCGGCAGCATGATGACAAGCGCAACGTCATTGGTAAACGCCATCGAAAACACAGCCGTGACGAGTACGAGCGTCATTGTCAATTTGCGCGGACTTCCGAAGCGCGCGATGGCGGCGCGGGCAACCCAGTCGAAGACGCCCGCGCTTCGCATTGCACTCGCGACTGCCAGCACGCAGAACAGACAACCGATGGTCTTCCAGTCAAAATAGCCGAGATACGCCCCGTCAGGCGGCACGAAGAGCATGGAGACGAGAGCAACAAACGCCGCAGCGCCAAGCATCCAGTGCCTGCGCAACAGCTGCATCAATCGGTATCGCAAGCGCACGACGCCCTCCATCTCAGAGATTTTCGGACGCCATTATAGACGCTATCGCATGAGACAAATGGACAGGTCATTTGTCCCACTGCTGACGATATTTATTCCGCGAAGTCGAGCATGGCGGAGCTGAGATAACGCTCGCCGGTGTCGGGCAGGATCACCACGATGTTCTTGCCGGCGTTCTCGGGGCGCTGCGCGAGCTTTGCGGCAGCGGCAGCAGCCGCACCGGACGAAATGCCGACGAGCAGACCGTCATGCGCGGCAAGTTCGCGACCTGTCTCGAAGGCCTCTTCGTTCGTGATGGTGATGACCTCATCGTAGACGTCTGTATCGAGCGTCTCGGGTACGAAGCCGGCGCCGATGCCCTGGATGCCGTGCGCTCCGCTTCTGCCCTCGGAAAGCACGGGCGAGTCCGCCGGCTCCACGGCAACGACCCGCACGCTCGGGTTCTGCTCCTTCAAGTATGCGCCCGCGCCGCTGATCGTGCCACCGGTACCGACGCCAGCAACCAGGATGTCGACCTCTCCATCAGTGCCTCGCCAGATCTCGGGCCCCGTCGTGCGATAGTGAATCGCCGGGTTGGCCGGGTTGGTGAACTGAGACGGGATGAGCGAATTGGGATATTCGTTCGCAAGCTCCTCCGCCTTTGCGATTGCGCCCTTCATGCCATCTGCGCCAGGCGTAAGCACGAGCTCGGCACCATAGACGCGCATGAGCTTGCGGCGCTCGACGGACATGGTGTCGGGCATCACGATGATGATGCGATTGCCTCGTGCGGCGGCGATGGCAGCAAGGCCGATGCCGGTATTGCCACTCGTTGGCTCGATGATGACTGTATCGGCATCGAGCAGACCGTTTGCCTCGGCCTCGTCGATCATGGCTTTCGCGATGCGATCCTTGATCGATCCGGCCGGCTCGAAGTACTCGACCTTGCCGATGAGCCTGGCGCCCAGGCCGTGATTGTTCTCGTAATTCGTCAGCTCGACAAGCGGCGTGTTGCCGATGAGCTCGAAAACGTTCTTGTGTATGTGCATGGGATGTTCCTCCCCTATTCATGATTGCCGTTATCTATACGTGCATTCTAGTACCAAACGCGATCCTGCAGACCACACCCAAAACTCGCCCCGAGAACCGTTCGCTTGCAACATTTTTTCGATTGTGTGAGATTGATTGGCGGCTTATGTCAAAAAATTGCGATTATGTGAAGGTGGTTTGCCGGTAATCTTCACACAATCGCAAAAAACGCTCAAAAGATGTTGCCTTTCTCTCTTCTCAGCCGATGATATCGAAAATGTCGCCCGCACAGACGCGGCCGCCTTTGATCACCTTGCAGAACACGCCCTCGCGGGGCATGATGCAATCCCCCATCTTGTGATAAATCGCGCAGTGCTTGTGACACTGCTTGCCGACCTGCGTGAGCTCCAGCACCGCATCGCCCACGACAAAGCGCGTACCAATGGGAAGCGTCTTGAGGTCGAAACCCTCGACGATGATGTTCTCGCCAAACGAACCGTTCTCCACATCGGCGCCGAGCCTCTTGAAAGCTTCGATACGCTCGTAGCCGAGAAGGCTCACCTGGCGATGCCATGGACCAGCATGGGCATCATCCTCAATCCCCCAGTCGGGAATGAGGTCGACATGCTGTTGTTCGGATTTCTGGATGCCCTTGACGGCACTAGTGCAAACGGCTTTGACGGTGCCCATGTTGCACACTCCTTTGTGAGAGGCGATGCATCGTGCGCCACCTCGATGCATCCGGTGCAACCAATGGGTGTTCCCTGGGCCGCTGCACGACGACCTTCGGGCAGATCATGGCGTGAGCCGAGTATAGCGCTTTATTCGCGAAAGGGAATAGAGAAATTCGTTCTAGAGCTCGGTTATGTGAGCCGCGGCGTGCTCCTCGAGGCATGCCGCAACGAATTCCATCTCGGGCCGGCTTATGTCGTCCTGCATGACAGCGTAGGCATTCACATACCGCTTCTTGTCCGCAAAGGGCACGATGTTCAGCATCTGCTTGATGAGATCCGCCATGAAGGGCTTGTATTGCTTCATGCTGACGCGGGTAAGCAGGTGAATGCCGTCCCCCACGCTGCTGGCATAGAAGCTCAGCGGATTGTCTGCCGGCACCAGGGTGATGTTCGGATAAAAGCCCTCAAGACGGCAGAGCTCGATGAAGTCCTCCCTGAAACGCTCGTTGTATCGGTTTGCCTGCATGACGAAACGCGCCCGCTTCAAATCCGTCAGGCACAGGTCCTGCCTGCCCGAGAGGGGCGATGTCTTGTCAACGCCAATCACGAGCTCCCCGTGGAATTCCGGAATCAGCACGGAGCGCAAGCCGTCTGGAACCTCGAGCTCCGGTGCGGTGTCCATCGTGATCGTTGTCTCGAAGGAGATGTCGACCTTCCCCTTCTCCACCATCTGAAACGGATTCATTCCGCTGCTGTTCATGTCTATGTAGTCCACGCGAAGGCCGCCGAACTTGCCCTTTGCCTGCGCTATGGCCTCGTTGATTCCGTAATACAGGTTATTCGTATGCAGCATGTCCGTGATGGTGATTCGGCTGCTGTCAGAGGCGGACAGCTCTTGCAGGTCGTTCATCATGTTTGCCTGGTCACCGACGATCTTGCCCGCGTACTTGAGGACCACCTCTCCCGCAGCCGTCAGACTCAAGGGCCGGGTGTCATAGAAGAGCCTGCAGCCGAGCTCATTTTGCAAGGAGCTCATGTGCCGGCTTAACGAGGGCTGGGACATGTTCAGCTCATTTGCGGCGGCGACGAAGCTCTTGTGAGTCGTCAGCACGATGAACTCCCGGTATATGTCGATGTCCATCTTCCCAATCCCCTTCGCGACAAGTATGCAGATTGTGAAAGCCATCAGCCGCTCGGCGTATAGGCTCGAAAACAAATCAGACAACTGCCCAGCACATATACGTATTTGGGCAATGAAACCGCCCGTCCATATAATGCGCTGCAGAGGCAGCGGACTCTTGCCTCCAATAGGAGGATAGCAATTCTGCCGCCAGACTGCCGCCTCAATTTTATTTTGGGAGAGCCTACAGAGGAAGGGTGCTAACTCATGGACTTCAAGCGGACAGAGGAACAGGAGCTCTTGCTGGAAAGCCTTCGTACGGTCATGGAGCGCGGGGACTTCGAGGACTACTTCAAGGAATGCGATGAGAAACACGTATTCCCCCAGAAGGCCGCTGATGCTTTGGTCGAGGCCGGCTTCGCTTCCCTTGGCATTCCCGAGGAGTATGACGGAACGCCCGTCGACATTCTCACCCAGGTCATGGTGGCGGAGGAGGCCCATGCGCTCGGTTATCCCTCGCTTTGCTGGATCAACTTCTCCACCGAGGTCGATGACATTCTGACGTTTGGCAACCCCGAGCAGCAGAAAGCGGTCCTCGAGTACGCCGTGCAGGGCAAGAAGCCGTTTACGCTGGGATTTACCGAACCCCAGGCTGGCTCCGACAGCGCCGCCATGGCAACGACCGCCACCAAGCGCGATGGCAAGGTGTACATCAACGGCACCAAGACGTTCAACACGAGCGCCGACAAGGCACCGTACATGCTCTGCGTCGCCCGTAGCGGCATTAACGAAAGTCCCTACAAGGACTTCAGCATGTATCTGTTTCCCATGGACAGGCCCGGCATCACGACCTCGAAGCTAAGCAAGATCGGCAACAACATGTGCGGCACGTACGAGGTGTATCTGCAAGACGTCGAATGCGACGAGAGCGACCTTGTGGGCGAGGAGTGCAAGGGCTTCTACCAGCTCATGAAGAACTTCGAGGTCGAACGACTCACCATCTGCGCGGCAAACGTGGGCATGGCCCGCTGCGCCTACGAGGAGGCCCTGCGCTACGCCGGCCAAAGGGAGCAGTTCGGGCGGCCAATCGGGTCGTTCCAGCTCATCCAGGAGAAGCTGGTCGACATGAAGATCAAGATCGAGAACATGCAGAACATGCTCTACAAGGCCGCCTGGAAAAAGGATAACGGGGAATCGATCTCCATCGACTCCTCCCTCCTCAAGCGCTACACGGGGCACGCCGCTTTCGAGGTCATTGACGATGCAATGCAGGTCATGGGCGGCATAGGCTACACGAACGACTGTCGTATCGCGCGCCTATGGCGAGACCAACGCGTCTATCGCATCATGGCCGGCACGGAGGAAATCATGGTCCACACGGCTGGCCGCGCGCTCATCAAAGAGGCACAGCAGCAGCTCAGCCGTTAGGAGGGCACGATGAAGACTATCGCCTGCTACAAGGTCAGTCCAGACAACCAGGACATCAGCGTCTTGCCGGATCGCAGCATAAGCTTCGACCGAGCCCAGAACGTACTAGGTGAGTACGACCTCGTCGCCATCGAGGAGGCTGTCCGGCTCGCGGAGCAAACGGGGGGCGCCTGCACGTTGCTGAGCGTCGGCGACTCCAAGCTCGAGGATTCGAAGCTCGTGAAGGGCGCGTTGTCGCGAGGCGCGGAAGACCTCGTATGCGTCGTCGATGACGGGCTCTCGGATGCCGACCCGTTCCAGACCGCCTCCGTCATCGCAAGCGTGTTGAGGGATCTCGAGTTCGACCTGGTCGTCTTCGGAGAAGGCTCCTCTGACCTATACGCGCAGCAGACGGGTTCCCTCGTCGGAGCCCTGCTTGGCTTGCCCACCATGAACGCGGTGAGCGAGGTGACGCCCGGCGAAAGCAGCGTCACCGTCAAGCGCACCCTGGAACAGGACGTCGAGACTCTCGAACTGACCACGCCGGCCGTGATTTCCGTGACGACGGACATCAACCTTCCGAGGGTTCCCAAGATGAAGGATATCCTGAGTGCCGGAAAGAAGCCCGTGGAGAAGAGGGATCTGGCCGGCGTCGGCGGTTTACCGGCGGCATCCGTGAAACCCCAGAAGACCCTGGCCCCACAGGATACGGAACGCAAGAACGTCATATTCCCAGACGCCAGCCCGGAAAGCATCCAAGAGCTCGTCGCGGCCATACGTGCCGCGCAATAGGACGAAGGGTAGAGAACATGGATAAGATCTGGATCGTTTCGGAGAACTCGAGCGACTACCCGGCCCTTGCGGCTCTTGCCAACGGCTTGAGCGCAAGTGCTCAAGCCGTGTGGATTGGAAACCGCGAGGGAGCCGATGCGGTGTCCGCCAGTAACGTCGAACAGGTGCTCTGGGCCGACACTCCGGAAGGCACCCTGTACGAGGACGGCAGCGCTGCCATCCTGGCAGCCTTTAAGGAGAGCGCCCCCGATGCGGTGCTCGCGGCAACGAGCAAGCGCACCCGCCTGCTGGCTGCCCAGCTGGCCGCCGCTGCCGGCACGCGCGTCGTGAATGACGCAACAAGCGTGACAATCGACGAAGGCGGCTCCCCCTGCGCGGAGCACATGGTGTATGGCGGCAACGCGTACCGCACCGAGCAGGTGGCGGACGGCTGCGCGATCATCCTGGTGAGCACCGGCCTGCTCGCCACGCAAGATGTCCGGGAGCCGGGCGAAAACGCGCCCATCGTCGAGCTGGCCCCATCTCGGGCGCCTGGCATTGCGCTCGTCGACAGGAGCCATCGAGAGGTCGAGCAGGTGAACCTCAGCGCTGCCCGCAACGTGGTCAGCGTGGGCCGAGGCCTTGCGCGCGAGGAGGACCTCCAATTGGCGCGCGAACTTGCCGTTGCCGTCAATGCCGAACTTGGCTGCACCCGTCCAATCGCCGAAGGCGAAGGCTGGATGTCCAGGGAGCGCTACATCGGCGTTTCCGGCGCCATGCTCAAGCCGGAGCTGTTCATCGCGTTGGGCGTCTCCGGTCAAGTCCAGCATATGGTTGGCGTCACGGGCGCAAGAACCATAATCGCAATCAACAAGGACAAGAACGCACCCGTCTTCAGATACGCCGACTACGGCATCGTGGGCGACCTGTACGAGGTCGTTCCCCAACTTGTAGAGCTGCTCAAGTAGACCCCGAGAGAGAGGCAATCACATGAACAGGGAATTCTTCGAGGGCCTGGCCGATAACGTCAACAACGGCCCCACGCCCTTCATCAACATGGCAAACATGCAGGCAGAGGTCGTGGAAGAGCGGCATGTCAAGCTGCGCCTCCCTGTTGAGGGCCTCCACATGAACCACGTTGGGATTGCCTATGCGGGAAGCGAGTTTATCCTGGCGGAAATTGCCGGTGGAACCCTCTTCATGGCGACATACGGCACAGACGAGTTCGTGCCCATCCTCAAAGGCGTTGACATCAAGTTCGTGAAGCCGGGGACGAAGGACCTGCAGGTCGACATTGCTCTCACGGCAGAGGAGGCGGAGGAGAAGATCGCGCCCGTCCGCGAGCGCGGTCGCGGCGACTACTTCCTGGACATCCCCGTTTACGATGTCGACGGGCTCCTCGTTGCCCAGATGAACTTCAACTACTACGCCCTGCCCGCACAACACTAGAAGAGCTGGCATACGCGCACCGGCAGGCGAACCGAAAGGAAAGACGATGAAGCACTATGACGCAATTGTGATCGGCGCTGGCGTTGGCGGCTTGGCGTCCGCACTACTGCTAGCCCACTCCGGCAAGAAGGTCGCGCTTTTCGAGAAGCGCTTCACCCCTGGCGGACGCATCGGATCGACCAAACGTGACGACTTCACCGTCGACTTCGGCGTGCATCTGATATCAAGAGGGCAAAACGGCCCCCTGATCAAGCTGCTCGAGCGTTGCGAGGTCGACCACGGCATCCAGTTCACGAAGGTTCGCCCCATACAGAGCGCCGGCGGCGAGAGCTTCCGTTTCCCGCACGACCTCAAGGGGCGCGTTCCCGACGAGGATTTCGAGGCGGTCGTGCGCATGGTCTCCGACGTGAAGGAAATGACCGACGAGGAGACCCATGCCTACGACAAGCAGACGCTCGAGGAGTTCCTGAACGAGTACTCGACAAATCCCTTCGTCCATGCGTGCGTGAGCCAGGTTGGCTTCATCTACTGCTGCATCCCCGAATTCCGGCTTTCGGCGGGTGAATTCGCGCGTTGCCTCAAGTGGGAGGCGGAGGCGCGCTCGTCCGGCTATCCCGATGGCGGGTGCATCTCGATTCTCGACGCCTACATGAAGGGACTCCAGGACTATGGCGTCGACATGGTCTTTGGCGTACCCGTCGAGCGGATAATCATCGAAGATGGCACCGCCGTCGGCATCGTTGCCGGCGACGAGGAGTACCGAGCCGATTGCATAATCTCCAACGCGGGCATCAAGGAAACCGTGTTCGATCTTACGGGCGAGGAGAACTTCGATGCCGCATACGCAGAGTACGTGAACAACCTGGAGATTTCCTTCGTCTCCATCATCGCGCGCTTTGCCTTGGACACCGTGATCAGTCCCGAAATCAAGATGCTGTCGAACTTCTCCACGATGCCACCGCGCGAATACAGCGAGATGCTATACCGCGGGGAGATCCCCGATGACATCAACTCCTTCATCGTCGTTCCCTCCAGCTTCGACCCATCGATTGCCCCCGAGGGCAAGCAGCTGATCATGATGACCACGGCGGTTCCCGGCGATCTCGATTACAAGTATTGCCCCGCCATTCTGGACAAGCTCATCCAGGTGGCCGAAGAGCACTTCCCCGGCATGCAGGAACATGCGGTTTTCGTCGAGAAGGTCTTCCCCGAAGACGCCGCCCGTATCATGGGCGAAGACGGGGCCGGAATCGGAATCGCCCAGCAAGCCGGCCAGGCGGGCGTTGACAGGCCCTCCATCTGCACGCCCGTGAAGGGACTCTACATCGTCGGCGCGGAGGCGGGAGGCTCCGGCGTCGGCACCGAGCTGGCGGTGAACAGCGCCATCGAGTTCTTCGACGAGCACTACGAGCGTTAGGAGGAGCCATGACGAAATACGAGGACGTGCCGCAATTCGGCAACCTGAAAGGCATGAAGGTGGTCGTCTCGGCCGTGTCCACAGCCGGCCCCTTCGCAGGCGAGCTCTTCGCGGAAAACGGCGCCGACGTGATCTGGCTGGAGTCTCCCAAGGGCATCGACCCGTATCGATGGACCCAGGATGGCTGGGGCGTGCAAAACGAGCGGCGCAACATGCGAAATCTCATGCTCGACGTGGTCTCCCCCGCCGGTCACGAGGTCTTCCTCAAGCTCATAGAGACGGCGGACATCTTCATCGAAGCCTCGCGTGGAAACCAATGGGAAAGATGGGGTTACAGCGACCAGCTCCTCTGGGAGCACAACCCCCGCCTGGTGATCGGACACCTTTCCGGATATGGTCTCACGGGAGACCCCAACTACGTGAGCTTGCCGGGATATGACTTCACGGTGGGGGCCTTTAGCGGTCTCATGTACCTCAACGGGTACAAGGACGGGCCTCCTTACATGATCCAGAAGTTCGTGACCGACTACTACGCCGGCTTGTTCGCCTATGGCTCCGCTCTGGCCGCCTACGTCAACGCCTGCAAGACGGGCAAGGGCGATAGTTTCGACCTAGCCCAGTACGAGGCGGCGGTCCGCTGCCAGGCGGGCCTGTTCGGAAAGTGGTTCGAGAAGGGAATCCAGGAAGAGCGTGGGGCAGGAGCCCCCAGAGACAACATATCCGCCGGCGCGGGCTACTACGAATGCGCGGATGGAGAGGGCGTCTACCTGTTCACGGCCGGTCAAAGCACCACCAAGAAGGCGGTGGAGTTCTTCGGGCTGGAATACGGAAGCGAGCTCTTCCCCGAAGGCATTCCCTCGGTGGCGCTGCACAGCCCCGGAGCTCCCGTATTTGATTCGGCGATAGAGGCGTATGCGGCCGAACATACGGCTACGCAGTTTGCCGAAGACATGTCCAGGGTCGGCATTCCCTGTTCCGTGGTCATGAACTACGAGATGATGGAAAACCATCCCCATTACCTCGCACGCAACACCTGGGTCGAGTGGGACACCGTAGACGGCAAAACCGTAAAGGGCGTGACGTCCGTTCCCCGCTTCGCGAACAATCCCTCCCAGATTTGGAGAGGCTGCCCTTCGCAGGGAATGGACAACGATGACATTCTCGAGGAAATCGGCTTCACCGCCCAGGAAATCGAGAAGATGTACGAAGATGGGCTACTGAGAAAGTCTGACTACGTCGGAGGGCTATGATGCGCTTGGACCAGGCGTTCAGCGACTCGTTCACCCGCTTTCCGGACTCCCCCGCCATCATCGAGGGACACCGCGCCTGCACGTACTCGCAGCTCCACGCCCGCGTGGAGAGGCTGGCAGGCGCATTGGCATCCCGCGGGGTGAGCAGCGGAGACCACGTGGTCTACGTCAGCGCAAACTCGGCGGTCTTCGCCGAGCTGACGCTGGCGTGCTCTCGCATAGGGGCGGTCTGCGAGATCCACAACATACGGCTCTCGGACCAGACGCTTCTCGAACTGATAGCGCGTTCCGGTGCCTCTCTCGCCGTTCTCTCTGCCGACGCATGGGAGCGCCTGGGCCCGCATTTGCCCTCTTCTGGCTCAATCGAGACCACGGTCGTGTTCGGGCACGAGGAGGGCCTTTTAGACGACACAATCCCGTACGAGGAGTTTCTCGAAAGAGCCCCCGCGCCGCCTGACCAAAAGCCGGCGGATGACGAGGATCCCGTGCTCATGATGTTCACGAGTGGCACGACGGGAACTCCCAAGGGAGTCTTGTTCTCTCACAGGGCGATTGCGAACCGCATTGCCATAGACATGGAGTCGATGGGGTTCTCTTCCAGAGACTCCATGTTGTTCGTGCTGCCCTTCTTCCACACCACCTGCATGTCCGTATTCGCCGTCCTCTCGGCAGGCGGAGCCGCGGTCATCGGGAATTCCTCCGATCCCTGCAGCATCATGGAAACCGTGACCCGCTACGGAATCACCAGAATCGGACTCGTCCCCTATCATATGCGCTCACTTTGCTCGTATGTGGAGGAGCACGGCCTTACCGCAGACACCCTCGAACTCATCATCTACGGCGCCGAGCCCGCAAGCCCCGACCTCATCGAGCGCTGCCGCGATCTTCTCGGATGCAAGCTCCTACAGGGATACGGAATGACGGAGATGGCCTCGACGGTAACCATCCTTACTCCCGAAGATCACGAGAAGCGGGAGCTGCTTTCCACGGTCGGACGACCGGTACCCAGGACCCAGGTTCGCATCGTCAATGACGAGGGGCTGCCCTGCCGGGAAGGAGTGGTGGGAGAAATACAAGTGAAGAGCCCTTGCGCCATGAGCGGATACTGGAAGAACGCCGCCGCATCGCGAGAGGTCATGCAAGATGGGTGGTGCTCGACGCAGGACATGGGCTATGTGGATTCGGACGGATACCTGACACTCTCGGGCAGGAAAAACGACCTGGTGGTGAGCGGCGGAGAAAACGTCTATCCCTCAGAAGTGGCCTCTTGCATCGAGTCGATGGGGTCCTTCATCGCCGACGTCGCGGTGACGGGAGTGCCGGACGAGCGCTGGGGTGAATCCCTGGCAACATTCGTGGTGCTCGAACCCGGCGCCTCCGTGACCGAACAGGACGTCCAGGACTACTGCACGTTGCAACTCGGTGGGTTCAAGAAGCCGCGCCGGGTCATCTTCGTCGACGATCTGAAGCGCCTCGTCTCGGGCAAGGTGCCCAGGGAGCGCCTTGACGAACTCATCGCGTTGTTGAAGGAAGACAGCCCGGACTAAGGAGGAAAGATGGCTGATTTCGACGCTATCGTAGTGGGCGCGGGCTGTGCGGGCTCGGTCGCCGCCTACGAGTTGGCGAAAGCCGGCAAGGAGGTGCTGCTCATAGAGAGGGGCAACTTCGCCGGCGCAAAGAACATGACCGGCGGACGCATTTATGCTCACTCCCTACGCAAGGTCTTTCCCGATTTCGAGAGCGAGGCCCCGCTGGAACGCAAGATCACCCGCGAGCGCATCTCCCTGATGACGCAGGAGGCCAACCTAACCATGGACTTCACGTCCGAGGCCATGCGCGCAGAGGATAACGTCTCCTATTCCGTGCTCCGGGCCCCCTTCGACCAGTGGCTCGCCGGCAAGGCCGAGGCGGCCGGTGCCGAGACCATCTACGGCATTCCCGTCGAGTCGCTCGTCAAGGACGCGTCCGGTAAGGTCTGCGGCATTCGCGCCGGCGAAGACGAGATCACCGCAGAGGTGGTCATCCTCTGCGACGGCGTGAACTCCCTGCTCGCAAAGGATGCCGTCGGCTACGACAAGCCCCCCGCATCCCAGGTTGCCATCGGCGTCAAGGAAGTCTTCATGCTCGACAAGAAGACCGTGAGCGACCGACTGCTATGCGCAGACGGAGAGGGTGCCGCCTGGCTCTTCGTCGGCGATGCCACCCATGGCGTCTTCGGGGGCGGCTTCATGTACACCAACAGGGAGAGCATCTCCCTGGGAGTGGTGGCTGGCATCGAAGCCTGCGCCTCCGGCAAGGACAAACCCGTTTACCAGATGCTCGAGGACTTGAAGAACCACCCTTCCGTGGCGCCCCTGATTCATGACGCCAAGGTGGTGGAGCATTCCGGACACATGGTGCCGGAGGGCGGCGTCAACATCATGCCGCCGCTGACGGGCGATGGAGTCATGCTCGCGGGCGACAGCGCCATGATGTGCATCAACCTCGGCTATATGGTGCGCGGCATGGACTACGCCATTGCCGCCGGACAATTGGCGGGGCAGCAGGCCGCCAGGGCCATCGATTCGGGCGATACCTCCAAGGCGGGCCTTCAGGGCTATGTCGATGCCCTCGAATCCACCTTCGTCATGGAGGATTTGCGCCGATACAAGGACGTACCCGCCTTTCTCGAAAACTTCGACCGCATGTTCGGCTTATACCCACAGGCCGCGGCGAACGTAATGGACGCCCTGTTCCTAATCGACGGAACACCCGTCGAACCCCTCAAATCCAAGTTGAAGCCCATTATCAAGAAAGTGGGCGTCATGAGTGCCCTCAAAGATGTGAGAGGAGCCCTGAAAGCGCTATGAGCGAGAATGCCATTACCGTCAACATGGATGAATACCTGGCGGTCAACAAGTACGAGGTGGACGAGGGCAACCCCCACATCACCCTAGCAGACGATCTTGACGACGCCGAATTCGACAAGCTGGTGAAGGTCTGCCCGGCCGCCCTCTACAAGCGAGACGAAGACGGAGCCAGGTCCTTCGATTACGCCGGCTGCCTGGAATGCGGCACCTGTCGCGTCCTGTGCGAGGGCACCGTCGTGAGCAAGTGGAAGTTTCCCGAGGCGACGATGGGCGTGGAGTATCGATTCGGCTAGGGCGGGAATCACCTTTGGGATGCACGCGAAGGGCCCCGGGAATTCCTCAGCGAATTCCCGGGGCCCTTTCCTATGCGGGCAGCTCATTTGATGGATGGTCGGGAAGCTCGATGAGCTGGCAAGCTTCCCGACTCGAACCCTCAGGGCTATATTCCAAGGGCGCCGCAGATGAAGGGCATCCACAGGGACATGATGACGATGAGCGCGATGGCGGGAACGATGCCCGTCTTCACCATATCGCCAAAGGTGAAGTAACCTTCGCCAAACGTCAGCATGACGGTGGGATTCACAGGGGCGATGTAGTTGCCTGCGACCACGACGGCCAGCGCGATGGTGGGAACCGCGGGGGACACCCCGAAGCCTGCGCACATGGTGATGAGAACAGGCAGGAAGATGCCGAGGATGGCAACGCCGATGGGGCAGAACGTGTGGAGCAGGTACAGCAGGGCGAGCATGATGCCCAGGGCAAGGACGAAGTTCAGGCTCATGATGCCGCTGTCGGTGATGAGTCCGGCAAGGAACGTGGCGGCGCCGGTGTTCTCGACGACGCTGCCCAAGGACATGATGGTGCCGCACATGATCACGATACCCCAGGGCACGGACTCCTGGAATTCCTTCCACGAGAGAAGCTCGATGCCCGGAAGGAACATGACCGCCAGGCCGATGAGGGCCACCACGGTCGCGTTGAGCAGGGGAACCCAGTTGCCGACAATCCAGAGCACCAACAGGCCGACAATGATGATGATGGCCTTGACCTCGTGAGGCTCGACCTTGGTAGCTGCAGCAGCCTGGTCGCGAATGCCCTGCAGGCAAGAATCGGAAATGGGCTCGGGCTTGAAGATCTGGGTGATGAAGAACCAGGTGATCGGAGTCATGAGGATGACGACCGGCAGGGCGACGATAACCCAGTCCAGGAAGGACACGCCCGCGCCTCCGGTCACCTTCTGCATGATGCCCATCGCGACCACGTTGAAGGAGCTACCGGCGGGAGTAGCCATGCCGCCGGTAACGGCCGCAACGGGAATGCCGATCATGAGGCAGCGTCCGAGGTTGGACTTGAGGGGCTTTGCATCCGCCGCCTTGAGGATCGTGAGCGCGAAGCCCATGAACAAGACGGTGCAGGGCACGTCGGACATGATCATGGACACGATGGTCGTCGCGATCATGAAGCCGAGCACGAGCTTGCGCGTATTGTTACCCGTCCACTTGAGAAGCGCGTTCATGAGACGAACGCCCCAGTTGGTTTTCATCATGATGACCGGCAGCGAGAACACCGCGATGATGAAGAACAGCGGGGGGCTCGCGAAGCCACCGATGGCGCCTCCGAGATTGGGCACGACTCCGAGCACGGGGCACAGCACGACGATGAGCAGTGCGGTGACGCCCAGAGGCAGCGCAGAGGTGATCCACAAGGCAACGAGGGCCAACAGCAGGCCCAAGGCCCTAGCGCCCTCGGCGGATAGCGCCTCGCTGCCCGGAATGAAGCAAGATACGATGATGCAGATTGCAGCAATGGCAATGCCAATCAGGCGTTTTGGCATTGATACGTTTGTACTTTCCACTCCTTTTCCTCCTTTGATACTAGAAAATCGGTATTTCTCACTTCTTCATGTCCTCTATAACCCTCCTCCTCTCCAACCTCCCAGTTCTAGCTTGATTGTATGTACGGGCTTGAGGAAGTCGTGATTCGATAATCCGATTACTGATTGGCAAACTAGATAACTGACCTCTTGGGGAACCTGACGAAGAAACCACACACCGCACAGCAGACGACAACCACCGCGGCAAGGAAGAACGCCGGAGAACAGGAGCCGCAGGCGTCGTAGATGACACCCCCTGCCAGAGGCAGAACCGAGGCGATGATCGTGGTGACGAATATGCCCACGCCCAGGCTCTTGGAAAACGCGCCGGCACCGAAGTAGTTTGCGATTGCCGTGGGAAAGGTCGCCGTAATGGCACCGAAGCCGAATCCCGTGCAGAAGTAGTAGATGAGCATCATGGCACCGTTGAAGGCGACGGCAGCCGTCAGTATTCCCGCGGCGATGAGCAGGGCGGCAATGCTGATGATGCGCACCGGCTCGACCCTGTCGGACAGCGATCCCATGACGAGCTTTCCCAGCAGGCTCGCGCCTCCCATGACGGAAACGCCCATGACCACGGCGGAGCGCTCGATGCCGATTGTCGTGAAGTGAATCATGCCCTGGGACGTGGCAAAGCTGTAGGCTGCAAAGCCTCCCGTCGCCGCGAGGGCGATGAGCCAAAAGGCGGGGGTTCTGAGAACCTGGGGGAAAGCAAACGATTCCTCGCGCTTGAAAACCTTGAAGTCCTTGCGCTTCTCGGCCATATCACCCGCACCGCTGGCTCCATCTGGAAGCTGGCCAAGATCGGATGGCTTGTTCTTGACCAATAGGAGCGCCACGGGAATCATGGCGACACTCAAGACGGCGATCAGATACCACCCGCTATGCCAGGAGCCGCCGCAGGAGCCGATAATCGCCTCGATGACGGGGGGCAGCAAGAAAGCGGAACTTGCCCCGATGAACATCGTCGCCGTCATGGCAACGCCTCTTCGGGCGACAAACCAGGCACCTATGGTGCTTTGGGTCGAGAGCTGGCCCGCCATCATCGCTCCCACGCTCGCGATGATGCCGAAGCAGATGAAGTACGCGATGGGAGACGAGACCAGGAAGGCGAGGGCCAGCGAGGCCCCAAGCAGGGCGACGGCACCGATAGCCATGGTGAGCCTTGCTCCGATGCGATCGATCAAGGCGCCGATAACGGGCGCTGACAGCCCCTGGAAGAGGACGAAGAGGGAAAAGCCCATGCCCAACAGGGTGCCCGTGAGCCCCATCGAGGCATCTTCGAGCATAAGGGGATTGATGACGTTGGCGGCAGGGAGAATCACTCCTGACGAGCAGAAGTACATGAACCCCAATATGCCAATCAGGCGGTTTCCATAAAACGGTTTCTTCATGGGGCTCTCCTTGCCGAATGGCACTCATCCGTTCAGGGAGCAGGCCAAAGGACAGCCGTCACCCCTCTCGCCGCGGATTATAGAAAGGCCGAGGCTTTAGCCCCAAATACAGATATCGAAGGTCCCAGCTGTGCATACTGTGCACGGCGGGAAGCCTTTCATGAAACGCACTGATACGGAAACTGCATACAGCAAAGGTCGATCGCGCTAGATTAAAACGGCCTGCCCGAGAAGAGCTCCTCTTTCGTGAGGCCAACACACGCATCGCATAGATACTCCACAAAGGGGACTATGGTCTCCTTGTCGTTGGAGCGCAGCCACATGGGGCCAGCACAAATTCTGATGCGCTCGTCCTCGATGGGAAGGAACTTCAAATCACCACGGCCATCGTAGACACTCAGATGATCCAGCGCCAACGCCACTTGATTTGTGGCAACCAAAGTCGTCATGAGCGAAGCGGCGTCGACGACATGCTGGTTGCTGAGCACCTCGATTCCCGCATTGCGCAGCATGACGTTCATCTCAGCGAGAGTGCCCTTGAGCGGATTGAAGCGAGGGGCCATTAGCTTCTCGCCCTTCAGGTCCGCGAGCTGAAGGCTCTCCTTCTTTGCCAGGTGATGGGTCTTTGGGACGGCCAGCTTGTAGCGGTCCTCGTAGATGACACGGTAGTCGAATCCACCGCCCTGCAATTCATGCGCGAACACCGTGAATCCGATGTCTATCTGATCATCGTTCAATGCCGCCTGGACCTCGCCGATGTCGAGGACCTTGAGCGAGAACTCGACGTCCGGATGTTCTTCCCGGTAACGAAGGCAGGTCGCGGGAAGAAAGGAGCCGAAGGATCCGAGGAGAAACCCTATGCGCAGAAGCGACGATGTCCCCTGACGGCACATGGCCACGTTATCGAGGGCACGCTCGTAATCTGCGACGATCTTCTTCGCGTCTTCGAGAAACGTCTTTCCCACCTTGGTGAGAGCAACGGACCTGTTGTCCCTGGTGAACAGTTTCGCGCCCAGCTCACGCTCCAACTTGGAGATGTGATTGCTCAGTGCAGACTGGGCTATGAAGAAGCTCTTGGCGGTATCGGTGAAGTTCAAGTTGGTCGCGAGCAAAATGAACTCGTAAAGCGTGTCGATGCGCATGGTGAAGTCTATTCCTCCTGCAACGGTACCTCTTGTCCATCATGGTAGCTCAAGTCAGTCCCTCTTCGGGAGACGCACCTCATTTGACTGCGTTTCATCGCGACGAGGTCATCCGATTAGAACATCAGTAATCCCCTTTTCGGATTATATCCTCCTAAATCGCCTCCATATAATCCAAGTAGAGTCGAGAGAGCGTCTTCATATTCAGGAGGATTAGCATGGGAAACAAGTTGACGGAAGAGGAGCGCATCGCGCTCAGGCAACCGACTCAAGACGATCCGACCGGACACGAGTGGACATGGGAGGAGGACGGCTACACCGTCATTCGCTCGAACGCGCGCTCGGGACCGGGATGCCACGACAATTGCGGTGTTCTCATGTACGTCAAAGACGGCGTCCTGGAGAAGATTGAGGGCGATCCCGAGAACCCGTACAACCAAGGTCGCCTGTGTCCGCGGTGCCTCGCCTTCAAGGAAATGCTCTACCATCCCGACCGTCTGCGCCATCCGCTGAAGCGGGACAGGAAGGACCGCGGCAAGAACGCGTTTACCCAGATCAGCTGGGACGAGGCATACGAAATCATCGAACGCGAGATGAAGAAGGTCATCGATACCTATGGCCCCGAGGCGATCTGGGTCACCCAGGGAACCGGTCGAGACATCAACGGGTACGGACCCCTCATGGCGCAGTACTTCGGCACCCCCAACTACGGCACGGGTTTCCTCTCCGGCCAGGCATGCTACGCGCCCCGCATCTTCTCCACGGCCCTGAAGGCTGGTGGCCTCTACATCTGCGACTACTCGCAGTTCTTCCCCGACCGCTACGATAATCCCGAGTGGGAACGCCCCGAGTACATTCTGGTCTGGGGCAACAATCCCGTGGTCGCCAACTCCGACGGCACCCTGGGCCACTGGATCGTCGAGTGCATGAAACGCGGCAGCAAGCTCATGGTCATGGATCCCACCCTTACCTGGCTTGCCGGCAAGGCCGAATACTGGTTCCAGGTGCGCCCCGGCACGGACTGCGCCCTCGCACTCGCCATGTGCAACGTCATCATCCAGAACGACCTGCAGGACCAGCACTTCATCGACTACTGGTGCTACGGATACGATGAGTTCAAGGAGAACGTCGCCAAATACACGCCCGAGTTCGCAGCTGAGACCTGCGGGGTCGATGCGGACCTGATAGTCGAGGCTGCCTGTGCGCTCGGTCGCGCCAAGAACGCCTGCCTGCAGTGGGGCGTGGCCATGGACCACACTTCCGAGGGCTTCATCACCGGCATGGCCTGCTTCGACCTCATGGCCTTGACGGGCAATTTCGAAAAGCCCGGCACGATGGTCGCCGCCAATCCGGTATGGGACATGAGCGTGACGTGGATGCCGCGTGACAGGGTGTGGGCCGAGTGTTCGGAGCCCGTGAAGGACCAGGGCCGAACCATGAACTTCGACTATCCGGCCCTCAAGGCGATGGCGGCAATCAGCCCCGACATGTTGCTCAAGGCGATGGAAACCGGCGAGCCCTATCCCATCAAGGCGATGTTCATGATGCAGAACAACGCCATCGCGTGCATGGGTGCCCAGCCCCAGCGCATTCTGCCGGCGCTGCAGAACATGGACTTCAACGTCGTCGTGGACCTGTTCATGACGCCGACGGCACTGGCATGCGCAGACATCGTCTTGCCCGCAGCGTGCTTCGCCGAGCGCATCGGCATCACAGGACACCAGCCCTACGCCCTTGGCGCCATTGCCCAGGCCGTCGAGCCCCTTGGCGAATGCAAGTCCGACCAGCGAATCATCTACGAGGTCGGAAGCCACTTCACGACAGACGAATACAAGCAGTGGGATGACGAGGAGGGTTTCTACGACTACCTGCTGCGCGATACCGGCTACACCTACGAGGAACTGCGAGAGCGCACCTGGGCCTATCCCGAGTTCGAGTACAACAAGAACGAGAAGGGCATGCTCCGCTGGGATGGAAGCGTCGGGTTTGCCACGTCGACGGGTCGCTACAACTTCTATTGTCCCGAGATGGTCAAGTTCGGCCTGTCGCCTCTGGCAGACTACGAAGAGCCGCCGGAAAGCCCGGTATCCTGCCCGGAACTTGCCGAGAAGTACCCCCTGGTGCTCACGACCGGCGCCCGCCCCTGGGGCTTCTTCCACTCCGAACATCGCCAGAGCCCTTCCATGCGCAGACTGCACCCGGAACCGACCGTGCTGATTCACCCCGAAACCGCGGCGAAGTACGGCATCGACGAAGGCGACTGGGTGAAGCTCGAAAACCAGTACGGATCGTGCAAGCACAAGGCGCACCTCACCGTACGCATCCGCAAGGACACCGTATCCGCTGACCATGCCTGGTGGTTCCCGGAGCGGGGACCGGAAGACGGCACGCTCTTCGGCGTCATGGAGTCCAACGTGAACAAGCTGGTTCCCATGCGCCCCGGCAAGGTCGGATTGGGTGCCTCGTACAAATCGCAGCTTTGCAGCATCGAGAAGATTGGGGAGTGACGAGAGATGAGACAGATGATCGCCATCGACTACGAGTACTGCTCCGGCTGCCACACCTGTGAGATAGCCTGCCAGCAGGAAAACGGCCTCGGGCCCGACAAATACGGCATCAAGCTGCATCAGATCGGTCCCGACCAGCTCAGCGAGCGAAAGTGGCAATACGAGTTCGTTCCCGTTCCCACAGACCGCTGCAACCGCTGCGCACCCCGGCAGGCCGCGGGCAAGGCCCCAAGCTGCATGCAACATTGCCAAGCTGGCTGCATCTACGTCGGAACCTTCGAAGAGCTGAAGGACAAGTTAGACAAGCCAAAAATGGCGCTCTTTACCTAGGCCCTCCTTGTGCCGGCGGGTGCCATCCAGCCCATCCGCCGGCGCTCAATTACCGTGAAATTTGCCTCCCCCTGACAAGGAGGGCACAAAAAAGAAAGGAAAGATCATGTGCTTCAGACCGCCTTCCCTTGATGCCGGCCCCGTGAAATGCCCCAAATGTGGGGCAGAGGTCGATCCCACCTTGGACCAGTGTCCCAACTGCGGAGCCAAGGCCGACCCCGCACCTCCTTCGGCCGGCATCCCGACCGTACCCGGCGCTCCCGGCGCTCCGGCCGTTCCCGCCCCGGGAATCAAGGTCCCCACGGTGCCGACCCCGCCCAAGCCGGGCGCATAGGCATCCGGACTGTCTGGACGCACGGCTCGCGGCGCCATCATGACCGATAGCAAGAACCACGCATGAGAGGAGAAGGAGCATGAGCAACGATGTGAAGGGCACTCCCATAATCAAGGGCCTGGGCTTTGACAGCTTTGGCCTGGGGAGCAACGCCTGCACTGTCGACATCGACGAGGAGAACGATAAGATCATCCGCATTCGTCCCTTCCACTTTGACGAGCATCAGACCCCCGAGGAGCTGAATGCCTGGAAGATCGAGGCAAGGGGCCATGTATTCGAGCCGGGCTTCAAGACCCACATGTCCCCGCTCTCGCTATGCTACAAAAAGCGCGTCTACTCCAAGAACCGCATCCCCTACCCCATGAAGCGCGTCGATTGGGACCCCGATGGCGAGCGCAACCCCCAGAACCGCGGGTCGTCTGATTACGAGCGCATTTCCTGGGACGAGGCGGCCGAGATTTGCGCTGCCGAGATAAAGCGCATGCACGACGAATACGGTCCGGAATCCATCTTGCTGGAAATCGACGGCCACGGCGAGACGAAGGTCGTCCACGCCTCGCACGGCTGCATCTCCCAGCTGCTGGACCTTTGCGGTGGATTCACGATCCAATCCCGTCAGCCGGACTCCTGGGAAGGCTGGTACTGGGGCGCCAAGCACATCTGGGGCATGGATCCCCTCGGCCAGCAAAACCTCCAGAACAACATCATCAAGGACATCTCGGAAAACGGCGATGCCGTGCTGTTCTGGGGATGCGACCCCGAGACGACGCCACTGGGATGGGGCGGACAGATGGCAAGCCGCCTGTGCTTCTGGTTTACGGAAATCGGCGTGAGGCAAATCCACATCGCGCCCGACGTCAACTATGCCAACGGCGTCCATGCGGACAAGTGGATTCCCGTGCTTCCCAACACCGACGCCGCCCTGCAGCTCGCAATCGCCTACACCTGGATCAAGGAAGATACGTACGACAAGGACTACCTCGAGACGCATGCCGTGGGCTTCGAGAACTTCAAGTACTATGTCCTGGGCGGCGAGGACGGCGTGCCCAAGACGCCCAAGTGGGCCGAGAAGATCTGCGGGATTCCCGCATACACCATCAAGGCCCTCGCGCGTTACTGGGCAAAGCATGCGGTATCCATCGCGCATTGCAACGGCGGTAGCTTCATCCGCAGCTGCTTCGCCCACGAGCCGGCACGTCTGGAGGTAGCGCTCCTGGGCATGCAAGGCGTTGGCAAACCCGGAGCGAACCAGTTCAAGTTCCTCGAGTGGACGCTTTTCGGCATCCCGACGCTGGATGTGCTTCCCCCCTCCACCAACATCCCCAGCCTGGGTGCCGCCTATCGAGGTTTCGTCACCGGCACCAAGCCCTCGTTCATTCCCAAGACCCGCATCCCCGAAGCCATCATGAACCCGCCCATCAGCTGGTATGGCCACGTAAACGCCGGTCTTCCGAGAGAGGACCAGTTCCTCGAGTTCACGTTCCCGCCCGAGGGCGGAAGCCGCATCCACATGGTTTGGTCCGACTCGCCTTGCTGGGAAACCTGCTGGAACGGCGGATTCAAGATGCAAGACGCCCTTCGGCACGAGAGCATCGAGACGGTCATCGTCCAGCATCCCTGGATGGAGAACGACACCATGTTCGCCGACATCATCCTGCCCACCAACACCAAGTTCGAGACGGCGGACATCGGCACGGACAACGACTCGGGCCAGTGGAATGTCGTGTTCTACGAGAAGCAGGCCATCAAGCCCATCGGGGAATCCGTCTCCGACAAGGAGGCCGTGGGCATCGTCGCGAAGAAGCTGGAGAGCTACGGGGGCATCTACGAGGGCATCTACGACAAGTACCTGGGTGGCAAGACGGATGAGGAGTGGATCAGGGTTGGCTTCGAATCCTCCGGTGCGCCCGAGGACCTGAGTTTCGACGAGTTCGTGGAGCGCCAGTACTACGCCTTCCCGACCCGCGAGGATTGGAAGGAGATACCGGCGGGCCTCATCGAGTTCTACGAGGATCCCGAAGGTCATCCGCTCCGCACCCCATCTGGCAAGCTGGAGTACTACTCCACGACGCTCGCCAGCTACTTCCCGGATGACAAGGAGCGAGGTCCCATCCCCCACTGGATTGACGAAGGCGCCGGACATCAGGAAAGGCAATACCTGGAGCGTGGTCGAAAGTATCCCTTCCTTCTGGTGAGCAACCATCCACACTTCCGCGTCCACGCACAACATGACGACGTCACATGGTTCCGCGAGATAGAGACGTGCAAGGTGAAGGGTCCCGACGGCTATCTGTATGAGCCCCTTTGGGTCAACCCCATCGATGCCGGCAAACTCGGCCTCGAAACGGGCGATGTCGCGAAAATCTACAACGAACGTGGCGCCGTCCTGGGTGGCGTGCTCGTTTCCGAGCGCATCATGCCCGGTGCCGTCTATCAGGATCACGGTGCGCGTTGCGACACCATCGTCTTGGGTGAGGGCGGTCTTGACCGCGGTGGGGCGAACAACCTCATCGCCCCCACCCCCACCACCTCCAAGAACGCGGCCGGAGAGGTTACCTCGGGCTTCCTGGTTAACGTGGAGAAAGTAGACGTCTTCAAGCTCGCACAGGAATATCCCGAGGCATTTGAGCGCGCGTATGACCCGGCATGCGGCCTCGTTGCCACAGCTCGTATCGTTGAGGGGGAATAACCATGGGTAAGACTTTCATCTTTGACGCAGCCAAGTGCAACGGTTGCCGCAACTGCCAGCTGGCCTGCAAGGACGAGCACGTCGATAACGAGTGGCTTCCCTATTCGAAACCCCAGCCCGACACGGGCCAGTTCTGGACGCGCATCGAGGAAAGGATTCGCGGGCAAGTCCCCAAGGTAAAGATCGCATACATCATGCACATGTGCCAGCATTGCGATGGCGCCCCATGCATGAGCGCCGCCCCCGAAGCGGTGTACAAGCGTGACGACGGCCTTGTGATCATTGACCCCTCCAAGGCGAAAGGCCACAAGGAACTCGTGGAGGCCTGCCCCTACGGTGCGATTTTCTGGAACGAGGAGCTCGAGATTCCCCAGAAGTGCACGGGCTGCGCCCATCTCATCGACGCTGGCGAAATCCCCCATTGCGTTGACGTATGTCCGCACGGAGCCATTCGCTTTGGCGACGAGGAGGAGTTCGCTGAGGAGCTCGAGCAGGCCGAGGCGCTCATGCCCGAGCGCGCCGATCGCGACAGGCCACGCATGCATTACCTGAACCTGCCCAAGCGCTTCCTGGCGGGAATCGTCATCGATCCTGAAGAGGACGAGGTCCTGATTGGCGCCAAGGTGACGGCGCAGAACGTCGATACCGGTGAGGTGCTGGTCACGCAGACCGACGACTTCGGGGACTTCTGGTTCCACCAGATCGCTGCCGGTAACTGGCAGGTGTACTTCGAGGCCGAAGGTTACATGACCCGCATGGTCGAGGCGTCGACCGTCGACGAGGATCGCAACATGGGTCCCGTGTCACTCTACGCGGCCGGCTAAGCACGTATCACTCTGCTCGACCGGTTAAAAGCCGGGCCTGGGGGCGGCCTCCCGACCGATGGGGCCGCCCCTTTCTTGTCGATGGCGGAGTTGGAGCTTACTCGAGCAAATGCCCGATAAATGCCCGATTTTACCCCGGGTTCATATGGTGATTCGACCAAACCATTCGACGAAACTGTTAGGTCGAGCCACTACGATATGCAGATAGCAGTCCTTGCCAACTATGAAACACATAGCGGAAGGACAGGTTCTCATATTGCAATTATTTTACTTATAAGTAAAATATCAAACAAAGGAACGGTAGTGGCACATAGGCTGATTGCGTACGATCTGGGAGCAGGACAATCCGCCATTGTTCTCGCGCCTGCGCATACCAAGTCTTTCATCGAGAAGCTCGCTGGCGACCCAAAGACACGCCAGAGAGCGAACGCTATCGTCAAGGCAACGGCACAAAGTGGGCACGGCAGGCGAACAAGCTCAGATTTCTAGGCACCAGTCTTTCTCTTTACGAGCTAAAGGTAGATGGAAAGGTTATACGCATAATGACTTACGTGCATCATGATGCCACGCCCGTCTATCTATTCGACTTTGATGAACACCAGGGCAAGCATGCGGGCATACCCAAGCATGTCATGGACAGGGGAAAGAAGCTGACGGCGATTGCCGCAGGATTGATAATGGAGGGGCACGATGATTGAAGATGGAGGAAGCCTAGAGCACCTGCTCGACGAACGACTGCCACCCGAAGACATGGCCTATTTTTACTCTATGGACATATCGGGAGCAGTCTATGCGCGCATGGAGGAGCTCGGCATAAGCAAACGAGAGCTGGCTGAGCGCATGGGCGTATCTCCGGCACAAATCACCAAGATAATCAAGGGCAATCAAAACATGACCCTAAAGACAATAGCAAAGCTGGAATGTGCGCTCGACATGGATATAACGTACGGATTTCGTAACCCGAAGCCCTCCCCAACCAGCGAGAACAATGCGTTCGCTTTCCGGCACGCGTAAAAGGCGCGCTCGAATCTTGAGCGCGGGGGCATTATAAGGTCGCAAATTGCGACTTTTGACGAGCATTCTAAATTGCCCAAATCGGGAATGCCCACGCGTTCTCGCTTATGGGGAACGCGTCACTCGCCATGCATATCTCCGTCCCGACACCAACCATGCGGCGCCTCGTGCGCAATTCGTCGGAGACGTTCGTCTCTTCGACAGGCTCTAGTGCCCGAAAGTTCTTCACGTCTGCTCGGGTAGGAGAGGCGCTTTTCTTTACCTCAATGGGAAAGAGAGTTCCGTTCCGCTCCAGGACAAGATCAATTTCTCGTTGGGAAGTGGTCCTGAAGAAGTAGAGGGCGGGCTTGATGCCGGCATTTGCAAAGCTCTTGCATATTTCCCCAAATGCATAGGTTTCGAACATCTGACCCGCCATGGCGCCAAGCTCAAGCGTCCGGGCGTCTTGCCAACCCGCGAGATAAGATGCAAGGCCCGTATCTGTGAAGTGCATTATTGGCTGCTTGTTCAGTCTTTTGAGCAGGTTATTCGCATATGGAGAGACAATTTTCACCAGATAGGAGCTAGTAAGCAGAGAAAGCCACGATTTTGCCGTCTTCTCGTCGATGTCTGCCATCCTCGCCAAGTCCGCATATACAATCGGCTTCGACGTAAGTGCCGCACAAGCAGACATAAACCGCCTGAACTTCAACTCGTCTGCAACTTGTGCCAAATCCCGTATGTCGCGCATGATGTATGTGTCGAGATATGATTCATAGGCACCGGCACGCAGATCGGCCGGTAACGCACGAATTCCCGGAAGCGATCCCGCGGCAATACGCTCGTAAGCCTCCGTTACGTCAAAGGGCTTGGTCACCCCGACGCGACTTTCAAAATATCCCTTCCCCGGATCAAATGGTTGCGATTGCACGCCGGCTATCTCGGAGTTAGATAAACCGAGCATTTCGATGATGCCGACTCGCCCCGCAAGCGTCTCGGAGACGTGTTTCATGAGGTGGAACGGCTGTGATCCGGTAAGCCAAAAAGACCCGTTCTCATCACTGGAGTCGAGCGCGATCTTGATATAGGGAAGAAGCTCCGGCGCTTTCTGAATCTCATCGATGAGGATGGGAGCCTTGTATCTCTGGAGGAAAAGGGCCGGGTCCTCTTGCGCTGCCATCCTCAGGGCGGTGTCGTCCATCGTGACATAGTTTCGTTTGAAGCCGCGCTCGGCATCTTGCTCCATCATGTGCTTGAGCATTGTGGTTTTGCCCACCTGACGAGGACCCGTCACCACGACGGCTTTAAAGTACAAAGAATATCGTCTCACGAGAGGTTCAAGTGCTCGCTCGATATACATCGCGACTCCTTAAATCTTGTAAATTCCGGAATCCATTCCGGATTTTACAAGATTTTTGATCACATTTTTGTTCTGCCTGACAAAACACCCCTCCCTCTTTTTAGGCTTCGGCTCTCCCGTTCGCGCGGTTTCCCGTTATGCGTCCTCATTATTGAAACTGATAGTGGACCAAGACATATGACTCGTTAGGAAAAGAATCATCGATGGCTACGTGAATGACATCACACTCAATGTGTTTGCAAAGAAGAAAATGGGACAAATGACCTGTCCACTTGTCCCACCTGTCGGTGTCGGAGAAACGCAACGGAGCGTTTCTTTACTCCGCGGGCACTGTCATGCTGTAATGATTCGGACATCCGACGAAGGGAATCACCATGCCGATAAGCGAATCAATCAAGGCGCACCGCGAGGCCCGCGGAATGACTCAGCAACAGCTCGCCGAACGCCTCTACATCACCAGGCAAGCCGTCTCGCGCTGGGAGACCGGTGAGACCACGCCGGGCATCGACATGACGAAGCTCATCGCCGCGACGCTCGACGTGCCCATAGCCGAACTGCTCGACATGCCACCTAAAGGGACATTCTGCCAAAGCTGCGGAATGTATCTCGCGAACGACGAAGACCGTGCGCAAGCCGCAGACGGGACACCCGAGACGGACTGGTGCAAGTGGTGCGTGGAAGACGGAGAGCTCGTGAACCCCGAGGAGAGCATGGAAGAGCTCATCGAGCGCTGCGCCCCATACATGGTCGAGTCCGGATCGTTCAAGACCGTCGACGAGGCCGTATCGCTTCTCGGCGCCGTGTTGCCCCAGTTGAAGCGCTGGCGGGGACGATAGAAAACCGTCTCCCTACAGCTCCACCGCCGCGTCGAAGGCGCTCATGTTCGCCGAGAAGATGTTGCCCGTCTGGCGCGCATCGCCTACGACCGTGACCTGAGGCATCATCTCCACAAACTGGCCTACGAGCTCCTTGTTGGGACGCAGGCCGCAGGCCATGACCACCGTGTCGGCGGGAATCTCGAAATCCTCGCCACCACGCGTGTACACGACGGACCCTTCGCGAATCTCCTTCACCATGGCCTCGTCGACGAGTTGCACGCCGTAACGATCGCGTAGCTCGATGAGGCCGCTGCGCAGCTCGTTCATGACCTCGCGCCAGAGCTTGTCCTCGGGCTGCGCATCGATGGCCGTGACAGCATGCCCTTCGTAGGCGAGCTGGATGCCGCATTCGAGCGCGGAAAAACCGCCACCCACGATGACGACACGCTTGCCAATGGGCGCAAGTCCCAAATCCGCTTCCGTTACGGTGATGACATTGTCCCCGTTTGCACCGGGAATCAGCGGGCAGATGTGCTCGCCGCCGATGGCGACGATGACCTCGTCGGGATTCTCCGCCATGACGAGATCCGGAGTCGCCTCGACACCCAACCGAATGTCCGCGCCGCATCCAAGCGTCTCGCGACGGTCCCAGGCAAGGTAGCGCTTGTGGTACGGCTCCTTGCAGAAGAGCACCGATGCCTCCTTGAGGCGTCCTCCCAGCTCTTTGTCACGCTCGAAGAGGACGACGTCGTGACCGCGCTTGACGGCGGTCTGCGCCGCCATCATGCCGGCCGGACCACCCCCGATGACGACCACTTTCTTTTTCACGCGCGCCTCGGGAACCTCGCGGTAGTAGAGCTCGCGGCCGAGCTGCGGATTGACCGAGCAACGCACGCCACCGCCCACGGCAGGACGCGACGCGCACTCGATGCAGCGCAAGCACGGCCGGATGGTGTCCTCCTCGCCGCGATACGCCTTGTTCACCAGGTCCATGTCGGCGAGGATGTTGCGGGCGAAAGCGACGATGTCGGCCTTGCCCTCGGCAAGGATATGCTCGGCCGTCTTGACATCGGGAATGTTGCCGACGCAGGTCACGGGGATGTCAAGCTGTTCGCGGACGATGGCGGTGCGCGGGATGTTGAGGCACAGCTCCTGCGGATAGCCTGGCATCATGTACTTGACGTAGACCGGGTCGAAGATCCAGCCGCCCGACAGGTTCGCGTCATCAATGTACTCTTGCGCCGCCTTGAGAAAGGTGATGACGTCCTCGAGCGTGGTGCCGCCTTCGACGTATTCGTTCTGGCTGATGCGGAAGTCGATGGCCATGTTGTCGCCCACGGCCTCACGCACGGCCTTCACGAGCCTGAGCGGGAAGCGCATGCGGTTCTCGAAGGATCCGCCGTACTCATCGGTACGCTGGTTGGTAAGCGGCGAGAAGAACGCGCTCACCAGGTTGCCATGCGCACCGTGGATGAGCACCATGTCGAAACCCGCATCGCGCAGACGCACGGCCGCCTTGCAGAAGAGATCGATGACCTCGTCCATTTGCTCCTCGGTGATCTCCTCGAAAAGGTCGGGGTCCATGTCGGGCGTGAGCCACGGCACCCACGCCTTGCGTCCGGCGAGCGCATTGGGCTGCGCGATGCGCCCGGCGTGCAGAATCTCGCACGAAATTGCTGCCCCGTATCGGTGTACTTCCTCGACAAGGCGGTGCAACCCCGGAATGTCCTCGTCCTTGCAGACGGAGAGGCTGCCGAAGAAGTCGCGTGCCCTGCCCTGATCGACGGGAGAGGCGCCGATGGTCACCATGCCCACGCCGCTTCGGGCCTGAGCGCCGAGAAACTGGACGAGTGCCTCGGTGACCTGCCCATCGACAACACCCGCATGCCCCGATACGACCGGCGAGAAGACGAGACGGTTCTTCAGCTCGACATTGCGAATCTTGATCGGCGTGAAAATGTGCGGAAAATCGTTAAAACTGGGCATGGCGACTCCTCGATTCTTCGAAATGCGGACTGCGCTGGCGCGCCTCCCGTGCGGGCTATTCTCCTAGAACGTCAGGCCAACGCACATGGTGCCGCCGTCATGGTTGGCGACGACGCCCGTAATCTGCGCAGCGGCAGGCGAGGCCAGGAACACCGCCAGGGCACCAATTTCGAGCGGCTCACCAAAGCGATGCATGGGCATGGTCTCGTCGATGAACTGCGTGATGGACGGCGGAAGGCCGGCATCCAGATCCGAATGCGTAGGACCAGGGGCGATGGCGTTCACGCGAATGCCGTAATCGCCCATGACGATGCTCAGGTGCCTGGTCAGATGATCAAGCGCCGCCTTCGATGCGTTGTACGAGGGCATGGGATGCGCGCGCGGATCGCCAATGGCCTGGCCGCCAATCGACGAGATGTTGATGATCTCGCCACCGCGCCCCTCGTCCATCATCCACTGGCCAAAGACCTGGATCATCGCCGCGACACCATCGAGGTTAACGTTCATGACGCGCTTGAACTCCTCGAGGCGCGCATCGTCGAAGACGCCGTGCTTGCCGTCAATGCCCGCGTTGTTGACAAGCGTGTCGATATGGTCGAACTCCCTGGCGACGACCTCCTTGGCCCTCAGCACGGAATCGAAGTCCCCCACGTCGCACTTCACGGCGAGGGCGCGCAATCCAAGCAAGCGCAGTTGCTCGGCGGCCTCGTTGCCGGAGGCCTCGTTACGGCACAGGATGGCGACGTTGGCGCCGCACTCTGCGAACGCCTGCGCGATGCCACGTCCCAGGCCGCGATTGCCACCGGTGATGACGACGTTTTGGCCGGCAACGGAAAACGCGTTCTTCATGCTGGTGATGGGCTCGATGATGATCTTGTCCATGTCGGTTCCCTTCCTCGTTCTCTCACGTGCGATTCGATGTGTCAGGGGACCGGGCCCCTGACACATCGACCTGTCCCTCACATACGTTCGCTATATCTCCATGGCAGCGTCGAATCCGCTGTGATTCGCCTTCTTGATGGTCCCGATGTCGGAACAGTCGCCCACGACATAAGTCTCGGGAACGAGCTCACGGAACTCGTCGGGCGCGACGGGGATGATGCCCATGGCATTGACGACGTAGTCGGCCGGGATGACCTCGCGGCGCCAGTTCCTGTCCTGGATGTGCACGCCGTCTTCGTCGATTGCCTCGACATTGCGGTCGTCCAGGATGCGCACGCCGTATTCCTCGAGCAGCGCCATGAGCATGCCGCGCGTGATGTGGATCATGCCGCCGGCAAATCTGTCGGCCTCGACGTGATCGACGAGCGTGACCTCGCAGCCCTCCATGGCAAGGGCCAGGGCCGATTCGCAACCACTCGCCCCGCCGCCGCAGACGACGACTTTGCCGCTGACCTTCTTGCGACCCGAGTCGACGTCGCGCACGCCATAGACGTTGTCACGGTCAAGCCCGGGCACCGGCGGGTCGAAGGGCTTGGAGCCAAGCGCGACGATGAGGGCGTCGGGATTCTCGGCCATGACGAGGTCCGGGGTCGCCTCGGTGTTGAGACGCACGTCGGCGCCGCATTCCATGGTCTGCTTGACATCCCAATCGGTATACCTCAGCAAGTCGCCCTTGAACGGCAGCTTGTTGATGTCATTGAGCGCCCCGCCCAACGATGCGGACTTCTCGAACAAGACGACCTCGTGACCGCGTTTGATGGCGGTCTGTGCGGCCATCATGCCGGCCGGGCCGCCGCCAATGATGACGACCTTCTTGCTCTTGGACGCCGGCAGGATTTCCCAGTAGCGATACCCGCGTCCGAGTTGGGGGTTGACCGCGCACGACATGTGATTGCCCCCACCTGCCGCACACGAATGGCAGCGCAGGCACGGACGCACCGTCTCGGGTTCGCCGCGATACGACTTCTTGAGAATCTCGGTGTCGGCCAGCAGCGCACGCGCGATGTAGCATGCATCGGCAGCCCCGCTTGCGATGATGTCCTCGGCCTCGTCGGTGTTGGTGATGCATCCGACGACGGAGACGGGAATGGTGATGTCCTTGCATTCCTTGACCTTGCGGGAAAGCTCGCGGTTGAGACAATGGGGCTGATAGTACGGCGGCATGGTGAAGAACTGCGCGCGCCAATCGACGATGAGCCCGGCCGAGATGTTGACCATGTCGAGATACTCCTGTGCAAGCTTGAGAAACTCGATGACCTCCTCGACCCTCATGCCACCATCGACCATCTCGTCACCGCTGATGCGCATGTCGAGCATGAAATCGTCGCCGACGGCTTCGCGCACGGCCTTGAGCAGCATGAGCGGGAACCGGCAGCGGTTCTCGAAGCTGCCGCCGAAGTTGTCGTTGCGATGATTGGTGAGCGGAGACAGGAAAGCGGCAATCAGGTTACCGTGGGCAGCGTGGATGTTCACGCCGTCGAACTGGGCCTTCTTCAACCGCACCGCGCAGTCAACGTAGTCCGCGATGATATTCTCCATGTCGCGGAACTCCATCTCCTTGAGATAGGGGTACTGCCCGGGAATGGGCAGCGGCGTGGGCGCAAGACCGTACTCGCTCTGGATGAGCTCGGGATGCACGCCACGACCGGCATGGACGAGCTCGACCGAAATCTTGGCACCATGGCGATGGGCGACCTCGGATAGCAACACGAGACCGTTGATGCGCGTGTCCTCGGTAACGTTGAGCTCGGCGGGATAGTCAGGCGCGGTATCCCAGTTGACCGGCGTCGCACCCAGCGTGATGAGTGCCGCCCCGGTCTTTGCCTGCTCCTCGACGAAGTCGATGTATCCCTGGGTGGGCTCGCCGTTGGCGGTGGTGTAATCGGAAACCATCGGCGAGAAGATGATGCGATTCTTCAGGACCTGACGCCCCACCTTAAGTGGCGTGAAGACGTACTCGTAATCATTGAAAGATGCCATGTTCCCTCCTTGGTAGATGGGCGCAGGACAAACGGGCGGGGACCGTGTCCCGCGGCAGGGCGAACGGAGAGGGCCGGGTACGAGACCCGGCCCTCGAAACGTCACTTGCAGATATAGGGTCCTGGTACGAACATGACCTGGTTCGGTTTCTTGTCCATCTCCTTGACGAGCTCGTCGATGGGGCCGTACTTCATGACGGCAGCCAGGCAGTGATGCACGCACGTGGGAAGCTTGCCCTTCGCCGTACGGTCAGCGCACAGGTCGCACAAGGTCGTGGGCGTGGGAATCTTGTTCCAGTTCATGGTCTTCTCGTCGACCTCCCAAGGACCTTCGTCAAGCACGCGAATACCCCAGGTGCCGGCCTCGAAACCGTGCTCCTTCTGGCAGGCGACCTCGCAGGACTGGCAGCCCGTGCAAAACTCGTAATCGATTAACAGTCCGTTTCTCATGACGTCTCCTCCTATTTACCCAGCTTCTCGACCTTGCAGATGACGCATTTGAATGGCGCGCCGAAGCCGAGCTTGCCAACGAACTTGTGCGGAATGAGCTCGTTGATGTTGCAACGCCAGACGCCGAACAGATGCGGCTCCTCGCCATCTTCCTCGGGGAACCAGAACCCATGCTGGGCGTGCACGACGCCACGCTTCACGATCGGGGTGAGTTTCGCCTTGAGCTGGCACTTTCCAAACTCGTTCTCGACGTTGACCCACTCGCCGTCGACGATGCCGAGCTCCTCCGCGTCCTTGGGATTGATTTCGAGCAGGGGGTCGGGATTAACCTCGCGCAGCAGGGGAATCTGCTTGCCCTCGGAGTGGAAATACGCATAGGTGCGCGCACCGGTCGTGAGCACGAACGGGTACTCCTCCATGAGCTCGGGCGTGGAGACCGGCGAGCGCTGCGGCTCCTCATAGTACGGCAGCGGGTCCTCGCCAAACTGCTTGTACATCGTCGAGTAGAGCTCGACGCGGCCGGTCGGCGTGTTGAAGCCGGGCTTGCCGTCGGGACGCAGCTTGCCGGTCTCGTACTTCTTGTAGCTGACGTTGCGCTGGACGACGACCTTCTCGCGCAGCTCCTCGTAGCTCATGCCAAGATTGCCCAGGCGGAACTCGGAACGGAAGTCCTCGAAATCCCTGAAGCGCTCGTAGGTGCCAGGATTGAGGCGGCAACCGAGCTCGTATTGAATCTCGAGGTCGCCCTTGGTCTCGCCCACCTTGACGGCATCGACGACGGCACCGAGCATGTTGGGCGACGCTCCGTAATGCGTGCCGACCATAGACTGGCGCTCGGCGTACGTTGCGAGCGGCAGGATGACGTCGGCGCAGCACTGGACGGTCGGGGTAATCCAGCAGTCGGCCGCGAAGACGAAGTCGAGCTTGACCATGGCGTCATGCCAGCGCTTGGGTTGGGCGGCGCAGGTTCCGGCAAGCAGGTTGGTCGATGCGATGAAGCCACCGTGAATCTCGTACGGCTCGCCCGTCTCCATCGCCTCGAGCGTGAGGTCGGCATGAGAGTTGAGCACCATACCGACATAGGCGGGATACTCGTACAGGCCGATGATCTTGTTCTGCAGCTCGGGGCCGAGCTCCTTCCAGCCAAAGCCGAGGTCTCCGAGTGAATCGCTCACGTCACCGAGCAACTGGCCGCCGGGAACGTCGAGATTGCCGGTGATGGCCTCGAGCGCGATGATGGTGTGACCGGATTGGGTGCCGTTTGCCTTCTGGTCGGTGGCGAGGCCCCACAAAATTGCGGCGTTTTCGGCATTCGCATACATGCGCGTCGCGCCGTAGATGTCCTCGACATCCAGGTCGCAGATCTCTGCGGCCATTTCGGGGGTCATGGTCTTCACGCGCTCGGCAAGCTGCTCGAACCCGTAGCAGTACTTGTCGACGAACTCGTGATCGTAGAGGTCCTCGGAGATGATGATGTTGAGCATCGCCATGCCCAGGGCGGTATCCGTACCGGGGCGAAGCTGCAGATGGTAAACCGCACGCGTGGACAGCCAGTTGGAACGCGGGTCAATCGAGATGAGCTTGCTGCCGCGCTTCATGACGTCGATGACGGAATGCCCGAAGAAGCCATCGCCGTTGGAGGGAAGCGGCTCCTTGCCCCAGGTGATCATGACCTCGGGAATCTTGTACATCGGGTCGTCGTAGCGGCCGGGCAGGCCGCCGGCGTAGTCCATCTCGGGATAGGTCACGCCCGCGACGTACGTACCAGCGGCGACACGCGGGATGTAGCAGGCATAGCCGGACTGGGTGTAGCAGGCGTTGGGCGTGCCGATCATTGCGGCGCCATAGGGACCGCACATGGGACCACCCTCGCGACCGGTACCACCGAAGACGACGATGGACTCGGGACCGTACTTCTCCTTGAGACCCTGGATGTTCTCCTCGATGATGTCATAGGCCTCGTCCCAGGTGATGCGCTCCCACTTGTCCTTGCCGCGATCCTCCTTGGCGCGCTTCATGGGATAGATGACGCGGTCCGGATGATAGGTGAAGTCGGTGAGGGTCAGGCAGCGCATGCAGAGGCGACCCTGCGTGATGGGCTGGTTCTCGTCACCCTCGACCTTCTCGAGAATGCCGTCCTTGTTCACGTAGAGCTTGACGCCGCATCCGACGGGATGGCAACCCGGAGCCGACCAGGCGCACGCACGGGTGACGGTATATCCGTCTTCCTCGTAACGCCACGGCTTGCCCAAGTCGTTCTTGAAGTTCTCGATGCCGCTATCGATCTTGGCTGTTGTAGTCACGTTTCCTTCCTTTCCTCTCTTATCGTGCTTGTCTCTCTGCCTGGACGAGGATGTCTCGCGATGCGTGACCGCCCCGGCCAAAATGGCAATCTCCCAGAATCCTCCCCTCCCCTACTCCGGTGTGGCGAGCTGGCTGTAGCGATTCCAAATCGCCTGCATGTCGGTGTCGTGGCTCTCCTCGATGGGCTCGACCTTGCAGATCAGGCACTTGTACGGCGCGCCGAAGCCGAGCTCGCCCACGTAGAAATGGGGCATGAGCAGGTTGATGTTGGAACGCCATACGTCGTAGAGATGCGGCTCCTCGCCGTCCTCCTCGGGGAACCAGAAGCCGTGCTGGGCCATGACCAGCCCCGGATATACCGTCTGGGTGACCTTAGCCTTGAGCACGCATGAACCAAAGGGGTTGCTTACGCGCACCCATTGGCCGTCTGCGATTCCGAGCTCGAGGGCATCCTGCGGATTGATCTCGATGAGCGGGTCCGGATTGATCTCTCGCAGGTACGGGATCTGCTTGCCCTCCGAGTGGAAGTAGCAGTAGGTACGGGCGCCCGTGGTGAGCACGAACGGGTACTCCTCCATCTTCTCGGACGTGGATACCGGCGAGAGCTGAGGCTCCTCGTAGTACGGCAACGGATCGACCCCGAACTGACGGAACATCGTCGAATAGAGCTCGACGCGGCCGGTCGGGGTGTTGAAGCCGGGCATGCCGTCGGGACGCAGCTTGCCCGTCTCGTATTTGCGATAGGATAGCGTCTCGGTCTTCTGGTGGACGACCTCCTCGCGCAGCTCCTCGAAGGTGGTTTTGCCGTTGAGGCGGTAATACTCGAGAAACTCGTAGAAATTCGCAAAGCGTCCGAAATTGATGGGCATGCACCGACGGCCGATCTCGTACATGATCTCGGCATCGCCCTTGCCTTCGCCCACCGTGATGGACTTGTTGACGGCGCCCATGGTGATGGGCGAGGCGCCGTAATGGCTATAGACCACGCTGTCATACTCGACCGTCGAAGAAAGCGGCAGGAACAGCTCGCATGTCGCCTGGATGGTGGGCGTGAGCCACACGTCAATGCCGAAGCACCACTCGAGGTTCTGGTACGCATCGTGCCAGCGCTGCGGTTGGGCACAATCCGTGCCGGCCAGACCGTTGCAATCCTCGAAACCCGCCATCTTGAAGGCATAGGGCTCACCGGTCTCGAGCGCGTCGAGAACCATGTCGCAATGTGCGTTGAGCACGAAGCTGACCATGGCCGGGTAGCGCTTGAGGCCGAGTATCTTCTCCTGCAGCTCGGGGCCGAGCTCCTTCCAGCCAAAGCCGAGCTCGAGTCCGTCGTTGACGTCACCTACGAGCTGGCCGCCGGGAACGTCGAGGTTGCCTGTGATGGCCTCGAGCGCGAGGATGCAGTGCCCGGCTTGCATGCCGTTCGACTTCATGTCGATGGCCAGGCCCCACGCGATCTGCGCGGGCTTGGCCGCAGCGTAGACGCGGGCGGCCTCGGTGATGAGGCCGGCATCCACACCGGTGATCTCGGCGGCCTTCTCGGCTGGCATCTCCTCGACACGCTCGGCGAGCTGCTCGAAGCCGTAGCACCAGCGCTCGACGAAGTCGTGGTCGTAGAGATCCTCCTCGATGATGACGTTGAGCATCGCCATGCCCAAGGCGGTATCCGTACCGGGGCGCAGGCGCAAATGCCAGTCGGCGCGGGTCGCCACCCAGTTGACGCGCGGGTCGATGCTCATCAGCTTGGAGCCGCGGCGCATCATGTCGATGGCGGCGTGACCGAATAGCCCGTCACCGTTCGTGGGCAGTGGGTCCTTGCCCCAGAATACGATGAGCTCGGGAAGCTTGAAGGCGGGATCGTCATAGCGGCCGGGCAGGCCGCCAGCGTAGTCCATCTCGGGATAGACGACGCCTGTGACGTAGGTCGTGCCCGCGACGCGCGGAATATAGCACGAGTAGCCGCTGAGCGGTTGGGAAGCATTAGGCGTTCCCAATGCGGCCTGTGCGTACGCGGGAAGCATGGGGCCACCCTCGCGGCCCGTGCCGCCTTGCATGAGGATGGACTCCGCCCCGTAGTTTTCCTTGTAATACGCGACCTTCTCGGCAATGGTGTCGAAGGCCTCGTCCCAGGTGATGCGCTCCCACTTGTTCTTGCTGCGGTCCTCGCGGGCGCGCTTCATCGGGTAGAGCACGCGATCGGGATTGTAGACGTAATCGCGCATGGTCAGGCAACGAACGCACAGACGGCCTCCCGTGACGGGATGGTTCTCGTCTCCTTCGATTCTGACCAGCTCGCCGTTGGAGTTCACGTAGGTCTTGATGCCGCAGCCAACGGGGTGGCATCCCGGAGGAGACCACGCGCAACCGCGGGTGACGGTGAGGCTGTCTTCCTCGAAGCGCCACGGCTTGCCAAGATCGGCAGTTCCCTGGCCTTTGAACAGCTTCATGAGGCAATCCCTCCTTCGATCGGATTCTCCTCGCGCACCCCCAGGGGATGCTCGGCGTCATCGCCGTCGACGGCATCAGGACGCAGGCTATTTGCGCTGGCCATCATGCCGCCCGTGGGCGTGAACGCCTGGTCTCCGCACTGCTCGCATATGCCCGTCGTGGCGTCGACGATGCCGCCGCACTTCAGGCACGGAATGCTCGGCGGAGGGGTATACAGAGGGCTGCTGGGATCGAACTTTCCGCAGCGCCCGCAGTTCGTGCACGGATAGCACATTGCATCCGCTCCCTACTGGAGGTCGACGAGCTCGACCCAGTATTCGAGCGTCTTGCCCGCATAGGGATGATTCATGTCAATCTTCACCGTGTCTTCGGTCGCGTCCACCACCATGGCGGGGCGCTTGGCGAGGCCATCAGCGCTTTCCCACATGATCATCGTGTCCTTCTTGATTTCGTAACCATGCGGAATGATCGAACGCGGATACCACTTGACCTGCTTGGGGTCGGCATCGCCGTACCCCTCTTCGGGGGGAATGATGAGCGTGGCGCTTTCGCCAACCTGCATCTTGTGCAGGGCATCGTCAATGCCCTTGACCACGCGGCCCGCCCCGATGCGGACGGGCAACGGCTCGTCCAGGTGCTTGTCCACGTGGCGTTCGCCGAGTATGCCCCCCTCATAGCGGATGTAGGCCAACATACCCGTGCGGTTCTCTTCTGATTCGGTCTCTTCCATGCATCCCCCTTCCAAGCCAATGAGACAAAACCGCCCCGGCGGCTCTTGCCTTCCATCTCCCCCCAAGGGGGCGACCCGACCATGCGAGACGCCCCCGTGGAGACTGTGAAAATGTCACGAATCGGAATCCGTCCTAGACGGCGTCCTCCTCGTACTCGCCGACCTTGGCGTCCGCACGGTGCGCGCCAAACGTCGAGGCACCAGTGCCGGTGACCTCCATGGCCGCTGCCTTGTGCGCGTCGGTCGCGTTCTCCTGATGGACGAACTCGCCCTTGGCCTCGCGCGGCATGAACTGCGGAACGATGAGCATCTGCTTGGGCTTTTCCTCAAGCTTCTTCGACAGCTCCTCGACCGTGCCGTAGTAGAGGATGTTGGCGAGGCAGTGATGCACGCAGATGGGCTCGCGGCCACGCGCGGTGCGATCCTTACACAGGTCGCACAGATCCGTCGGCAGGGGGAAGTAGTTGAAGTTGATGTTATCGTCATCGATGTACCACGGGCCATCGGCATGGACGGCGATGCCCGTCTTGCCTACCGGGTAACCATGCTCTTCCTTGCAGGAGACCTGGCACGAACCGCAGTTCGTGCAGTACTCGTAATCGATAAGAAGTCCGTAGGTTGCCATATTTACACCAGCTTTCCGAATTTTTCCCAGATGAGATTCATGTCGGTGTCATACGACTCGCTCACGGGCTCGACGTTGCAGATCAGGCACTTGTTGGGAGCGCCGAATCCCAGCTTGCCCATGCGGCCGTTGGGGCACAGGTTATTAATCTGCGAGCGGAAGGTGCCGTAGAGGTTCGGTTCGCTGCCATCCTCTTCGGGGAACCACCAGCCGTGCTGACCATGAACGGTCTTCTCGTCCACAGCCTCGGAGACCTTGGCCTTCATGACGGCCTCGCCGAACATGTTCCAGACACGCACCCACTGACCATCGGCGATGCCTTTCTCCTGCGCCGTCTTGGGATTGATTTCGAGCAGCGGATCGGGATTGAGCTCGCGCGTGTAGGGAATCTGACGGTTCTCGGAGTGGAAGAACGCCGTGGTGCGCGCGCCGGTCGTGAGGATGAGGGGATACTCGTCCATGAGCTCCGGCTTGCTGACCGGGCTGAACTCCGGCTCGATGTAGTACGGCAGCGGATCCTCGCCAAACTGGTTGTACGCGGTCGACCAAAGCTCGACGCGACCGGTCGGGGTGGCAAAGCCAACCTGGCCGTCCTGACGCAGCAGGCCCTTCTCGTACTTGTAGTACTCGATGGGCACCTGGGCGACGACGCACTTGGAAACCTCGTCGAAGGTCTCGCCGTGGTTCTCGACACCCAGACGGAAGGCCTCGACGAGCTCGTGCTCGTTGGCCCACTTGGAGAAGCGTTCCGGATGCAGGTACTTGCCCAGGCGATAGGCGAGCTCCATGTCGGAGGGCAGGCCACCACAATCGACAGCCTTGTGCATGAAGCCGGCGGTAACCGTGCAGGGCGCATAGTGCGTGAAGACGGTGCCCTCGCGCTCGGCGATGGTAGCGATGGGCAGGAAGATGTCGCAGGTCGCCTGGATGGAGGCGTTCATGAACAGGTCGATGCCGATGCAGAACTCGAGGGACTTGCACAGGGCGTCATGCCAGCGCTTGGGCTCCATCGAGGTGTTCGACAGCGGGTTGGAGGCCATGTAAAAGCCCATGCGGATGGGATAGGGCTTGTCGGTCTCGAGGGCCTCGAGCATGAGGTCAACCTGCGAGTTGAGGATCATGTTGCAGTACGCGGGGTACTGGTCCATGCCAATCATCTTCTGGAAGAGCTCGTCGGGGATGCATTCCTTGTAGCCAAAGCCGAGCTCGTTGTGACCGGCATCGGCACCAGGAACGAGCTGGCCACCCGGACGGTCGAAGTTGCCGGTGATGGCCTGCAGCGCGATGATGCACTGGCTGTTCTGCATGCCGTCGGTCTTCTGGTCGACGGCAAGACCCCACATGATGGCGGCCGGCTTGGCCTTCGCGTACATGCGTGCGGCGGCGTAGATCTTCTCGACGGGAACCTGGCAGATCTCGGCGGCCTTTTCGGGGGGCATCGTGGCGACGCGCTCGGCGAGCTGCTCGAAGCCGTAGCACCAGTACTCGACAAACTCGTGATCGTAGAGGTCCTCCTTGATGATGATGTCGAGCATCGCCATGGCCAGGGCCGTATCCGTGCCGGCGCGCAGCTGGATGAAGATGTCGGCGCGGGCGGACAGCCAGTTGACACGCGGGTCGATCTGGATGAGACGCGTGCCGCGGCGCATGGCGTCGACGACCGCATGGCCGAAGAAGCCGTCCGGGTTGGACTCGAGCGGAGCCTTGCCCCACATGACCAGAACCTCGGTCAGCGTGTAGCGCTCGTCATCCCAGCGGTCGGGCAGCGCACCCGCGTAATCCCACTCGGAATAGGTGGAACCCGTGATGTAGGCGGCAGCCGCGAGACGCGGAGTGTAGCAGGCATAGCCAGACTGCATGTAGCAGTAGTTGGGCGTGCCGAACACCATCGTAGGATACAGCGACATGGTGCCACCCTCGCGGCCGGTGCCGGACATGCCGATGATGGACTCGGGGCCGTACTGGTCGACGATGCGCTCGTAGTTCTCCTTGATGATGGCAAAGGCCTCGTCCCAGGAGCACTCTTCCCAGGCATCCGCGTTGCCACGCTGGGAGCGATCGCGCTTCATCGGGGTGAGGATGCGGGCGGGGCTGTAGACGTAGTCCTTCAGCGTGATGCACCTCGGGCACAGACGACCCTGGGTGACGGGATGGTTCTCGTCGCCCTCGACGTGCTCGAGCCTGCCGTCCTCGTTGACGTAGAGCTTGAGACCGCAGCCGACGGGATGGCATCCCGGAGGCGACCACGGGCAGGTGCGGGTGACGATGTAATCGCCATCCTCGTAGCGCCAGGGCTTGCCGATGTCGTTGACGTCGGCAAGGGAATCCAGCTTCACGACTGGAGCTGCCTTGTAATCACTTAACTCCATTGCTTCACTCTCCTTCTCCTTCTTTCACGGCCCGGCTCTTGTCTGTACCGGACCGTCATAACCAAACGTGCGTATCCGCGCGATCAGGCGCCAAGCACCGCGTCATCGATGAGCTTCACGTTGAACTCGGCGGTTCCCGAGTACGTGTGCGGATTGATGATCACGTGCCAGCGCGCTTCGCGGGGCACCTTGAATCGATACGGTGACGAGGTCAGCTGGCCCGAAAAGGCCCTGCAGTCCTCATCTGCCTTGTAGAGCTCGTAATTCTCGTGGTCCATGATCTTGACCCCGACAGAACGGGTGATGGTGATGACGATGCTCTGACCGGGGCCAGCAACGCCAAGGTCATACTCGACCTCGCTCTTGTTCCAGCTGCGGCCATCTGGCCCGTGATCCTGCGTCATCGCGCCCCCTCCCTCTCCGTCGTACAGACCTCGCGCAGATACTCGGCATCGAGCTCGAGCCAACCCTGCGTCATGGCGAGCAGGCCGGTGTAGAAATCCGTCTCGGCGAACTTCGCGACCACTTCCCCGAAGGAGCCGATCCACGCAAGCAGATGGCCCTCCAGAAACTCGAGTTCCTTTTTCCGCGTCCCGGCGGCGGCCGCCAGCTCGCCCGCGCGCAGGGCGGTAAGCTCGCTATTGGCCAGGTACTGCATGAACTCGAGCTCGCACGCGATGTGGTCGTCCGCGATGAGGCGATCTCTCGTGGGCGCGAACATGCATGCGCGGAACGCATCGGACACTTCGGCGCAGTGGTCTCCGCCCAGCGATTTGCTTCCGGTACGGTAGATCGACTCGTATGGGTAGGCGGCATTGCTACCCGCCTCGTCCGCCTTGTCGGGGTCGACGCCATAGCCCAGAAATGCCAGGCAGTAGTCAATGGCAAGCACCGACTTGAATCGATCGAGATCGTCAATCGCGTCCAGATATGCGCGTACGCGCGCGTAGCCCGAGTCAAAGAGCTCGTTACCCGTCGACTCGGCGACGGGGCTTTCGATCAGGTCGGCAAGGAGTTCCTTGTCGACCTCGCTCCGAAACAGGCGCGACAGCATGGCATAGTTGTCGCATCTGTCCTCGGTTTGAACTTCGAGTTCCCGCTGGTCCATGAAGGCGTCCTGTTCTCGCTCGCCTCTTGTCGCGTGGGATGCACGCGGGGTCGCTTGCTCTCCCGCATGCACCTCTCGTCACGCGACGGGTTTGCTAATACTGGTAGGGCTTGGGTACGAAGAGCACCTGGTTCGGCTTCTCCTCGAGCTCCTTTGCAAGGTCCTCGACCGTGCCCCATTGCATGACGCCGGCCAGGCAATGATGCACGCAGAAGGGCTGCTGGCCCTTTTCCGTACGCTCCACGCACAGGTCGCATAGGCGGGTCGGGGTCGGAATCTTGTTCCAGTTGAACTTGCCGTCCGAGCACTCCCAGGGGCCATCGTCGAGAACGCGAATGCCCCACTGCCCCACGGGGATGTTATGAATCTCCTTGCACGCAACCTCGCAAGACTGGCAGCCCGTGCAAAACTCGTAATCGATAAGCAGTCCGTAGGCTGTCATCTAGATCACCAACTTTCCGAAGTGGTCCCAAACCTCCATCATGTCGGTGTCATAGTTCTCCGACACCGGTTTCACGCTGCAGATCAGGCACTTGAACGGCGCGCCGAATCCGAGCTTTCCGACCATGAAGTGAGGGATGAGCTCGTTGATGTTGGAACGCCATACCTCGTACAGGCTGGGCTCCTCGGGATCCTTCTCGGGGAACCAGAAACCATGCTGCGCATGCACGACACCCGGCTTGACGATCTGGGAAACCTTGGCCTTCAAGACGCATTTGCCAAACGGGCTTGCAACCTCGACCCACTGGCCATCGGTGATGCCATGCTTGAGCGCGTCTTCGGGGTTGATCTCGATCAGGGGGTCGGGATTCATCTCGCGCAGGTACGGGATCTGCTTGCCCTCCGAGTGGAAGTAGCAATAGGTACGGGCACCCGTCGTGAGGACAAAGGGATACTCCTCCATCTTCTCGGGCGTGGACACCGGCGAGAGCTGCGGCTCCTCGTAGTACGGCAAAGGATCCTCGCCGAACTGGCGGAACATCGTCGAGTAGAGCTCGACGCGGCCGGTCGGGGTGTTGAAGCCGGGCATGCCGTCGGGACGCAGGCGACCGGACTCGTACTTGTAGTAGCCGCACATCTCGGTCTTCTGGTGGACGACCTCCTCGCGCAGCTCCTCGAAGGACTTCTTATAGGCAAGGCGGTAATCGGCCAGGAAGTCGTAGTAGTCCTTGTACTTCTCGAAGTTGATGGGCATGCAGCGCAGGCCGAGCTCGTAGAAGATCTCGCAATCGCCCTTGCAGTCACCCACCGTGATGGACTTGTTGACGGCACCGGCCATGATCGGCGATGCGCCGTAGTGCGTGTACACGACGGTATCATGCTCCACGGTCGACGACAGCGGCAGGAAGATCTCGCAGGTGGCCTGAATCGTCGGGGTCATCCACACGTCGATGCCAAAGCACCACTCGAGGTTCTTGACCATGGCATCGTGCCAGCGCTTGGGCTGGGCGGCACAGGTGCCGGCCAGGAAGTTGGTGTCCTCGAAGACGCCCATCTTGAACGGATAGTACTTGGCGTCGTCGCCCGCCTCGAGCGCGTCGAGGACCATGTCGCACTGCGCGTTGAGAACGAGGCCGACATAGGCCGGGTACTCCTTGATGCCCAGGATCTTGCTCTGAAGCTCGGGGCCGAGGTTGTTCCAGCCAAAGCCGAGCTCGAGTCCGTCGTTGACATCACCGATGAGCTGGCCGCCGGGAACGTCGATGTTGCCGGTGATGGCCTCGAGGGCCATGATGCAGTGGCCGGCCTGGACGCCATTGGACTTCTGGTCGATGGCCAGGCCCCACGCGATCTGCGCGGGCTTGGCCGCGGCGTAGACGCGAGCGGCTTCGCGAATCTGGTTCGCGTCGAGGTCGCAGATCTCGGCGGCCTTCTCGGCGGGCATCTCCTTGACGCGCTCGGCGAGCTGCTCGAAGCCGTAGCACCACTTGTCGACGAAGTCGTGGTCGTAGAGGTCCTCCTCGATGATAACGTTGAGCATCGCCATGCCCAGGGCCGCGTCGGTGCCGGGACGCAGGCGCAGGTGCCAGTCGGCACGCGTGGAGACCCAGTTGACGCGCGGGTCGATGCTCATGAGCTTGGAGCCGCGGCGCATCATGTCGATGGCGGCGTGACCGAACAGGCCGTCGCCGTTGGACGGAAGGGGCTCCTTGCCCCAGAACACGATGAGCTCGGGAAGCTTGAACATCGGGTCGTCATAGCGGCCGGGCAGACCGCCGGCATAGTCCATCTCGGGATAGGTCGCGCCCATGACGTAGGTCGTGCCCGCGACACGCGGAATGTAGCAGGAATAGCCGGACTGCGTATAGCACGCGTTGGGGGTACCCAGGCATGCGTGCGCGTATGCGGGAAGCATGGGGCCACCCTCGCGACCGGTGCCGCCCATGACCAGGATGGATTCGGCACCATACTTGTCCTTGAAGTACTTTACCTTCTCGGCGATGGTGTCATACGCCTCGTCCCAAGTGATACGCTCCCACTTGTTCTTGCCGCGGTCCTCGCGAGCGCGCTTCATGGGATACAGGACGCGATCGGGATTGTAGACGTAATCGCGGATGGTCAGGCAACGGACGCAGAGGCGGCCGTTTGTGATGGGATGGTTCTCATCGCCCTCGACGCGCACGAGCTCGCCGTTGGAGTTCACGTAGGTCTTGATACCGCATCCGGTCGGATGACATCCCGGAGGAGACCATGCGCAACCGCGGGTGACGGTGAGGCCGTCTTCTTCGAAGCGCCACGGCTTGCCAAGATCGGCAGTGCCCTGACCTTTGAAAATCTTCATGCTCTTTCCTTTCCTCTTCTCTCTCAACCTGTCTTGTCACTTCGTGTCCCAAGTCGGCTTTCACCGACCGGGGGGGGCGCCTGCACCGGAACGTGCCCGACGAGACATCTCGATTAAGACGGCTGGCCCGGCGCGGCGGGTGCGCCCGGTGCCGCGGGAGCTCCGGGAGCGGTGGGGGCACCAGGTGCCGCGGGAGCTCCGGGTGCGCCGGGTGCGCCGGGGGCTCCGGGGGCACCGGGGGCTGCGGCATCCTCGGGATCTCCGGGAACGAAATAGGGGTTGTCACCTTCGGACTCAAAGCTTGCGGGTCTGAAACACATACACGTCTCTCCTTTCAAAAGAGGCGGGATGCCTTCCGCGGCTCGGGACAATCCCGTGCCGTTGTGCGAGGAAGGCGGTCCATTGAGCCAGGACACGTCCCAGCTCGAATTTGCAATTGCCGTCGAGGGAACACGGCACATGCAAAAATTACGGTTCCGAGACGCAAGTTGAGAATCGTACATGGGTGCGGAAATCATGGTCCCCCTGCGAAATCCCCTCGTACTCCACGGCTGATGTCGGTTATAGACAAGGCCGTGAACGGGTGATTTACATGAACGATCTCGGATTCCGTTCCAGTTACACAAAGGACAAAGAACGCGCGAATGGGGTGGCCGCCCCAAGCGGCGCACCCCATCGCACGCGAAGCAAACTAGAGCTTGAGCTTCTTCTGGACGCCAAAGGCGAAGTAGATGATGAGGCAGATGATGTACAGGGGCACCATGCCGATGAGGGAGCCCATGCTCCAACCCCACATGACGATCGCGTTGCCGATGATGAGCGCGCCGATGGTCATGCCGATGTTCTGCGTAAACGCCATGAAGGCGTTAGCCGCGGGGATATCGGCATCCTCGACCGTGTTGGGCGTGAACTGCCACAGGATGGAGGGCACGGCGCCGCCGACGATACCGGCAAGGATGGACAGCGGATAGTAGAGCATCGGGTCTTTAAGCTGGAAGACCAGGGCGGTGTAGATGACCGCGACGAACAGGCCGACGAGCAGGACCCAGCGATGGTTGTTCCACTTCTGGGTAATCCAGCCGGAAATGGGGGGCGTGAGAGCACCCATCAAGCCGAACAACGAGAAGATGGCGTTTGCCAGAACGAGTGACGCATCGAGCTGCGTCGTAAGGTACTGGACGATGAAGCCGTTGATTGCCATGAACGCGGCCTCGTCGAACAGGAAGATGAGGGCGAGCGCCCACAGCATCGGGCTCTTCAGAGCGCGGCTGATGCTTGCCTTCTTGGTACCCGTGGGATCCTCCTCGTTCTCGACCTTGTCGAGGTCGAGCGGCCTGCGATAGAACAGGATGAACAGGATGCCGACGACGAGGTCGTAGACCGCGGTACCCCACCAGATGCCCGCCATGTCGACGCCCATGGACTCGTTGAGCCAGCCGAAGAGAATCGGGCAGACGCACATGCAGACGGCAACCCACATGGACCAGATGGACAGCGGAAGCGAGCGCTTCTTGGGCGAGAACCACGGGCCGATTGACGATGCGCCAACGACGCCCATGATGCCGAACGACGCACCCTCGATAACGCGGCTGACGACGAAGACCGTGAGGTTGGTACCGGCCATGGCGCCCATGATGGAGCCGATGATGCCGCAGCCGACGGCGATGGCGACGGACCCCTTCATGCCGAGCTTGTTAACCAAGCCCGTGGTGGGGAACGCCATGATGAAGCCCATGATGTAGAAAGACGCGACGATCAGACCGAAGGTTGCCTCGTTGATCTGGAAGTTCATGCAGACAATTGGTGCGAGCGAAATCGCCTTGGCCATGTTGGAGCCCGGAACGAAGCCCACCAACATGGTGAACAGCACGACTACCCACCCATAGCTGCCGTCTATGCACTTGGACTTATCAAGTGATTGATCAGACATAACTCCTCCTCTTCTATCAATTACCACATTCCCTCCCCAACCGACATCCCTTTGGGACATCGGTCGCTCCGAGCCGCACAACCCGGAGTCGAATGCGTGCGTATGGGCGCACGTCTCCGTGGGCAAAATTGTCCTGGGTTTATTTCCGGACGAGAATTGGTCGCAAATGTGGAAATTCTGTGAGAGGTTCGGAAAGCTCCCGGTCAAAGCATCGAACCTGAAGTATGAGGTGTTTCGACCCCTCTGTCAGAGAGGTCTGGGGACGAGCTCAGCTCTTCTCCTGATCCGTCTCATCCCGCTCCACGGGCTCATCGGAAACGCCGAAATCGATGAACTCGATGTCCTCGACAAAGTCGAGCAGCTCTTGACGGGAGTGGATGCCGAACTTGCGATAGATGTTATATATGTGCGTCTTCGCAGTTGACTGTGAGATGTAAAAGGTGTCCATGATGTACTTGGCGTCGCGTCCCCTGAGCAAGATGGGAAGAATCTCGCACTCGCGCGGCGAGAGATGATACTGCTCGCACACCGCATCGATCTTCTGATGCCACTGGGCCTTGCGACGTCCCGTGCGTTCGATGTGCGCAGTCACCTCGTCATCAACCGGTTCTTCGATGATGGGCTCGAAAGGATAGATCTGATAGTTAACGTTTATCTGCATCCACGCGCAGATTACCGCGACCACGATGCAGAGCATGAGCGTCGCGTCGACGTCACCGACCAACTGCGCCAGGAATGGAAACAGCGAGAAGAGCAATCCTCCCACACCCATGCCCGCGAAGAATACCGAGCACTCCTTGCCGATGAGCCACATGGCGGCGATGAGGTTGAAGCGCACGGTCTCAACGATCGCATCGAGGATGGTCAACGTCTCCAAAATGACAAAGCAGCTATAACACGCGAGAAGCACGAGCTTCACCTCGTCGGGTACGAGCACGAGCGGCAAAAGCAGCACCACGGAGGCGAGCGCCATGCTCTTTCTGAGTGCGTCCTTCGAACCGCGTTCGTTTACCTGTCGCATGATCAGGGAAAGCAGACCCGCGATGGCAAAGGCAAGGCCGAGCGCCACGTTCGACATTTCGATGCCGAAGGGCAGCGGGTTGAAGAGCAGGAACGCGGCGATCATGAAGCCGACGAGAAAGAGCGTGTGCACGTTTCCCTTGACCTTGATGCTACGGGCCTTTGAATCCGCAGCGCTTATGAGCTCGCCGAAATCGTAGTGACGTCGGACGAAGAGCAATGCGACGACGATCGTAACGAGCACCATGACCGAAAGCACGATCGTGTCGTAGGGAACGGGAACGTTGACGATGATCATCATCAAGACGCCAGGATATAGAAAGGCCGTGTCCACGACGAGCATGAGGGCCTTTCGGGCAAGGGCGGCCAGAAAGCGCCCGTAGAGTATGAGGGTGTCGGCGAGACCGAGTGCCGCAGCGATAGCCGTGACGTAATCGATGCCCAGGAACATGCCTATGATCGAAACCAGGAAGCAGAGCGCATGCCCGCATACGTAGACCACGCGCGGCAGGTTCGCCGAAATGACATCCGTCTTGAGCTGGACGATCTTGAAGAACAGCGCCGCGACGACTGCCGACGCGACGAGCATGGTCGCCGCTTGGAAGATGGACTGCGCATGGGATATGGAACCGACGAGCAGCAGTATGGCATTGCCGATCGACAGGCTGAATCCAAGGATGCCATCAATCAGCACCGCCTCGAAATCGGCCTCGTTTCCACCGATGGGCTTGCGATTGGCCTGGATGTCACCGTCGGCGTCCGATTGTGCCTCGTTCATGATACGCCCCCTTGCTTCGCGCAGCGCGCGTTGCGCGTTGCGAGAGCCCCCTCCCCCGAGGAAAGCATCTGAATCTAGAATCTGCGGTTGCAGGCGCTGCCCACGCGGGCTGCCGCGAATTCTCCTACCAGAGGACGGCAAGACGCGAATGACACGCGGGCACAGGCCCAACCCCCAATGCCAATATATCGTCTGCAAAAAGGCGAAACCATCGTACAAAAAGTATGACGCACATGATACACGCAACGAACACGCAGGCCAAAGTGGGGGTGAAGGCGTATGAGGCCAGCCACACGCCCCTAGCGGAGCTTGCAGATGGCGATAAGAGCGGTACCCGCAAACCCCAGGACCATGAGCGCGATTCCGGCAAACCACCACTCGGTCAACTGCGGACCGAGCAGCATCTGCACGAAGAAGGTACCGAGGAACTGGCCAACTCCCTGGAAGGTGACAAGGACGCCCATTCCCACGGACGCGAGTTCGAGACTCGGTAGCAATTTGGTGAAACCCGAAAGGTACTGGCCAATGCCACCCATGCCGAGTAACCCCATCGCGATGACACCGACCCAGAGCAACGGCCCCGTCTGGGTATAGAGCAGGAACGTACATGGGCCCATGACGAACATGGCGATGATGAGCAGCGGCTTGTTGCGGCCGATCTTGTCCGAAATCACGCCGAACAGCGGCGAGGATATGATCGAAAGCAACATGGGAGCCGTGCTTATGATGCCGGACAGCGTCGCGTCGAAACCCTGCATCTGCAGAATGGTCGGCACGAACGCCAGGATAGCGAGCATGCAGATGTTGTAGACGACGAACGCCCCGAAGAACAGGAACATGTCCTTGGAGAAGATGTCACGATAACGTGGTTTCCGAGCAGGCTGCGTCACCGCGTCTTGCACCTCCACGGCAACGGGCATCTGCGCCGGCTTGCGGATGAAAACGAGCACGAGCATGGCAGCCACTGCCGTGACGACGGCAAATGCAATCCATAGGCCGTCGAAGCCCCACATGCCGAAAACGGTCGGGGTGAGCACCGCCGCGACGGTTGACCCCAGGCAGCCCCATATGCCCCATATGCCCATGGACGTTCCCACCTTGTCCGGGCTCACGTTCTGCTGAACGATGATGGGGCCGCACGTCGTGAGGATAGTGAGGGCCGCACCCTCGACGGCACGCGATACGATGAGCATGGGACTCGTATCGGACGCGAGACCGATGAGGGAACCCGCGATGGCGATGCCGCATGCGATGATCAACATGCGCTTGGCCCCGAAGCGCTGAGCGAGCGCGCCAGCCGGCAACGCAACGAAGATGCTCACGAGCGTGAAGATCGACATGAGCCAGGAGGCCGTTGACGCATCCATCGAAAACAGCCCCATGAGATTTGTCATGATGGTGGGGACCTTGTACTGGATCATCGCCACCGAAATGCCCGATATGAGCAGCACGATTCCCACAAGCACGGGATTCTGATACCTGCGCCCGTCCTGCGGTGTCCCTTCTTTCATAATGGTACCAGTAGATTTTGCGTTGTCCTGAGCCACGGGGTTCCTTCCCTTCTTCTGCCATTGGAGCAAACCCTATCGTCTCGTTGCGCGGCGAACTATCGAGCGGGGAGTTTGATAGCTTGTATCCAATCTCATACCTTTCATACGATAGGCAGGCGATGAGCGGGGAACTACTATCTGATGGACGCCGGAATTTCATACGCGGCGCCTTCCCATGGGTTATGAGACGGCGTTCGCAGGAGTCCGGCAGCCTTGCATTCAATGAAGAGGAGAGGAACCATGGCTGACGAGAAGATTACCGAAGAGAGCGTAGAGGTCGATGAGATCGAGGCTCCCGTGAGCGCAATCTGCAACAACGCAGAAGAGCTCGCCGCCGACCTCGTTGACGACGATAGCGAGATCAAGCCCGTCGAGGGATTCTTCCTCACCTCACAGCGCTGGCACTAGGCGCATCCGCTCGAAACCGCAGAGCAAAACTGGGACAAATGACGTGTCCATTTGTCCCAGTTTTGCCAATGCTCAACGAAAGGAGCGGTCATATGGCGCAAAAGGGACAAACCGCGCGCTTCCTGTATCGCGGCAGCTTTCCCGACGGCGAGGTCTTTGACGACTGCGAGGGCACTCCGCACGAGATAATCCTCGGCAGGCGTCAGGTCATGAAAGCCTTGGAAGACGTCCTACTCGAAATGGAGCCGGGCGAGGAGCGCACGGTCGAACTCGCGGCGGCAGACGCCTACGGCGAATACGACGAGAGCGCCGTACAGCACTTCCCCACCTACAAGGTGCCCAACGGCGAAAACCTACCCGTTGGCGAATACATCGGGTGGACTTCGCCGCGTAACATCGAGCCCATTCCGGCAAAGGTGGTGAGCGTGGAAAACCAGGTCGCTACCATCGACTTCAACCATCCCCTCGCAGGCAAGGACATCGTCTACTGGGTAAAGCTGCTCGACGTGAGCGACTAGGCCCTTCACCCCCCCCGTGTCCTTTGCCATACATGAAGGCACCGAAAAGACCGCTTCTGCCCAATGGTCTTTCCGGTGCCTTTGCACTGTGTATGTCGGCCGCTATGCCTGCACCGGCTCCTGTATCGTCACCTTCGCATGCTCGGCTGCCCACTTGTTCGCCTTCAGACGCTCGGCAGACTCGCGCAACACGAAGCCCTTGCCCTCGTTCTCGATCTGCTGACGAACCTGCTTGGGATTAACGCCAGGTGCCATCATGTGACATGCCTCGTCGATGTCATCCTCGGAAAGACCGAGATTCTCGTGGCGGAAGATCGCATCGAGCGCGTAGCCCTGCACGACCATCTCGCGCGTCTGCAGCATGAGCATCATGCTCATCTGCTGCTCGCCACCGTTTTGCTGCACGTAATCTTCCCAGCTCATACCCTGCTGCTTGAGGCCCATGCGGATGTTCTTCATGAGGTTGTCACGTGCGTTCTCGTACACCTCGTCGGCAATCTTGCCCTCGAAGCGCGCGCCAAGCGCACTTGCGACCATCTGGCGCTTGTATTCCTCGTATTGCTCGGAATCGCGTTTCTCGATGCTCTTGCGAATATCGCCGCGCAAATCGTCGAGGCTCTTGTACATGGGGAGGTTGGTGGCAAGCCATTCGTCATCAACGGTGGGGACGACCGGCTTCTGGATCTCCTTGAGCGTGACCTCGCAGTCGAACTTCTGCATGATCTCGTTGTAATTCTCATCGACACTCGGACCCTCGAAGACGAACTTGCGTGTCTCGCCCGGCTCCATGCCAAAGATATGCGCGTCGAAGTCGGCGGGCATGAAACCCTCTCCGGCAACGTACGTGCGACCATCGGTGGTAAGACCCGTGAGCTCCTTGCCATCCTCGTAGCATTTGATGGACACGAGACACGCATCGCCCTTTTCGAGCGGCTTGGGATCGGCGGTCGTATAAGTGGTGTTGCGCTCGGCAAGCTGCGCAATCTGCGCGTCGACCTCGGCCTCGTTGATTGTGAACGGAGGAAGGGTGACCTCGATCGGATCGTATGAGGTGAGCTCGTAGTCGGGCTTGGGGGTCACTTCCATCGTGAAGCTGAACTCCTGGTTGCGCTTGATTGCCGTGCTCGGAGTGGGATGGGGAGGAAACGCGGGAGCGATGCCGCTTTTGTCAATCGCAAAGGGTGCGAGCGCCTCGATGGCGTTTGCCTCGATGATGGAATCGAGATTCTTGATCCCCATCTTCTCTTCGGCCATTTGCGCAATCGTCTTGCCGGGTTCGGGGTTTATACCCATCGAGTTGGCGAAGTCGAGCTCCGCAAGCGAAAATGCCTTGTTGACGTCATCGGACGTGGCGGTGACTTCGAGGATTACCTTGCCGTCCGCCTTCTTGATCTTACTGGTCTTCATGAGATGAACCCACTTCCGCTCTCGTGTCCGCGCGGCGTCATGAGCGCGGAGTAGCTGGCCACTGCGTGGCGTACGTGCACACTATATGCCGAACTGAATAGAGTGCGGACGAGATGCGAGGTCTGTCCCCGTTTTGTTACGTAGGATGGTGAGACAAATGCCCTGTCCATTTGTCTCACTTTCGACTATATCGAGCTAGTCGTCCTTCTTGGAGACGAGGAGCAAGATGCCTCCCACGAGACTCACGAAGATGAGCGTGCAGACGCCGAACGCCGTCGTGTTCCTCTTCTTGCCCTTGTAGATTCCCCAGGTAATCACGGTCATGGGAACCATCCAGGCAAGCGGGATGAGCATCCAGCCCGCTGTCACGGTGGAGATGACGCAAAAGACGAAGGCGATGAGGCGCAGCGTGGAGTCCTGCGAGTCCATGTTATATGTGGGCTGCCTATCATCGATAATCTGCGCCTGACACACGACCTCTCCGGCGGCAGGGTCGACTTGCTCTGCCGAAGCCTGGGCGCACGTGGGACTATCTGCATAGTCGTCCGTCCACTGGGTGCCATCCCAGTAACGAAGCTTCGACGGATCTCCCGATGGGTCCGGATACCATCCGGCGCGTGACTCGCTCATGAATTCTCCTTTTGCAAAATGATGGGCTTTGATCTCAAGTATAGGGCATTACCTTGCGAGAACCGCCTACATGCCCTCGCTTGCCACGTTCATGTTACCTGTGCGATATCCGTCAGGGTCAACCTCCACCCGCTCGAAGCCGAGCTCCTTGAACCTGCGCTCCATTGCCTCTCTGTTCTCGGGCAGAACGAGTCGCTTGACCTCGTCTGCTCTCACCTCGACGCGTGCCGTGGACCCGTGATAGCGCACGCGCACCTGATGAAAGCCCCGGTCGAGGAGAAACTGCTCTGCAGCATCGATCATGGCGAGATGATCTGCGCTCAGACAGGTGCCGAACGCGAAGCGCGTGGCAAGGCACGCAAACGATGGCTTGTCCCAGGTGGGCAGCCCCCTTTCGCGTGATAGCTCACGTATATCGCTCTTCGTGAGGCCCGCGTCTTTAAGCGGGCTGAGCACGTCAAGCTCGGCTATCGCACGGGAACCCGGGCGGTAATCGCTTTCGTCATCGACGTTCGACCCCTCGACAACGGTTTCGACGCAGCGCTCATTTGCCGCATCGATGACAGCCTGCAAGAGTCCCGTTTTGCACAGATAGCAGCGGTCGGGCGGGTTCCGGCGAAACGCCTCGTCCTCGAACTCGTGTGTGGGCACGATGACCTGCGGGATATCGCGTTCGCGGCAGAAAGCGATGGCCTCGTCGAGTTCGCGCTGCGGAAAGAGGCGGGACTGCGCCGTGATGGCGACGACGCATTCGCCAAGTGCTTCGCGGGCGGCATGGAGCAACAGAGCAGAATCGACGCCGCCCGAGAAGGCAACGGCAACACTTTCGAACGAGCGGAGCTGCTCGAGCAGATCCCGGTACTTCGCGTCAAGCATCTCGTCACTCATAAAAACTCCCGAGGTTGGGGGGACCAGACAGAAGTCGCCGGGGCGGAATTGTCTGGTTACGTGACAGGCGTCTCGAAACCAGACAATTCCGCCCCGGCGACTTCTGTCTGGTCCGGCGACGGTTGTCTGGTCCCCCCCCGGCCGTCTAGATGACGGTTCCCTCGTCGATGTCCAGATGAAGGCACCTAACGGGAGTGCCGGCCTCGAAGGTGCCGGTGCCCTGTGGAAGCTCGATGAGCACGGTGCTGCGGTTCATCTCTGATAGCAGGGCGGAGGACTGCTTCTCTTCCTGGCAGGCGAACAGCTGGCCATCCTCACCAAGCTCGAGATGACCCCTCTGAAAGAAGGCACGCGCCTCCTTCTTGCGCGTGGGCTGCGCCAAGATGGCCTCGCTCACCGGACGGTCGAGATCAGCAAACCCCTGCATAGCGCGAAGCGCGGGACGACCGAAGAGCTGAAAGCCCACCGCGGCGGCGGCGGGGTTGCCGGAAAGCACCTCGACAAGCGTGTTGCCCACGCAACCGAAGGCCTGCGCCTTACCAGGCCTCAGACTCACGCAATCGAAAACGACCTCGCCAAGCTCGCGCACGGTCTCGATGGCATAGTCGAAGTCACCATTGCTTGCACCGCCGCTCGAAACCACAAAATCGCACTCGGCGACAGCACGCTCGAACAGCGCATGGATAGCAGATTCGTCATCTTCGACAATCGGGTATAGCTCGACCTCACAACCTAGCTCGAGGGCATAGGCGCCGAGGACATATGCGTTCGCGTCGCGAATCTTGCCCGGCTCGGGCTTTGCCGGCGGCTTGACGAGCTCGGTACCGATGCTGATGACGCCAACCTTGGGGCGCGCGTATACGGGGACGGTCGTGTTGCCGGTGCTTGCGAGCAGGCCGACCGTCGCAGCGCGAATCACCTCGCCCTTGCGCACGACGACATCGCCCGCCTTGGCCTCCTCGCCCGCCTTGCGCACGTTGGTCTTGGTCACGGGCACGCAGATGCGCACGCGCTCACCCACGCCACCGTCACCGGTGAAGGTCGTGTCTTCGATCTTGACCACGGCATCGGCGCCCTCGGGCATGATTCCGCCCGTCATGATGCGGATTGCCTGTCCGGGCTCGAGAGTGACCTGGCTCACGACACCCGCGCCCACCCAATCGACGATCTCGAGCTCGACGGGGGAATCCTCGCTCGCGTCATCGAGCGAGGAGGAGGAGACGACGGCAAAACCGTCCATCGCCGTGTTATCGAAAGGCGCGACATCGATGTCGCTTGTGAGGTCGCCAGCAGCAACGCGACCGACAGCAGAGAAGAGGTCGACTTCCTCGACATGCGTCCTGAAACGCTCCTGGCTCGCAAGCTCAATCGTCCTGCGGCGCGCCTCGTCGACGCTGATCATGTCCTGGCTCATCTTATTATCCTCTCAGAAGGTTAAACGAATTGATAATCGACAGGGTATCAAATCTCACGGTAAAAGCGATGTTCAATTTGTCCATTGGGACCATCGCAAACCACTCATCATGGCCGACGTACATATGAAAGAGCCCCTAGCGGGGCTCCAGGAACTCGTTTGCCAGCTGTCTACATCTTTGGATGCTGTGATTGCGAGCGCCCCCGCTTGCCCTGCATGCAGCGATTCACAAAGATGGCGACGATGACGACAATCGCCACTACCAGGAAGGCGAACACGAAGGCGGCATCTTGCGTGTACAAGCCCGTGATAGCGGCGCAGACGATGGACAAGATGATGATGGCGACCGGTACACCCATCTTCGTCTTCTCACGCGCGATGTTCGCACGCAGGATGGCGTCCTGGCGGCGAGACTCGTCATCACGGCGAGCACGAATGTCGCGATCGGTCCACTCCATGATCTTGCGTTGGACCTCGGGGGGATACGAATTGAAGACATCGGGATGAGGTAGGCTCACGCACCCACCCTCGAATTCGAACGGCTCGCGAGTGATGGGGCCATCGCACGCATCGGGGGCATCTTCTTCGACATCGTGGCGGAGGAATTCCGGGTGGCCTCCCAGCGTTCTGTCGACGCCGACGACGGGACCGCGCGCGAAGTCGCCTTCGCCCGGCTCCTCGAGGTCGTAGTCGAGCTCGGGGAGGTCATCTTCCTTGATGCGCTTGTTCCTGCGTCTGCTCTTGGATTTTGATGAGCGATTGTCTGCTTGCTCTCGATTGTTGATGAACGCGTTGTACATGGGTTCGTTATTCATGCGATTAGTACCTTTCGAGGATCAATCAGTTCTGGCAATTATAGCATCGCTTCGCATATGCGCGATATTATGTGGGGAGACGCGCTTCTCGGCCTGCCGACGAACGCGACAGGCAAACGACGAATCAAAGCGAGCCACCTTATGACGCACATCAGCGAAGCAGAGCGCATCGTCAAACTCATGCTCCTCGTACGCGAGAGCGGCCCAATCGACCTTGCCAGCATCCGACGTGCACTTCCCTACGAATACGGCGAGCATGCCGGTAGCGAGGATTCCACGCGCAGACGCTTCGAACGTGACAAGAAGACGCTACAAAACAGCGGCGTCTTCCTCAGCATCGACGACCAGCAGCGCTACACACTTGACGCGAGCAGGACGCTCGCCGCGCCTCTCAACCTCACGAAGCCGCAGGTGAGTCTTCTGCGCTTGCTCTGCGGCGCACTACTCGAGGACGATGGCTACCCTTTCAAGGAGGAGCTGCGCATGGTGCTCGTCAAGCTCGGCGACGAGCTTGAGATTCCCGACATGCTCCCCCAACTCATCGAGTCCGAGGGCCGCAATTCTGCGCGCGCATATGAGCCGCAAGGCTTCGCGAAGGTCAAGAAGGCCATCACCACGCGTAAGCGCCTCTCATTCGACTACGTAAACTCCGCCGGCAGAAAATCGCGGCGCGATGTCGAGCCCATGGGATGCTTCTTCCTGCGGGGCATCTGCTATGTCGCAGCTTTCGATCCGAGCGTGGACTCCGACCGCCTCTTTCGCCTCGATCGCATGGGCAAGCTACGCGTCAACGGCACCAATCCCAAGACGCCCGACTTCGAGGAGCGCCCCTTCGATGCGAGCAGCTACTACGGGCTGCCCTTCCAGTTTGGCGACGAGCAATTCACGGCACGCATCATTTTTGACGGGCAGGCAGCTCCGAATGTCCAGCAACTCACGATGGAGCAGGGGCAGCTCACATGGGAGGACGATCGTCTCATCTGGACGGTGAGCTGCCGCGACGAACAGGCGCTCGCCCGCTGGTGCATCGAAAACGGCCCGGGAATCGAAATCGCCGAACCCGCGGCCGCGCACAACGCGCTTGTCGCAGGTGTCGAGCGCTATATGCACGCCATGTCAGGGGAGGTGTGCCATGAAGGATAGGCAGCTTCTCCTCGCCATCATGGCACAGATCGAGCGCGAGAAAACCGTCTCGATCCCGCAGCTCGCGACGCTGCTCGGCGTTGACGAGCAAGGCGTGTATGGCGCACTCGAGCTTCTCGTCTTCGCTTACGACGCAGCTTCGATACGCCTCGACTTGCATGACTCGTATGCGGTGCTCCAAGCTCATGGCACGCAGCGGTTGTTGCGTCTCACCGCCCCCGAAGCCGATGCGCTTGTCGACGCGCTCACGACTGCGGGATTCTCAGCTGATGATGAGCTCGTGAGCTCCCTACTGCACACGAAGAGCGTCCTGAGCGAAGCCACCTCGCTCAAGCCACGTCTGCGAATCGTGACGGAGCCCGCAGCATCCGATGTCACGCAAGTGCTTGCGGCGGCCTGCGAGGATTTCGAGCATCATCTGCTCGAAATCACGTATCGCGGAACGGACGACGTCGAGCCACAAACCAGAGTCGTCGAGCCCCTGCGCATCTTCTCGGAGGATGGACACCGCTATCTCCAGGCCTACTGTCGCAACTCGGATAGCTGGCGCTCCTTCAGGGTCGACCGCGTTGTCGAGACTCGGCTTCTCGAGGAAACCTTCTCTCCCCGCACGGATGCTCCACGTCCCTCCATCGCATTGGACGCTGGCACCCGTACACGCGTTCGTCTCGCAGCGAATTGTCCCCTTCCCACTTGGCGTGGTCTACGCGTTGCGAGTTATAACGACGACGGCTCATGCGTCGTGAGCGTGCCGTGGACGGGGAGCTCATGGCTGCCGAAGCACGTCGTTTCGCTCATGGGAGATGCGATGCCGCTTGAGCCTCGGGCTCTTGTGGACGCCTGCTATTCCCACGCAAGTACGCTGCTTGAACAGTAGTTATGCACGATTATGCATATGATTAAAGTGGTTATTTGATGGGTACGCCAGCTCCGAAGAGCAGGTTGCGCTCGTCACCTGGCAACGCCGCGCGAGCATCATCACGCACGCCATTCACTCCGATGAAGAACTGCCTCATCATCGCGACCATCATGTAGCGACCCTTGGGCGTAAGGGTGATCTGCTCATCATCGTCGACGTCAATCGCACCGCTCGTCTTGAAGAACGCGTATTCCGTGGGAAGTCCCGCAGCCACAGTGCAGCCAAAGTCGCGCTCCCAGGCCCTCTTGTCGAGCCTCAGGCCAAAGAGCTGCATCATGAAGCGGTAGCGCATGTGGTCGCGCTTGCTGAACGTCGTCATGCGCGCAACGGACATATGTCCGCTTTCGATACGCTCGTCATATTCCCTCACGCTAAACGTGTTCACGAAAAGCTTCCTGTCCAAGAAGCTCATGCCACCGCTTCCCAGAGCAGGGTACTCCTCGTAATCGATGATGTATTCGTCGATCATGGAGCTTTTCGCATCGTTGAACGTCCATGCGTCACCAAATGTGAAGGCCGGGTCGTCTCCTCCCGTCAACCCATCGCAAATAAGCTCATAGAATTCACGTTCGCGCACATAATCAACTTTGCCGACGGTCGCCGCAAGTGATTTTTCCACCGCCGGCGAAGCCATGAGAGGATAGAACGTGGCCTGATTCGTGTGTGATTCGAGTATCGCCGCGATGTCGTTTATGAGCATTTCCTCGCTCTGAGCGGGAAAATTGAAGATCATATCCACATTGAGCGATTTGAACACATTTGCATCGGCTACATCGATGATCCTGTTAAGAATCTGCTCCGCACTGCCATATTTTTCATATCTGTCCATTTGTTTAAGCAAGTCGTCGTCGAAGCTTTGGACACCAACGGACAGGCGCTGGACGACTCCATCGAGCTTTTCGATGTACTCCGGAAGCAGGTGGTTGGGGTTTGTCTCGCTCGACACATCAACAATCGAAAATATGTCGCGTGCTTTGTTGATGGTCTCGACGAGCTCGTCAATGAGGATCGTCGGCGTGCCCCCACCCACGTACAGCGAGTCGAAGTCATAGCCAAGTCGAGCGACCATATCCATCTCGGCTCGCAGGTTCGTGAAGTACTTGCGCGCCTTCTCCTCCTCAAACGGGAACCTGTTGAAGGAGCAATAGGGGCACAGACGCTCGCAGAAGGGGATGTGCATGTAGAGCATGTATCGCTTGCCGGGCTTAGGCGCGGGTAGAGTCCATTCACCCTCGCTAAGCGGTCTGAGGTTCAGGTAGTGGCCATTCATCATGCGCATAGCCTGCGAGAGAACGCGTTCGGTAAGCACGGGACACCTCGCCTAACGTAGGAAGAAAAAGCTGACGATCGAGAAGATAATGAGGAAGACGACGATGAAGAGCCCGACGTAACAACCCTTGTTGCCCTCGGCGGCCGCATAGGCCATGCTCTCGGTCATCATGCGTCTGGTCTTGTAATATGCCACGCCCTTTTCGAGTTTCGGGAGCTTCTGCGATTTGACGTCTGCCCACTGACCGTCGCTTTCGACGACATGGTCGGCCTCCTTGGGCGAGAGCGCGATGGCGGGGCGGTCTCCCTTGGACATGCGCTTGAGCATCGCCTCGACGAAGGGCTCGAACGAGAAGGCGTATTCGGGGCGGTAGCAGATGACCGCGACCTCCACGTAGTTGGCATCGCGAAGCTTGTCGACGATGGCCGCGGTTGCAAATGCGCGACATGTCCATCCCTCGTCGAGAAACTTGTCCACGCGCCCGAAAACCTTGTCGGGCAAGAACCCCATGGCAACGTCACCACGGCTCAGCAAGATGCGCGGTACCTCCTTGCCCCTTTCGGTGACATGAACCTGCTTCGCCATGGTGAGCTCGGCAGCGACCACGACAGCGTTCGGATTCACGATGACACAGGAATCTCCGCTCGTCTCGTCGAGGCGGCAGTACGTCGCGTAATAGATTTCGGATTCGGGCATGCTGGTCCTCCAGTCGACTATCCGCAAGTATACCGATTTGACCGAGCGTGATGTCACTGCAACATGATAGGCTTTGCGCATGGACGTTTCACGCGAAATACGACTCGACGACTTCCTCATCGCGGGAACAGACGACGATGTGGCCAACATGTACCGGCAGCTTCCCGAGCGTGCGCGCGACCTGCAGTTTGGGCTGCTCGAAGACGAGGTCATCGTGCTCGACACCGAGACCACGGGGCTCAATCCATCAAGCTGCTCGTTGCTCGAGATTGCCGCCATCCGCATGTGCGGCGGCGAGACCGTGGGTGAGTTTCACACGTTCGTCGATCCCGGATATGCCATTCCAGAAGAGATCACCGAGCTCACGGGCATCACACAGGCAGATGTAACGGGCGCCCCGAGTCCGTGCGAGGCGGTCGCCGCACTGGCCGAGTTCGCGGGTGGCCGCAACCTCGTCGCGCACAACGCCGGCTTCGACCGGGACTTCGTCATGCGCCAGGCCGAGCCAGGCGCCCTTCCGGGTGCGTGGGTCGATACGCTCGCCCTCTCGCAAATCGTGCTGCCGCGACTCAAGTCACATCGCCTTGTCGACCTCGCCGCCGCGTTCGGACTGCACGCGCCATCACATCGCGCGATGGACGACACCGTCTGCCTCGGCGCCTTGTGGCGCATCCTGCTCGCAGGCATCCAGGCAATGACCCCCGGCCTCGCAGCTGCCATCGCCGCCCTCTCGCCAAAGACCGACTGGCCCCTTCGCCCCTACTTCGCGCAGGCCGCGCTCGAACACCCCGGTGTCGACTTCTCGCTGCGCCGCAATCGTACCGAACGCACGCAGGCGAGTGCCCTGCCGCCGCGCGCCGACGCCGATGAGGTGTCGCTTTCGTTCTGCGGCGAAGCGCAAGTTGACGACGCCTTTTCCCCAACCGGCATATTGGGAGCGATGTATCCCGGTTACGAGGAGCGCCCCGAACAGCTCGCCATGGCGCAGGAGGTCGCTGCGTGCCTACGCGAAGGCGACATACGCGTCATCGAAGCCGGGACGGGCGTTGGCAAGTCGATGGCATATCTCGTGCCCATCGCCTTTGGCGCGCGCGAGAACAAGGTCACGATGGGTGTCGCGACAAAGACCAACGCCCTCATGGACCAGCTCGTCTACCATGAGCTGCCTCGTCTGCGCGATGCGCTTGATGGCGAGCTCTCCTACGTCGCGCTTAAGGGCTACGACCATTACCTGTGCCTACGCAAGCTCGAGCATGTGGCGCGTTCGCATCAAGACGACGAGTGCAACGTTATCAACATGACCGCCACACTCTTAAGCTTCACGGCGCAGACGAGTCAGGGTGATCTGGACGCGCTCAACATAAGTTGGGTGCGTCTGCCGCGCGCCGACATCCAGGCAAACGCCAACGACTGCCTCAAGAAGCGCTGTCCCTACTTCCCGCGTCGTTGCTTTTTGCATGGTACACGCCGCGCCGCCACCAGCGCCGATATCGTCATCACCAACCACGCGCTGCTGTTTCGCGACATGCAGGCAGACAATGGCATTCTGCCGCCCATCAGGCATTGGATTATCGACGAGGCACATGGCGTCGAGGGAGAGGCGCGCCGTCAGCTTTCCAGCTCCATCGCCTCACGCGAGCTCGAACTCGAGCTCAATCGCATCATCAATCCCAAGAGCGGCGCCACGGCGCGTGTGCGCAAGCAAGCCGACAAGCTCGAAGGTGGCGGCATGCTCTACGGCGTCACGGCCGATATCGAGAACCGGATCGGGCAGATCCAACTGCTCGCTGCCGATTTCTTCACGGCGCTCAACGGGCTTTCCACCTCCGATTCACGCGACAACGGCAGCTATAGCATCGTCACCGTCTGGATTAGCGCCGAGTTGCGCGAGGGAAGTGCCTGGCGTGATCTGTGTGCGCAGGGCACCAAGCTCGCAGATGCGCTCTGGGGACTCAACGGGCGCCTCGCCGACCTCATCTCCATGCTCGAGCAGTTCGAGGGCGAATTCGCCAACCAGCTAGCCGAGCTTTCCGGCATCACGGGCGACATCAAGAACGCCGTCGATGCGTTGAGACTCATCCTCGACGGCACGGACGACCGTTACGTCACGTCGCTGCAGCTCGATCGCAACCCGCGTCGTCCCAACCAGACGCTCGAGGCCATGCGGCTCGACATCGGCGAGTCGCTCGCGGCAGACCTCTACCCGCAAACGCGCAGCCTCGTCTTCACCTCGGCCACCATCGCCACTGCCGAGCGCGAGCCCTTCGGTCACTTCCTGCGTGCGACCGGCCTCGATCGTGTCATCGACAAACCGGTGCACACGAACATCTTCGCTTCCGGCTACGATTACGAGCGCAACATGACCGTCCTGCTGCCGAGCGACATACCGGAACCGAACGCCCCCGGCTATCGCGACGCCTTCGCGCATCTGCTCTACGAAACGCACGTCGCGATGGGCGGTTCGGTGCTCACGCTGTTCACCAACCGCCGCGAGATGGAAGCGCTGTATCGCGAGCTCAAGCCACGCCTTGCGGATGAGGGAATTGAGCTCATCGCGCAAATGCGCGGCACGAGCACGAAGTCGCTTCGCGACCGCTTCCTGGCAGACAAGAACCTGTCGATGTTCGCGCTCAAGTCGTTCTGGGAGGGCTTTGACGCCCCGGGTGACACCCTGCGCTGCGTCATCATCGCGCGTTTGCCCTTCAGTCGCCCCGACGACCCCATCGCATGCGAACGCCAAGTGCGCGATGGCCGTGCAGCTTGGGGGCGCTACTCGCTGCCCGAAGCGGTGATGGACCTCAAGCAGGCAGCCGGGCGTCTCATCCGCAACTCGACCGACAGCGGCTGGCTCGTGCTCGCAGACGCGCGCCTGCAAACGAAGAATTACGCGAAGTCGTTCCTGCGTGCGATGCCAACCCCGGACATCCGAACGCTGAGCATTAGCGAAATAGCCCGGCTGGTGGAGACGCAAGATCCCGGCAGCATACAGGATAGAGACTAGTCCTTGCCGCCGTTGTGCGTGACGAAATCCTCGGGCTTGATATGCTCGATGAACTTGTCGAACTCCTCGAGTTCGATCTGCTCGTCCTGTCCCGGCGTGAGCGCACGCGGGCATGCGGCGGACTGCATGACGTCTTCCTCGACGAAAAGCGGCGCATTGGCGCGAGCGGCCAGGGCGATGGCGTCGCTTGGACGCGCATCGACACGCGTAAACATGCCATTCGAGCAGCGCAGGTAGATGGTGGCGTAGAAGGTCGTGCCCTCGACACGATCGATAACGACGCGACTGATGGTGCCGCCAAGCGAGCCGACCAGGTCGATGGCGAGGGCGTGCGTGATGGGACGCTCGGTCGCGTTGCCCTCGAGCGCGGCGGCAATGGCCGTAGCCTCCATCGTTCCGATCCAGATGGGAAGTACGAGGTCTTCGGCGATGTCTTCGCGATGCTCTGCAACACGCAGGGTGATGACGGAGGGCATGGGAAGGAGGCCGATGACCAGCGATTCGACGTTTACCAGTACCATTGCGCACCTCCCTTCGAAAGGCTTGGCTTCATTATAGACAACTTACCGTAGTAACCATAACCGGTCGTCCGACCCTCCACAAGAAACTTGGACGGCGCGTGGTTGTTTCGTTTCCGAACTGTGGATGTGAAGCCAGACAAAAGCCGCCGGGGCGGAATTGTCTGGTTATGAGACGCCTGTCACGTGACCAGACAATTCCGCCCCGGCGGCTTTTGTCTGGCCCGGCGTCTTTTGTCTTATCCTGCGAAGGCGATGAGGAGCTTCTCGACCTTGTGCGCAGCTTCACGAGCGGCGATGTTCACATCCTCCATGCTCAGTGGCTTGTCGAGCACGCCCGCGGCGGGGTTCGAAATCATCGAGATGCCGAGCACCTCCATACCCATCGCACGCGCGGCGATGACCTCGAAGACGGTCGACATGCCCACGGCATCGGCGCCTAGCGTGCGAAAGGCGCGTATCTCAGCGGGAGTCTCGAAAGATGGCCCCACGGTGGCGATGTACACGCCGCTTCTCAACTCAACCCCGCAGGAAGCCGCAGCTTTCAGTGCACGCTCACGTAGAGCCGGCGCGTACGCATCGGTCATGTCGAAGAAGCGGGGAAACAACTCGGGTTCATCGGGCGCAGCGAGCGGGTTGGCGCCCAACAGGTTGATATGATCCTCGATGAGCATGAGGTCACCGACGTCAAATCCGGCATTGATGCCTCCGGCGGCGTTCGTGACCACGAGCTCCGTGGCGCCCAGCGCATGCATGAGGCAGATCGGAAACGCGATCTGCTGTGGCGAGTTGCCCTCGTAGGCGTGTAGACGCCCCTGCATGCAGATGACCTGACGGCTGCCCAGCGTGCCGATGACAAATCGTCCGGTATGCAACGGAGCGGTTGACGGCACCATGTGCGGGACATCGGCATATTCGATGCAAGTCGCGTCCTCGATTGCCTCAACGAGCCCGCCCAAGCCGCTGCCGAGCACGAGCCCGAGCGCACCATCGTCAACGGACACGCGCCCGCGCACAAATGCTGCCGCCTCGTCCACGTTGGCCTTCGTGATGATGTGCTCCATGACGGCTCCCCCAGACAAGATGGGATGGGACAGTTGGTCAGACCAGCCCGTCTCATTAGCTACCGATACCTGTCGAAAACGAGACAAATGACCTGTCCATTTGTCTCATTCATAAAAAAGGGTCCGCTCAACAGCCTGGCGGACCCGAAAACGCGATGGCGCCCCCAGCGGGATTCGAACCCGCGATCTTCGGCTTGAAGGGCCGACGTCCTAACCGCTAGACGATGGGGACAAAACAGTTCGGTCATTATGACATAAAACCGCCGATTGGCAAACGGAATTGATAGGCAAGGCCTCTGGCCTGCGAAACCAGACAAAAGTGCCCCGGCGATTTTTGTCTGGTCACATTTCTCGTTTGTTCCACGCGAGAAAAGCCCAGGGGGTGACGCGCTGGTGATCGAACTCCCACCATGTCTCGCCGTCGGTGTCACGCTTTTCGTGCAGATGATGCCGTGCATACGCCACGAGCATCTCGCGTTCTTCGGGACTTGCGTTCATGATCTGGACGTTCTTGTCGATCGCGCCGTCAAAGCTCTCGAAGCGGCTCGCGCGCGAGCTGTCGATATAGGAAAGCTCGGGACGGATCCCCATACCCCAAAGGATGTTGAAGGCGAAGACGCAGTCGGGATACCGCGGTTGCTCGCGTCCAATCGCCTCGAGCAACGTGGGGTCGACGCGTGGCGAAAGGCCTATTGTCAACGTGATGCACACACGACGACGGGCGTGAGCATCGAGCTTGGCGAGTGCTGCCTGCATATCATCCGTCGCGATGGAACGCGACGCGAGTGCCACGTCACACACGGGCACACCCGCATGCTCCCAGTCGTCATCCCAGGCGACCAGCATGGGATGTATGTGCTCGGCAACTCCATCACGAAATGCCTGCTCCATAAGCGCGTCAAGCATGCCGCGCGAGAAATCGCACGCATAGACCTCATGACCAGCCTGGGCAAGCGGCAAGGCGAGCGCACCTGACCCGCATCCCACGTCGAGGATGGTCTCTCCCGGCTCGATTTCCGCGCGCTCGATGAACGTCGTCGCGTATGAACTCGTGCCGGCCACTTTCGCGTAGCTCTTTGCCCGCTCGTTCCAATGTTCGGCGTTGTCGGGACTATTCCTGCGCTTCTGCTCGGCTCTCCAGGCAGCAGCCCAGTCGATGTCGATTGTCATCGTTACTCCCGGCCGGTATCGTCTTTTGCCGTGGACTCATCCTCGACGGTTTCGACCTGCGCAGGCGCCTCAGGCTCGTCGTCCGAGTCCACCGCCTCGATGCAGTCGGCGACTTCGACCTGTGTCTCGACCTGCTGCTCGGCATCTTCGACCGACTCGTCTGCCGGAGCCTCGGGCTTCGCGTTCCTTTTCTTGGCGGCCTTCGCGGCCTTCTTCGCCTCGCGCTTAGCCTCTTTCTCGGCAGCCACCTCGACCTCGAATGGCATCGTCGCGGATGGCGAACGCCAAGTACCAGGCTTGAACTGCTCCATCCAATAACCCAGGGAGCGCATGTAGAGCGCGGAGATGAACGCGCTTACGATTGCTCCGGCAATCCACACAATGAGCGAGACCACGATGGTGACCACGCCCCACAGCGCCAGCGGTACAAGGTCGGTACCGAGCACCCTCGTCGAGGCCATCGACGCGATAACGTCGATGAGGGGAAGAGTCGGCAGCAGTACGATGAAGAGCGCCGCCGCGAGCAGCGGAATCACCAGCATGATGACGCAGAAGGTCTGGCCGAACCCACCTGGATCACGGCGGAACATCCCGAAGACACGCCCGATCTGCAGGCCCGGCATAACACGCTCGTAGATGATGCTGCGAAACGCACCCGCCGCCGCCAGAGCGGCGACAAACACCGCGAACAGCTCGACGAGGAAACGTAGGATGGGCCCGGCAACCGGAATGAAGCCCAGCAGGAGGCCCACGATGACGACGGGGGCAATCCAGATGAGCATAACCCATATGGCGATGAATCCGTATCGGGTGCAACGCCCCAGGTCGCCCAACTTGCGTGACAGCGGCGTATGCATGCCCCAGGCGGCCTCCTTCGCCCAATCGAACAAGTAGCCGAACATGATGATCTGGCCGATGATGGGCACGCAATTCATGAAGCCGAGAACGAGCGTCGCCTTCCACCAGTCATCATCGGTGGCAAGGTCGTTCCACGCACGGTCCATGTATGTGTTGATCGTCTTCATGTACGCACCCGCCGTCTGCTCTACCGGCTATTCCTTGGACTTATCTCCGGCAAGAATGTTCTGGATACGCTGCTGGATCTCCTTCATCTCATCGCCATCCTTGGCGAGCACCTCGGCGCGGGCCTTGGCCGCACGCACGGCCGCCAGATCATAGAACGTGTCGACATCATCCACGTAGGCAGGCGTCTCGTCGACAACGAGCGCATCTCCCTCCTGCTTGTAAAGACGGGCGATGACATAGGCCTTCTCCATCTCGGTCGTGGCACATTCGACGATGATGGCGTCGAGCTGGCCGTCGTCGGTCATGAGGAAGCCGTCGTAGCAAAACGCGTAGTGCGTCGAAAACGCGCTCGAGGACTTGACGTTGGACTCCGCGGCATGCCGACAGCTCACCACGTCGTCACCGGGAAAGTTCTCCTCGAACATCTGGTCACCGTCGACGATGACCGTGAACGGAGTGAGCTCCTCGCCGGCCTCGAGCTTAGTCTGGGCCGTATCGAGGCAATAGAAGGTGATGCGCTCGAGAATGTCATCCATCTCGAGATTTTCCTGGTCTGTCATTGCTTCTCCTTGTGCGAACGCCATGATATGGGCATTTCCGTCGTTTCCATTCAACGAAAGTATACGTTTTGGCGCGATGAGAGCCAACCTTGCAATTTTCGGGCAGCTCACGAAGTCTTGCGCTATAATCACCCCCGCACCCACACGGGGCCTCAGCGGAGGGGTGGCAGAGTGGTTGAATGCGGCGGTCTCGAAAACCGTTTACCCGGTAACCCCGGGTACGAGGGTTCGAATCCCTCCTCCTCCGCCAGATCTTTCTCGCAGTAAGAAGTCACCATGAGCAACCCGCAAGACAGTGCCAAATCACAAGAGGCCATCGAGTCAAAGTGGCGTCTGCGGGCGTTTCGCACCTGGACCATCGTCGGTCTCTGCATCCTCGTCGGCGTCATCCTCTACATTGCCGGCATCATCTGGCAGGCCGTCGCCGTCATCATCGTGACCGCTTTGCTCGTCTTCCTGCTGCATGGCTTCGTCAATAGACTCGAACGCCATGGCATCCCGCGTTGGGGGGGCACGACGATTGCCTTCCTGCTCATCATCGCCGTCATCGTCGCATGCATCATGGTGCTCGTTCCGGCCATCGTCTCGCAGCTCACCTCGTTCACGCAACAGCTCCCCGCCTATCTCGCACAGATTCAGGACTTCGTCACCAAGACGAGCTCCTCGACGCAGCTCCTCGACGGCGAGAGCATCAACTCGCTGCTCACGCAGGCCGCATCCTTCATTCGCCAGCAAGCGGGCGCACTGGCCAGCGGTCTGGCAAATGGCGTCATGGGCGGCATCGTAAGCGCGGGCAACGTCATACTCGTCACCTTCATCTCGTTCATCTGCTCGTTCTGGATTCTCCTCGACCTCCCTGTCCTCTCGCGCGAGGTGCGCGGTCTCGTGGATGACAAGTACCAGGACGATATTGACGTCGTGACCAACGCCTTCGGCACCGCGGTCTACGGCTGGGCCAAATCGACGCTGCTCTGCACGCTCATCACAGGCGTCGCCAGCTGGCTGTGCTTCCTCATCCTCGGCATACCCTACTCCGTGGTCCTGGGCTTCCTCTGCGGCATCTTGTACTTCGTGCCCTACATCGGCCCCATGGTCTCGTGCGCGATCGTCGCAATCATCGCGCTCTTCGTCTCGCCACTCGTCTGCATCATCTCAATCGTGGTCAACATGGTCATCAACAATGTCATCGGCAACATCGTCTCACCCAAGCTCATGAAGAGCTCGGTCAATGTCTACCCCGCACTCATCCTCGTTGCCATCCTCATCGGCAGTGCCCTGGGTGGCATACCGGGCATGCTGCTCTCGATTCCCGTCATCGGTGCGCTGCAAGGCATCTTCATCGCGTATTACGAGCTCATCACCGGCAAGAAGATCGCGACCGAAGACGGCGTCCTCTTCCAGCTCCCCAAGCCGAAGAAGAGCCGCAAGATGCCAAGCTTCATCAAGCGTGCCCAAGAAGACGTCGAGGATAAGCTGCATCACGAGAAGACGCCGGGTAACGAGCAGGATACTTCCGGAGACGATGCCTCTTCCACTGACGAGGAGCAGAAGTAACTCCTTGCTCACGTTGTCCCGCCTTCTCCCTGCCCGCGTGCTAGGATAATCGCACCACAGCACGCGCGAGGAGGTACCCATGTCACTCCAGGCAGCATTCATCGTCCCGCATCCCCCGCTCATAATCCCGGCTGTCGGCCGCGGCAAGGAACAGCTCGTCCAGTCGACCATCGATTCGTACGACGAGGTGGCGTATCAGATTGCCGAGCTCGAACCCCAGACCATCATCGTGACCTCGCCGCACGCAACGGCGTATCGCGACTACTTCCACATCTCACCGGGCGCGTCGGCTCGTGGTGACATGCACCGTTTTGGCGCGCGCGAGACGAACCTTGCCTGTACCTATGACACCGAGCTCGCCGATCGCATCGCGTCGCTTGCCGCTGCTGAGGGCTTTCCCGCCGGCACCGATGGCGAGCATGACCCGTCCATCGACCACGCGACCTATATCCCACTCTACTTCGTGAACAAGTTTTACCGCGATTACAAGGTCGTGCGTATCGGACTGTCGGGCTACGGCCCCGTCGAGCACTATCACCTGGGCGATCTCATCACCCGGGCCATCGACGATCTTGGGCGTCGCGCCGTGCTCATCGCGAGCGGCGACCTTTCGCACAAGCTCACCCATGATGGCCCGTATGGCTTCGCGCCTGAAGGCCCCGTCTTCGACGAGCAAATCACCGAGGCCATGTCACGGGGCGACTTCATGCGCCTGCTGAGCTTTGACGAGAGTTTCACCGACAAAGCCGCCGAGTGCGGCCTGCGCTCGTTCCAGATCATGGCGGGTGCTCTGGACGGCCAGGGCGTCGAGGCGCACCTGCTCTCGTACGAAGGTCCCTTTGGCGTGGGTTATGCCGTCGCTTCGTTCGTCGTGACAGAAGACGATGACACGCGTCACTTTGGCAAGCATTACGAGGATGAGCAGCGCGCCCGCGTACAGGCGTCGCGAGCGGATGAGGACGAGTACGTCGCATTGGCTCGCGCGAGCGTCGAGCACTTCGTGCGCGAGCGCTCTCCCCTCCCCCGACCCGAGGGCTTACCCGAGGACATGCTTGCACAACGCTCTGGAGTCTTCGTATCCCTACACGAGCATGGACGCCTACGTGGTTGCATCGGCACCATCAGCCCCGTCACGTCCTGCATCGCCGACGAGATCATCCGCAACGGCATCTCGGCGTGCAGCGAGGATCCACGTTTCGATCCCGTGCGCCCCGACGAGCTCGATCAGCTCGAGATCAGCGTCGACGTACTTGGCGAGACGGAGGACATCGATTCACCCGGCGAGCTTGACCCGCAGCGCTACGGTGTCATCGTCAGCAGCGGTGGGCGACGTGGCCTGCTGTTACCCATGCTCGATGGCGTCGACACGGTCGAGGAGCAAGTTGGTATCGCCTGCCGCAAGGCCGGTATCGCGCCGGACGAGCCCGGCACCACGCTCCAACGCTTCGAGGTCGTCCGCCACGCATGAGGCAGTTTGGTCAAACCAAACTGCCTCATTTTCTATCGGTCCCATTTGGTAATGAGACAATTGGACAGGTCATTTGTCTCATCTGCCTGCAGGAGGTCCCATGAAGATCACGGCATTGGCACTCGACCCCATCGAGAAGAAACCGCTTGCACGCTATAAACCCGGCTCAATGATTCTGTCAGTCGGCACCTTGGGATGCACGATGCATTGTCCCTGGTGCCAGAACCACACAATCGCCCAAGCCGATGAGCCACAAGCCGTCCCGACGCGCGAGACAAGCATCGACGAGCTCGTTGACAGGGCGCTCGCACTCGTAGACGAGGGGAACATCGGCTTAGCCTATACCTATAACGAGCCGTTCGCACATTGGCATGAGGTGCTGGAGTGTGCCCAGGCCATACACGAGGCTGGCCTCGATAACATCGTGGTCACGAATGGACTTATTGCTCCCGATAAGCTTGCTCGACTTCTCCCCTATCTTGATGCCTTCAACATCGACCTCAAGGGCTTTTCGCAAGACGTCTATGATATCGCCGGCGGCAAACTCGAAACGGTCAAGAACACGATTGCACAGGCATCCGAGGATGCCCATGTCGAGGTAACGACGCTGCTCATCCCCGGCCTCAACGATGACATGGAGTTGCTCGAAGAGGAAGCCACCTGGCTCGCGAGCGTCGACCCGGATATTCCACTGCACCTCACGCGCTTCTTCCCGCAGTATCGCTACATAGACTGCCCGGCAACGCCCCTCGCAACGCTCTACAAAGCCCAGGGGGTCGCCAGCAAGCACCTCAACGACGTGCTCCTGGGAAATGTGTAGAAGGTACGTTAGAAACAACCAGCGCGTGCTGGCTGCTCCTTTTGGGTGGTCAAAAGGGGCCGCGACTGCGGCCCCTTCGGGTTCATGCTGGCGGAGGGATAGGGATTTGAACCCTAGGTACCGCTCTAAACGGCACACACGATTTCCAATCGTGCTCCTTAAGCCACTCGGACATCCCTCCGCATGTACTTAGGCGCGCCCTTACGACGCGGTTTGCTAGTATAGCAAACTCACGCGTGCTCTTCGAGAGCAAGTTCCACGAGCATGCGACACAGCGCGCCGAAGGAAATGCCAACCGTCCCCGCCGTGTCGGGCAGCAGCGAGGTTGCGGTCATGCCGGGCAGCGTGTTCGTCTCGATTGCCCAGCATACGCCTTGTTCATCGACAAAGATGTCCGTGCGCGACACCCCGCGGCAGCCAAGTGCCGCATGGGCACGCAATGCCATTTCCTGGCACGCCGCCGTTACACGATCGTCGAGACGCGCGGGAATGATGTGCTTGGAGCCGCCGGCAGCGTACTTTGCCGTAAAGTCGTAGGTGGTGCTTTCGCCCTGCGGAACAATCTCGATGACGGGAAGCGCTTCGGGCTCGTTGTTGCCGAGTACGGCAACCGTCGTCTCGGTCCCCTGGATGTACTTCTCGACGATGACCGTGTCATCGAAGGTAAACGCGTCTGAAATGGCCTCTTCGAGCTCGAGGGCACCCTCGACGATGTAGACCCCGAGAGATGACCCCTGGTGGACCGCCTTCACGACAACCTTCTCGCCCAGCTCCTCGATGATGGAGGCGGCATCACGCTTGTCCTCGGGATGGATGACGACCCATGGTGCGGTGTTGAGACCAGCTTCCTTGTAGATGACCTTGGCGCGCTCCTTGTCCATCGCAAGGGCACTCGCCAGGACACCAGAGCCCGTGTAAGGTACACCCAAAAGCTCGCAAAAGCCCTGTATGCAGCCATCCTCTCCGTACTTGCCGTGAAGCGCGAGGAATACGACGGAAGGCTTCTCGTCGGCGATTTGCTGCAGTGCGCCATCATCGGCAGGATCGATTTCGACAACCTCGAACCCTTCGCCACGCAGGGCTTCGGCGCAGGCTGCTCCGGACTTGAGGGAAATCTCACGTTCGCCGCTCTTGCCTCCCTTGAGCAAAACGACCTTGGTCACTGCGGGTTCGCACTGCTTGGTGATAATCATGGTTGGCCTCTCGTGAAGCATCGGGCGATATGTCGAGCAAAATGGTATCGTAAGGGCTGTCATTGCGTCTAGACGGGGTTTCATGAAAGAGAAACGCGACATCAAATCGCTGAGCCACGCTGAGCTCGAAGCTCTTGTCGAAGAGCTCGGGCATCCTCGTTTTCGCGTAAAGCAAATCGAGGAATGGCTATACCTTCGCGGCTGCTCTATTATCTCAAAAATGGATAATATACCTAAGGCACTGCGGGAAGAGCTTGATGAACGATTCTTCATCGGCACGCTCAATCTTGTCATGCGCCAAGTTTCTGAAGATGGCACGCGTAAGTACCTCTTCGAACTTCCCAACAGAGCACATGTTGAGACTGTGGGCATCCCCTCGCTCAATGATGGACGTCTGACCGTTTGCTTCTCTTCACAGGCAGGATGCCCCATGGGATGTACCTTCTGCGCAACGGGACGGACGGGCTTTGTCTGCAACCTCACGAGTGGAGAGATGTACGATCAGGTCAAGCTCGTATCAGAGGACTTCGGCATGCGTGTCACCAATGTCGTCTGCATGGGTCAGGGTGAGCCTTTCCTCAACTACGAGGCATTGCTCGAAGCCTTGCGTCGCATGAATGCGAAGACGGGGCTCGGCATTGGCGCAAGGCACATCACGGTTTCGACCTGTGGATTGCTTGAGGGCATTCGTTGCTTCTCGCACGAGCCCGAACAATTCACACTCGCCATCTCTCTTCATTCGGCTATCCAGAAAACACGCGACGAGCTTATGCCTGGCGTTTCAAGCACCTCTCTCGAAGAACTTCGTAAAGCAGTGAAAGACTACGGTGAGCTCACCGGGCGACGTCCCTCTTTCGAGTATGCACTCATCAAGGATGTAAACGATGACGATGAACACGTTGCTGCTCTCGTTGACTTTTGCAAGGGGATGCTCTGCCACGTCAACTTGATTCCCTTGAACCCTATAACCCCAGGTCAAGAGGCTGATGGCATGATGGTTCCCTCAGATAGAGTTACGCATGTATTCCGTGAACTTAGCGTTCGTGGCATCGAAAGCTCCGTTAGGAAATCGCGCGGAAAAGACATTGACGGAGCCTGTGGTCAGCTCCGTCAACGTGTTGAAGGGTAATATGTCATTTGGGCCTAGTGAATCAAACCGAAGATTCTCTGAAGGTCGTCTTCGTCTTTGAATTCAATCTCAATCTTGTTCTTGCCACGTGAAGACTTGATGCGCACCTGCGTGTCGAGCTCACGACGCAGCTCCTTGGCAACAAGTTTATAGCTGCGCGGCATTGGTGCACGCTTTGCACGTTCGGTCGAACCGGAAGCAACAAGGCGCGCAATATTCTCTGCCTCACGCACGGTCAAATGCTCGGCAATGATCTTATCGGCAAGGTTAGTGCGCTTGTCCTCTTCAGGAATCGAGAGAATTGCACGTGCGTGGCCCGCGGTAAGAGCACCATCGTATACATAATCCTGCACTTGTTGCGGCAAGTCGAGAAGCCGGAGCGAGTTTGCAACAGCAGAACGTGACTTTGAGACAGCTGCAGCAAGCTCTGCTTGCGTGAGGTCGCCTCGTGCCATCAAATCTTTATATCCACGCGCTTCTTCGATTGCGTTCAAATCAGATCGCTGGAGATTCTCGACGAGAGCTATTCGCAGCGCTTGCTCATCATCCATCTCAACAATACGCACGGGAACGGACTCGAGACCGGCAATTTTACTAGCTTGCCAACGCCTTTCACCTGCAACAATTTGATATTTGCCGTCTTTTGGACGAACAATAATCGCCTGTAGGAGGCCCTCTTTCCGAATTGAATCTGCAAGATTTGCAAGCTCTTCCTCATCAAATACCTTACGAGGTTGGTCAGGATTAGGTTCGATGAGCGTTATCTCGAGTTCTTCCTGACTGATTCCGCTTCCAGATTCCATTGATGCATCTGCAATGAGGGCGCTTAAGCCCTTACCAAGCCCACCTTTTTTTGTAGCCATGAACTCCTCCGTCTTAGCTTAGTTTCTTATAGCGCTTGATAGCCTCTTTGGCTAAGTCTCTATATGCTTCTGCGCCCTTTCCATTAGGCTCATACTCGGTAATCGGCTCACCATAACTCGGTGCTTCCGATATACGAACAGTTCTGGGAATACGTGTCTTGAAAACCTTGTCTCCAAACACGTTTTCGACTTCGTTTGCAACATCTTTGGAAAGAGTCGTGCGCTTGTCATACATTGTGATGACTACACCAAACACATCAAGATTCGGATTAATGCGCTTTTTGACCATATTCATTGAATCAATGATTTTTGACAAACCCTCAAGTGCGTAAAATTCGCATTGAATTGGAATGATGAGTTGGTCTGCTGCTGCAAGTGCATTCACAGTGAGAAGACCCAATGACGGAGGACAATCAATAAGGATGAAATCAAAATCACCCTTTACCTCCTTCAAAGCGTCGCTCAACCGGAACTCTCGTGCAATCTCATCAACGAGCTTTGTTTCTGCACCTGCAAGATCAATTGTAGCGGGTAGCAACCACATGTTATTGGTGTTTGTTTTGCTGATTGCTTCTTCAGTCTTTACATCATCGTCTACAAGACAGTTATACGTGCTGATTTCACATTTTGTCTTATCGTAGCCTACACCTGTCGTTGCGTTTCCCTGGGCGTCTAAATCCACAAGAAGAACCTTGTATTTTTTCTCTCCCAGTGCTGCACCAAGATTCACGGCTGTCGTTGACTTGCCGACACCACCTTTTTGGTTAATTACAGCAAGAATTAAAGGATTCTTCGATGTGTCTTTTCTTTTTGCTTCTTTAAAGTTCACGTCTTTCCTTTCCTTCTCTCGGCACAAAAGGAAACTAGTCTTGCCACAATATACACCACTTCTTTTGTTTCACGTGAAACACTCCGAGTAATCTCAATCAAAATGTTTCACGTGAAACATCTGAAATACCCTTAGCAAAGAGGTCGTTTCTGTGCTATACCGTTTCTTCGCGGAAGCTTAATCATTGCCTGTGACACCTTTTTAAATACATATATAGTTCTCTCGTAGGTTTCACTAATATATATGTGTCTTTTGGAAATCGTTTCAAGACCAAGCTTTTCAGCAATGGTGTCAATAGTCTCTAGATCAACTTCATCTTCTTTACCACGAAGTGCAATTAACTCTCCGTCCATAACAAGAAGGGGAGCAGCAAGTTCCATTACTGCGGGAAGAGATGAAACGGCACGAGCAACAATGGTGGTGAATCTTTCTCCTACTTCCAGAGCAAGTTCTTCACTTCTTGTTCCTCGTGCTTGAATCTGATTATTTAAGCCTAGTTCTTCAATCATTTCCTGGACAGCGCGGGCCTTTTTCTGTACAGAATCAATCAGAACACCTGTTCGATTTGAGGCGATGGCGAGAGGTACTCCGGGAAAACCACCACCCGTACCGATGTCGAGAAACTCGCCATCCATATTGCAGAACTCGTCAAGACAAGAAAGGGAATCTTCTATATGAAGAAGCATTCCCTTTTCCTCGGTGTCAATCCTCGTAAGATTGAGTTCTTTATTCTTTTCTATGACTAATTCGAGATACGAACGTATCTTCTCTTGTTTATCAATATCTAGTGTATCGAAAATCATGCCGGAGCTACGACAACATGCCTGTTGGGCTCTTCACCAACGGAATAGGTCTCAACGCGCTCATCATCACGGAGGGCCATGTGAACAAGACGCCTCTCGTATGGATTCATGGGGCGCAGGCTTACTTCTCTATCCTGGCGATCAGCACGAGAGGCCGCAGAATAGGCGAGAGACTCAATCTTCTGACGCTGCCTATGCTTATAGCTCTCAACATCAATCGTAACGGGATACCTATAACCAAGCTTGCGGTTAGTGATGTTCGAGACAAGCGTTTGAATTGCCTCGAGCGTGTGGCCCCTCCTGCCAATCAGAATGGCAAGGTCACCACCAACAACATCAAGGATGATTTCCTGATCATCACCCTCATATTCGTTGATTTCTGCACCTTCAGCGTCAAAATGAGCAAGAATAGTGCGAAGAACCTCAATCGCCGTATCTGCTACGGCATCCAGATCTTCCTCACTTCTTTCCTCTATTTCCTCGGCTGCATCTTCATCGACGTCCTCGATGACACCGGCTTCCTCTTCAACCTCGAAGGTTTCCTCGTTCTCGAATTCCTCACTCATAGTGATTCCTCCACTTTAATGCTTCTTCGTGGGGCGCTTCTTCTTCTCGCGACGCTCTACATTAACCTTGATGGGCCTCGCAATTTCTTCCTTCTCAGCAGCTTCCTTCTTGAGGACACGTTGCGTGACAAGTTGCTGCACGAGGGCAAATCCCGAAGAAAGAGCCCAATACAACATTACACCAGCAGGAGAAATAAAGGCCATCCAGGTAAACATGATACCCATGATGCCCATCATCATGACCATCTGGTTTTTATTCTGCGGGTTTTGCTTCATCTGCAGAATCATGGGCATAACAGACAGAGCAATGAACAGAACCATCATGATGATGTATGGGATGGAATAAACGATGTTCTGGTTGAAGGCATCAGGCACAGTCTGAGTTAGATTCGGCAGAATGTTATAGAAACTAACGGAGAGTTCTCCACCAGCGTACTGCCCAATCTTGTCGCGTAGAACTTGAAACAAGATAATGAAAATGGGCATCTGAATGAGCATTGGCAAGCAGCCAGCAAGAGGGTTAAAGCCCGTCTCTTGGTAGAGCTTCTGCATTTCCTGCTGAATTTTGACCTGATCGCCAGCATACAGCGTTTGAATCTCCTGCATTCTTGGCTGCACCTGCTGCATTTGGAAGCTGGACTTGAGCTGCTTCCTCTGGATAGGGAAGAGGAGCAGACGAATGATGAGGGTTACGATGATAATCGCAAGACCCCAGTCACCCACAAGCTTGGCAAGCTCGTAAAGTGCGGCTGCACAGCCATTAAGTATTCCATCCCACATAAATTAGAACCTCTCAATGGATAGTAATCAAAATCACGGTACCGGATCATATCCGCCCGGATGCCAGGGGTGACAACGACAAATTCTTTTTATCGCCATCCATGACCCTTTAACAAAGCCGTAGCGTTGAAGTGCAATCATAGCGTATTCGGAGCAAGTAGGCACGTACCGGCAGGAAGGAGGAAACATCGGAGATATATATTTCCGGTAAAAACCAACCAGAGTCATCGCGATTCGCTTGGGTACGGAGCTCATGACCCGCAGGATCTTAGGAGCGCTCATCAACGACCCCTAATTTGGCGAGACTTCGTTTCACTTGCCTGATCACTTCCTCGTGATCTTCATGAGCAACGCCCTTTCGCGCGAGAAAGACAATATCATAGCCTTTCCACGGCGCCCCAAGCTCCCTTGCCACTTCGCGCATTACTCGCTTACAACGACTTCTTAGAGGGGCACAACCAAGCTTCTTGCCGGCGATAAAGGCACACCTACCAAGATCGGATGTGTCGCTCTCACACATGATGATTGTCATCGAAGACGAAGTAGAGCGCCTCCCCGTTGAGAAGAGACGCTCTACGTCCTCTTTGCTCTTAATGGTGCCCCTCATAGGCAGTCAGTCCTTGAAAAAGAAGCTGACGAGATTACGGTTTTAAACCGTCAGGCACTTACGTCCCTTGGCACGACGTGCCTTGAGAACATTACGACCGCCGCGTGTGGCCATACGAGAACGAAAACCATGGCACTTCGCGCGCTTGCGCTTATTGGGCTGATAGGTACGCTTCATTTCAATTCCTCCTAAAGGGAAACTCCCCTTGTACTTATTGATAAGCTTCAGAATTGTAATATGCAGCAGAAATGCGAGTCAAGATAATTTTTCGATACCAACCCAATCAATATAAATTGCCATGAGCAGGAGCTTTACCTGTTCCCCTAGTTATTCACAATCCCTGTGCTTGTCTTTGTTGAAAGTGTGGAAAACCTAAACTTTTCTGTTTATATTTCTGATGTTTTCCCCAGCTTTTCAGTCTTTTTCCCTGTTTTTCTCTTTTTCATGTATCACTTTTTCACATACCTATGTTTATTTCCTCAATGAGAAAAAGGTTTTCCACATTGAGGAACATTTGTACGTGTAAAACTAAGTGATTCTTTTTTGTTCTCCTGCGTTTTTCAACTTGACATCATTTTTCCTTTCGTTTTGCCAAGCTCTCTTTTCAAGTTTTCCCTGATTTATCAACATAAGTGGAAAATAATGTGGATAACTATGAAATCACCTGATAAACTATATGAAAACTTTTCCATTTCTTATGAGAAAGATTTGGTTTCGTGGGGTTATTTGCTACTCTGAACCCTTGTCAATTGTGTTTTATATTGTGGATAACTCCCAGTTTCCATATCTGATGAAAAGGAACAGCTAAACATGGGGAACCAAGAAGAGGAAATCCCTGAACTTACGCCAACGCGCATCGCTATATACGATGATCTTCTCGCGGCACCTCGCATCTTTGATATAGAACCTACGGACATTGCCCAGTACATCGAGCAAATCGCCGCCAAGACCTACGAACTTGCGCAGCAAAAGGGAAGTTCCATCCCGTATACCGTTATCAAGGAAGTATGCGAAAACTTTATTCATGCACAGTTCAGAGACCCCTGCATCTCGATTCTCGATAATGGGAACACCATCAAATTCACCGATCAAGGACCGGGAATCGCGGATAAGCAACGTGCCCAACTCCCGGGTTTTACCTCCGCAACATCCGAGATGCGCAAGTACATACGCGGCGTCGGGTCCGGTCTTCCCACGGTAAAGGACTATCTGCGTTTCTCAAATGGCCGCCTCATCATCGAGGACAACATCAAAGAGGGAACGGTCGTTACCATTCAGATCGACCAAAACACCCCGCAGGCAGCGCCCGTGGTCTATCGCGAGATGCCACAACATAGTAAAAACGCAGAGCAGGAATTGACGGAACGCGAATACAATATTCTTGTCCTTGCCCAGGAAATGGGATTGATAGGACCGACAGAAGTCGAGCAGAACCTCGATATCAGTCTCTCCACGGGACATCGTGCGCTTAACAAGCTCGAAGACATGGGTCTTCTGAAGAAGACAGAGGGTGGAAAGAAGAGAATGTTAACCAACCAGGGCCTGACATTCCTGAGCAGATAGGCTTTTGAGATGGATAAAGACGAAATCTGGAACAAGACGCTCGCCCTCCTTCTCGAGGATATAGACGAGGAGGACCCAAAGACCGTCTTCCTCAACCTGCTGACTCCCGTTGGAGTTTTTGGGGATCAATTCGTCCTCATTGCAGAGAGCACACCTGTCGAGTCGTGGGTACGAAAGAATTACCTCGAGGAGATGCAGGAGAAGCTTCTCCAAGTCACGGGAAATCCCATCACCGTTGGCCTTGGCGTCAACACGCCGAAAGACGTACCCCAACAATCGGCGGCAAGTACGCAGATTCCTCAGCCTACGCCGGTAGAGACTGCACAGAACACAGAACCCGACTGGATGAACCAATTCGTTGACCCGGCAAGTCTCTCAAATCAGATGCCGTCGTCGAACATGGCTGCTGCGGAGGAAGCAGAGCGAATGGGAAGCGAATACGCTTCTTCTCCCACGAGTGGAGATGAGGCTCTGTTCTCGAAATGCACCTTTGACACCTTCGTCGTCGGTAAATCAAACGAGTTCGCACGCGGCGCCGCCCTTGCCGTCGCCGAGCAACCTGGCATCGCCTACAACCCGCTGTTCATCTACGGAAACTCGGGCCTGGGAAAGACTCATCTTCTCGTGGCAATCGCAAACTACGCCATGCAGAACTTTCCCCGCATGGCGACACGATATGTATCGGCCAACAAGTTCCTCAATGATTACGTGGAGGCAACGCAGCGCAACCAATGGGGAAGCTTCAACAGCAAATACCACCAAGTCGACATTCTTCTTGTCGACGACGTCCAATACCTCGAAGGTAAAGACGAAACCATCAACCAGCTCTTCAACATCTTCAACGAGATGACCAACAGGAACAAGCAAATCGTCCTTTCGGCAGACCGAGCGCCGAAGGACATCGATATGGATGATCGCATGCGCTCGCGATTCATCTCCGGTTTGCTCGCGGATATCAAACCACCCGATTACGAGACGCGTCTGGCTATCCTCAAGAACTATCTCTCGCGTGTGAACCAGCATACGAGCTTCTACGGAAACATCCCCGACGATGTGCTGTCGTATCTCGCGGAGGTTGCCACATCCAACATACGAGAGATGGAAGGGGCGATTACACGTCTGGTCAGCAACATGACGTTACTCAAGAAGAACAGCATCAGCGTCGAGGAGGCCCAGGAGCTCTTGCAGGACTTCTTCCCGACCATCCAAGACAAGCAAATCGACATCGCCCTCATCCAAAGCGAGGTCGAACGATTCTTTAACATCTCGCATGAGGACATGATCTCGTCGAAGCGCTCGAAGGGTATCACGACTCCACGTCACATCGCGATTTACCTCTCGCGCTACATGACCGAGGAATCTCTCGAGTCCATCGGAAAGAAGTTTGGTGGCCGCGACCACACGACGGTCATGCACAGCGTCAACAAGATCGAGCGTGACCAAAAGGACAATAGGCAGCTCTTCGATCAACTCGAACAACTCAACTTGCTCATAAAGGAGCGCTGCTAACGTGGAAAACAAGGTAGAAAACCCGTTAAAAGAAGGTTGAGGGCTTCTTGATAAGTTTTACCCGCTAAAATATCCGTTGATAACCCATTGGGTTTTCGACAAGGAACGTCAATCAAAAAAGACGGTGTGAACTGGTAGAAGAGAGGTTTTCCACTAATTCACCTGTTTTATTATGATTACTAGATATATATAAATAAGAACTATTAATAATAGGGAGAGCAAACGTGAAATTCAGAATCTCGAAGGACGACCTTCTCAACGCCATCAACACCGTCTCAAAGGGAATGTCCTCACGCTCGACGCTCCCCATTCTCTCGGGCATCTTGCTCGAAACGACCGACCAGGGAAAGCTCGTCTTCCAGACGACCGACCTTGAGATTTCCATCAAACATGCCACAAGCGCAAACATCGAGGAACCGGGCCGTTGCGTCATCCCCGGCAAGCTGCTCGCGGACATCGTCAAGAGCCTTCCGGATGCGTCCATCGAAATCAACGCACAGGACGAGCAGACGCACATCACCTGCCTCGATTCCTCTTTCACGCTCTCCTCGCTCAATCCCGCGGACTTTCCGTATTTTCCACAGGTCGACCCGTCAACCACGATCGTCCTCTCTCCTTCCGAGCTCGCCGACGCGGTGCGCTGCGTAGGCAAGGCCGTTTCGCGCGATGAATCCCGCATCATCCTCACCGGCATCTTCTTTGCCGTCAAAGATGGCATCGTGACGCTTGCCGCCACCGATTCCTATCGCCTTGCCGTTGCGGAAATCCCCGTTCCCAATTCCGACGTGAATGACTTTTCCGCCATCATTCCCGGCAAGACCTTCGACGAGGTCTGTCGCCTCGCCCTCTCGTGCGACTCGATCTCGATTGGCTTCTCTGAGAATCAGGTCATCATCACCTTCGGCGAGACGATCTTCGTGAGCCGCAAGATCGAGGGCACTTACCCCAACTACAAGCAACTTATCCCCGCCGATCACGAGGTGTCCATCCAGATGGACACTCAGGCGCTCATCGCCTCGATCAAGCGCGTGGCGATTCTCGCGCAATCGCATACCCCCATCAGGTTCCAGTTCTCGGCCGAGAGTCAGAACGTCACCATCTCCGCCAACACCGCAGATGTCGGTGGCGCATCTGAAATCGTATCCGCTGAGGTAGATGGACCGAGCATGGAGATTGCCTTCAATCACCAGTACATCCTCGACGGCCTTAACATGATCAAGGGCGACGTGCTCATCGAGCTGCAGTCATCGCTCAAGCCCGGCATTCTCAAGAACGTCGAGAAGGATGATTTCCTGTATCTGGCAATGCCCGTTCGCCTCAACTAGCAACCAGCATAAAAGAGCTCGATGACGCTCAAGATTAGAAGCATAGTTCTCGACGATCTACGTGGTTATAATCACCTATCTCTCGAGGACCTCGGCAATCTTGTTGTCATCGTCGGTCCAAACGCCGTTGGCAAAACCAACATCATCGAGGCTATCCAACTTTTGACCGCTGGCACGTCCTTCCGGAAGCCCTCATGGTCAGAAACGGTTTCATGGGGATGTGAACAAGGATATGCCCTCATTCGTCTCGAAGAGGAAAAACGACATATCGAACAGCGCATGATCGTTATCGATAACGAGCGCACCTACGAGAGTAACGGAAAGAAGAAGTCACCCTCTTCAATGAGAGGACTCCTACCCTGTGTTTTGTTCATCCCCGACGATCTACAACTCATTAAGGCATCGTCCACGCGCCGTCGCGATGCCGTCGATGCGCTTGCCGTACAACTCTCGAAGGGCTACTCATCTCTTAGGACGGACTACCAGCAAGCGCTCAAACAGAGAAATCTTCTTATCAAGGAAGGGATACACGAGGGGTCGCTCTTCGACTCGTGGGACGAAAGCCTCGCCGTGCACGGAGCACGTCTTTGTCTTGCACGATGGCGACTCTTCGACCGACTGTTCAACCACATGGGCTCCATCTATGAGGGCGTCGTCCCGGGCGAGCGTCTCAGCGCTCGCTATATCCCATCATGGGAGCGTATCGATGACGACGGTCGCCAGGCAGGGGACATGGTGCAATACGAAGAAGGGCAAGACCCCGTGCAGGTGACCCTCGAGGAGCTTCAGAGAAAGCTCCTCGAGCAATCACGTAAGCTCGCAGAGGTTGAGCTTCGTCGTGGCATATCCCTCATCGGCCCCCATAAGGACGAGATGGCGTTCTTCATCAACGGAAAGAATGCACGCATCTTTGCATCTCAGGGGCAGCAACGCACGATTGTGCTCGTGATGAAACTCGCATCAGTCGAGCTCGTAAACGATATTATGGGAACCGAGCCGGTCCTTCTTCTCGATGATGTCATGTCTGAGCTCGACGAGAAGCATCGTGATGCCCTCACGGCCTTTATCGAGAAAAATGCCCAGACCTTCATCACCACGACGAACATCGACTACTTCTCTACCGATATTCTCGAACACGCCACTGTTGTGCGCGTGCCTATCGAGGGCACGCGCTACGACTACTGATGGGATAGGACCAGACAAAAGCCGCCGGGGCGGAATTGTCTGGTTACGTGGCAGGCGTGGCGTAACCCGTCAGGTTCGCCCCGGCGGCTGTTGTGGGGTGCGGCTCCGCCC
>CAUHSG010000002.1 GCA_959608885.1 uncultured Coriobacteriia bacterium | reverse complement strand
TGTGTTAAGCACGCCGCCAGCGTTCATCCTGAGCCAGGATCAAACTCTCCGTTCAAAAGCAGGCTCGAGGCCTGCGTCGCAAACGGTTATTTGATTCCGGTGGTTTGGCTATTCGCTCTCGCGATAGCCGGTTTCCGGATGCGACTCCTCGGTAGAAAGAGAGGAGTCGTCTTTAGAATTCTTTTAAGGATTTCCTCGGTATCTGACCGAGGCGGGTTCCTTCATGTGATCATTCAAAGAACTCGTTGGCTTGTATCACTTTTCGTCTAAACAGTATCCGATTTTCAAGGTTCCGAGACGGGCTCTATCTGAGACCGTCCCTGCCGCTTTTTGGGGCGAACCCTTACGAGCGGCGCGAAGAAGTACTTTACGCTTCTTCGTATTTCGCGTCAATAGCAAATTGAAATTTTTTCAAAATAATTTGAAGAACTTCGTACTTGCCATTGCTAAGAACCTGTCTTCTGACCTGCTCTTATCCGCTTCGAACAAGGTGTCCTTCTCAGCGGCGCGAGTTGGTATATTACGCATCGGCATTGGGAGTGTCAAGCATTAATTTGAAATTTCCCGAAAGTTTTTAATCATACGCAAACTAGTACGGTTTGTAGTCCTTGCCAATGACCACGAGCAGGTTTCCCGTGTAGTTGTAGCGCGCGTAACTTCGCACCACGCGTCCCTGGCCAAGATCAGCCGCGAGCAGGCGCGCGGCGGCCTCGTCGTCGGTGTCCTTGAAAACGACGAAGGTCTCGTCGTAGACGAACTGGCTGGCGTTGCCCGTGCTGATCACGTTCCACCCGAGCTCCTTGAGTTCGTTGGTGCAGTCGTTTGCCACACCCGACACGCCCACGCCGTTCCAGACGGCGACCGTGCAGTTCTCGCGCGTAACCTTATTGGTGTCCACTTCCGAGGGGCTTGCGACCGGAGACATGCCGCTCGCAACACGTGACACCATGGTATTCCAGGTATCGGTATTGCAGATGCTGTATTGCACGCCATCGATATCCTCAAGCGTGACGGGCATCTCCTCCTCGTAACACGAGGTATCCACGTTGATGCCATGCAGATCGCGGAAAACCTGCGTTATCTGGTCGGCTGAAGCATCAGTCGCCACGCAGGTCACGAAGCTGTCGACACGCGCGGATATCTGCTCGGAGCTTGATCCGAAGAGCCTACGGCAAATCGCATCCACGAGCGCATTCCTGCTCGCCGTCTCGATGTCGACGGCGAGGGGCGCGAGCTGACTTTCGAGCTTGCTCAGTCCCGCATCGTTCACCTCTATATAGTGCGCGATATCCACGCTCGCGAGTTTCTTGACCGCGGCGATGATGCCCTCCTCGTGCGCATCAGCAAAGGCATCCTCGATTTTGCTATATCCCACGCCATCAATATAGACGCGTGTGTTGACGGGTATCCAGAAAAAGGAAATCGTGACGTTATCCGGATCGACGCAGACCAAGGCGAGGTCGACGAGCGTGCCGCGTCCCTCCTCTGCCGAAGAGGCATCCGTATGCACGAGTACGTTCCAGAACAGCTCGTCCTCGGATTCGACAGGCGCGAGCTGAGAGGAAAGCTGCTGGATGTCGAACACGGGCTTGAGCGCGTTGCGCGCCGCCTGCTGATAGACGAGCACGCCGACCGTCGTGGCCAAGGCAAGGGCAATGACGGCAACGAAGACAACGGTGAGGAGCGTCTTGCGCGTCTGTATCGGATCGCGTTTTCCGAAGCCCGATGGGTGAATGTAGGTGCCACGCCCCTTCGCGGCACGTGAAAGAGCCGCACGCTCCGACGCACGCGAGGCCCTGGATTGTGCCTTGGGCGAAAGACGAGAGCCGCTGAAATGTGCGTTGCCGGATGGCCGGCGGTGGCGTCGTCCCCCGACGCCGTTTATGTCAAGCCCTCCCCTTTTGCGGTGATACGACATGATTCGCTCCGACGCGAGACTAAAAGCTTAAATCTTGTGCCGGAACACGTTTGATGTCAGCACCAAGCATGCGCAGCTTGCCGACGTAGTCCTCGTAGCCACGATCGATATGGTGGATGTCGTCGACGAAGGTCGAACCATCGGCAACGAGGCCGGCAATCACGAGTGCGGCACCCGCACGCAGGTCGGTCGAGTTAACCGGCGCACCGGAAAGGCCCTCCACGCCGTTTACGAGGGCATGATGCCCATCGATGCGAATATCGGCTCCCATGCGCGCGAGCTCGGCGGCGAACATGAAGCGGTTCTCGAAGAGGTTCTCGGTGATGATCGAGTTGCCGTTCGCCAAAGCGCAAAGCACCATGAACTGGGCCTGCAGATCGGTGGGAAACCCCGGATGCGGCAACGTCTGGATATCGACGGGACGCAAATCGCCCTTGCGCTCGACGGTAATCTCGTCATCGGTGATGAACAGGTCGGCGCCCATCTGATGAAGCTTCTTGAGAGCGAGCGCCAGATGATCGGGATTGGCACCGCGCACGGTGACAGGACCGCCTGCAGCAGCACCCGCCACGAGAAAAGTACCCGCCTCGATACGATCGCCGACAGTCACATGGGACGTCGGATGAAGCTCGGTAACACCGTGGACGATGATGTCCGGCGTACCCGCATTTTCGATCTGCGCTCCCATCGAGATGAGGAAATCGGCAAGGTCGACGATTTCGGGCTCGCAGGCGGCGTTATGGATAATGGTCGTTCCCCGTGCGCACACGGATGCCATCATGAGGTTCTCGGTCGCGCCGACGCTTTGGAAATCGAGGATGACCTCGGCACCGATCAGACCGTTGGGCGTGCTCGCGTGGAGATAGCCGTGATCTATCTCGAACTGGACGCCAAGCGCCTCGAGGCTCGCGATGTGCATGTCGAGCTTGCGCGAACCGATCTGGCAGCCGCCCGGCATGGCGACGACCGCACGTCCGAAGCGCGTGATGAGCGGACCGAGAATCGAGATGGAAGCGCGCATCTTGGCAACGAGCTCGTAGGGGGTCCTATACGAGTTGAGACCGCGCGTGTCTATGAAAAGCGCGTGGGCATCTTCCTCGCGCTTTACCGATGCGCCGATAGTCGAAAGGACATCGCTCATGACATCGACATCGGATATGAGCGGCACGTTTTCGATACGCGTCTCACCAGATGCCATCACGCTTGCCGCCATGAGCTTGAGTACCGAGTTTTTTGCGCCACGAACCTGCACCGTTCCCGAAACGGGACGTCGGCCATTGACGACAATCAGCTCGTGTGAATTCATATCTCCCCTTTAATACGCTTGCATGAGTGTAGCATCTCGCAAATAAAGCGAATCTGTAGATGCTGTGATATCGCAAGCGGCAAGCCAAACAGAGAAGGCCCGCCAGCTTGAGCTGACGGGCCAACGCATCTTGACTATGCGGCGAAATTACTTGCCGAAACGCTCGATGAGCTTCTCCTTCTGAGCAGAGCCCAGGCCACCAACGCGGCGGTTCTCGGCGATGCCGATCTCCTCCATAGCCTTCTGAGCGGTCACCTTGCCAATGCCGGGAAGGGAAACGAGAATCTGAAGAACCTTGGTCTTCTTGGTGATCTCGTCGTTGCTGTTGAGAACCTTGGTAAGCGTGATCTTGCCGGACTTGATGTCATCCTTGAGCTGGGCACGCTTGGCGCGAGCTTCCTTAGCCTTCTCAAGTGCAGCAGCGCGCTGCTCATCAGTCATCTTGGGTAAAGGCATTTCCATCCTCCTCGAAATGGGACTTTGCATCGTGGGGGTACTATAGCACTTCTGAACCGCAAGGTCACGAACATATTGCATTTCGGATAATCTACATGACCTGCGAAAGGGCGGACTGGAGCGGGCAAAGGCAATATCAAAGCGGAAATCACGCGATAATCTGGCGCGCCCTGAGGGATTCGAACCCCCGACCGCCGGATTAGAAGTCCGATGCTCTATCCTGCTGAGCTAAGGGCGCGCAACGAATCGTCATTCTAGCGCAAACGCATGCGCATGATGAAGCTCGCGTGTGCTAGGTGTCGAGACCCTCTTCACTCCTCTTGATAATCTTCACCGCGGCAATCGTCTCGCGCAAGGTCACGTCGATTTCGTCTTCGAGCTGCTTGAGGCGTGTCAGATCATCATGCACCGCAGGGTCGACCGTGCCATGACTGCGATTGAGCGAACGGCGCAAGCGCGTGTCTACGTCCATGAGGCGTTTTTTGAGGCCCACGAGGTCGAGGCCCATGCGCGCAAGGTGAGCGGATGAACCCGCCTGCTTGCTCGTGTCATATAACTTGAGGATGAACTGGCTGATGGACAGTCCATGTGCCGTCGCATCGGTCGCGATGGCGTCCTTCGTCGAAGGAGGACAGGAAATGTTGAGCCTGCCGGTATGGTACTCGGAGTCCTGCTTGCGCTTACGCATGACCCTCGCCCGCCATCATCGACACCGCATGGTCAAACTGATCAAAGACCCCTTCCCAGTTCTCCTCGGCAGCCTTCTTGGAGCCAGGCAGATTGACGACAAGGACACGACCCCGCTGCGCCGCAATCGCACGACTGAGCATGGCGCGTCGCGTCTTTGTCATGGAATAGGCGCGCATGGCCTCGGCAATGCCGGGAACCTCGCGGTCGCACACCTTGCGGGTCGCCTCGGGCGTGACGTCGGCAAGTGACATGCCGCTACCCCCGCAAGTCAAAACGACATCGGCACCCGCATCGCAGCATGCGACAATCGCATCCGCAATTGCATCGACATCGTCTTTCACGACCACGCGGGAAAGCGTCGTCCAGCTTTGCTCGGCGATGAGCTCCTCGAGACGGGCACCTGCCGTATCCTCCTCGATGCTACGCGTAGATGAGCAGGTGACGATTCCGAATTTGATATCCATGGCCTGATCCGTCCTAGTCTCGCGTCCACAGCCCCGTACGGCCGCCTTCCTTGCGCACGAGGTGCACATCGCAAATTTCCATGCCGCGATCGACTGCCTTGCACATATCGTACACCGTGAGCAGCGCGATGCTGACCCCGGTGAGAGCCTCCATCTCGATACCGGTCTTTCCGGTCACGCCCGTGATCATGGTCGCGTGGATGCCCACGCGCCCGTCTTCGCGCTCGCCCGCCAAGACGGGCTCAAGCTCGCACTTGGACTTGGTGATGTTGAGCGGATGACACATGGGAATGAGCGAGCTCGTCTGCTTGCAGCCCATGATGCCCGCAACGCGCGCGCAGGCGAGCACATCACCCTTGGCGGCGGCGCCATCCGTAATCATCGCAAGCGTGTCGGGATGCATGAAGATCCAGCCCTCGGCGATGGCCTGGCGCTCGGTATCGGCCTTCTGCGAGACGTCCACCATGCGTACGACGCCCTTCTCGTCAACGTGGCTGAGCTGCCCGTCGCGCGCCAGATCGTTCTCGGAATTACCGGCCGCGAGGCCTCCCGGTCTGCTCTGCGTCATTGGTTAACCTCCAATTTGGCTCATGCGTCGCTGAGTGCCACGCTCTTCGTGATGCTCGTCGGGCTTGATGCCGATGGCCTCTTTGATTGCGTGGTCGACGGCTTCCTCGTCATCCGCGCGAATGGCCCCCATGACATCGATTTCCTTGTCGCTGAACAGACAGGGTCTGAGCTTGCCATCTGCCGTGAGACGCAGGCGATTGCACGAGTCGCAGAAGTGGTTGGACATCGCGCTGATGAAGCCGACCGTGCCCTTTGCCCCCGGCAGCCGATAGTAGATGGCCGGACCCGCACCCGAGGGAAGATCCTCGTCATCGAGAGGCTCGAGCGTGCCGATGCCCGCGGCGATGGCGCCCTCGTTGATGCGCTCGATAATCTCGGAGGCGGGAATGATATCCTCTTCCGTCCAGCCCGTACCCGTGCAGCCCGAGCTCTCTCCCACCGGCATATATTCGATGAAACGCACGTGCAAGGGCCTGTCGAGCGAAAGCTTGGCGAACCTGAAGAAGTCCTGGTCGAGACCGCGCACGGCAACGGCGTTGATCTTGACGGGATCGAAGCCGTATTCGAGCGCCGCATCGATACCGGCAAACACGTCCTCGATCTTGCCGAGACGCGTCACGTAGCTGAACTGCACGGGGTCGAGCGTGTCAAGCGAGATATTGACGCGCGTAAGCCCGGCATCACGCAGGTCGGCAGCCATCTTGGGAAGCAGGATGCCGTTTGTGGTGAGCGAGATGTCCTCGATTTCGGGAATCTCGTTAATTTCGCGGATAAGGTCGACCACGCCTTTGCGCACGAGAGGCTCGCCACCGGTGAGGCGCACCTTGCGAATGCCAGATTGCGCCGCCCGACGTGCGAAGTCGGCGATTTCCTCGATGCGAAGCATGTCTTCATGCGACTTGAATGGAACGCCCTCTTCGGGCATGCAGTATATGCAGCGCAAATTGCAGCGGTCCGTCAGAGAAATGCGCAGATAATCAATCCTGCGCCCGTAATTGTCCTTCATGTGGCTCCCTTGCAAAGGTTCATTGCAGAATACTACAGCCCGCCGACATCGATACCGGCAAGCTCACAGAAGTAGCGTGCGACCGCGTCAAAGTCATCGAGGGCGAAGACGGGCTTGCCCTCGGTGCGTACCTGGGTGGCGAGGTCTTCATTATCGGTAACAAGCGCGATGCGCTCCTCGGGGGCGAGTTTGGGATCCGGATGCCCGGCAGCCGTGCGATAGACCTCGACGGCACCATCGGCCTCGGCGCGAAAACCCTCGACGACGACCATGTCGACCTCGTCGGCGATCTTGGCGACGAGCTCTTCGCGAGACAGCTCGCCCTGGGGCGTGCTCACGAAGATGGCATATTGATCTGACGCGCTGAGAATAACCGGATTGGCGCCGGCCTGCGCGTACTTCCAAGAATCCTTGCCCTCGACATCGACGCCGCCCGTCTTGTGCCCATGATGTTTGATGACACCGACGCGAATGCCCATGTCGGTGAGCTGCTCGACGACATGCGTCGTGAAGGTGGTCTTTCCGGAATTGGACCATCCGGTCATCGTTATGACAGGCACAGCACTCATGAGATCTCCTCGCGTGACGTTCGACAATCATTGTGCTGAGTAGAGTATAGCGCAGCATCGCGGCATAACGCGATGCCCGCGCACGTTATGCCGCCAAGCAGGCACTTCCCGATATTGCACGGCATATGCTCCGAGTTTAGCCCGAAAGCAATCCAATATCGCGCAGATTCTCGGGGTGGTTTGCTCGGAGCATCCGCATCTAGCATGGCCATTCCAATCGAAGACGAAGCTCTGTGCAGCCAGGCGGAAAGACGAAGGAGCAAGGATGAGAAGCAATCACCCGAGAACAGAGATGACATGCGCTGCCAATATCACGCGAAAGACGCACGTCATCATATTGTGCCTTCTGCTCGCCTGCACGATGGCATCACCCTGCATCGGCATTCCCATCACGCAACATGCGCTGGCCTCTGGCTCGAGCGTCAGCTTATGGAAGGTCGGTAACATCGAATACACGGACGGGGCATGGAACACCCACATCTTCCGGGTAAACGACGGCGAGGGAGAGACGACCGCATACTGCGTGGAGCCCTCCAAGAACTCGCCCTCCGAAGGCCAGTATGCCAAGGCGGCCTTCAGTATCCCCACCGGGAGGGAGTACGAGCTGAGAACGGGACTATGGTTCGGATATGGCGGTCCCGGCTTTGACGCCAGCATGTGGCCCTCCACGAACTGGAATGGTTCGCCGATGTCAAACGATGATTATTACCTGGCAACGCACATCCTCCTCTCCGATGCCTACTGCTCGAATCTTTACGAAGCCTGCTATGGAGCAGGCGAGAACTTCAGAAACTGGATCGAATGGAACGTCACGGGCCTCGACATGGACAATGGCAACGTCGTGAACGAAGGAGCTTTTGGGCGAGTAGCATTGCGCCATTCCGGCGAAATCCCCTCGAATTTCGAGACCTACCTCATCGACGGTGGAAGTCGCCAGACCATTGCCGCAAGCTCGGCATATCATCCGTATGGCGCCATCAAGATGAACAAGCGGTCCGCAAATCCCAATGTCACGAGCGGAAACCCCAACTACAGGCTCGAGGGTATTGCCTATGGCATCTACACCCAGCCGGATTGCAGTCCCGCACACGACACGGGAAAGATGCTCGTGCTCAACGAAGGCGGCTACGGACAGGTCGACGAGCTTCGCGAGGGAACGTACTACGTACGCGAAATCGCCACCTCACTTGCCGGCACAGGCTATGCTCACGACCCGAGCGTCCACAGCTGCAGCGTCGTCGGCGGCCAGGATACCTGGTTGCACGCCAGCGCAAACTCCGCCGGCGATGCGAACCAAAACGATGTCACCGACATGCCCGTGAACGCCGACACCGGCATCCTCGTTCAAAAGCATGACCTGCTCACGCAAAGCCCCGTCCCCTCAGGTGACGCCAGCTTAGCGGGCGCCATCTTCGAGGTGAGATACTTCGCGAACACGAGCGGGGCCACATCGGGCAGCGCGACACGCACCTGGAAGTTCAAAACCGATGATACGGGAAAGATCGACCTGAGCTCGATTGACTCGAGTTACGTTTCCGGAGATGCGCTGTATCGCAACCCCCATACAGGCAAGGCCCTCTTTCCCATCGGAAGCTATGCAATCCGGGAAGTAAGCGCTCCGGATTGCTACGAGGCTCCCGCACAAGATGAGTGGCGGACATTTGTCATCACCGCAAGCGGAACGGGCGAGCATGACGTCTCGTGCGATGCGCTTGCCAACGGAGGTTTCATCGTCAACGAGACACCCATTCGACACGACCTCTCATTCACCAAGCGCGACATCGACACGCAACGACCCATGCAGGGGATTCCGTTCATGGTCTCACGCGTCAAAGCAGACGGCACCCTCATCGAGCGTCATGTCGTCATCACGGACGCAAACGGAAGATTCGATTCGAGCGCAACCCACGCACTGCATACAACGCGCACCAACATGAATGATGCGGCCGTGACCGAGCTCTCCAGTGGCAATTACGTCGTCGACGAAAGTCGCCTGGACGGCGACGCGGGAGTATGGTTTGGCGTCACTCAAAACGGAAGTTGGATTTCACCCGATGACGCGTTTAGAGCATTTCCCGACAGCACGAGCCAACGATACATATTCGAGGAGCTTCCCGTACGAGCCAATGAAGGCAAGGCGCTCGTGCGCTTCGAGGCCTATTCACACGCTGCGCAATCCACGATAATTGATCTTGGCACCGTGGGCAACACCACACCGACGTTGGCGACAACAGCGCGTGATGCCGTCGATGGTGACAAACTCGTGAGTCGTGACACGAGCGTCAGAATCGTCGACTCCATTGCGTATAGCGGACTCGTAGCCGGCCAAACTTATACGCTTGAAGGCTACCTCGCCAGCGCGGCAAACGGTGAGAAGCTCTGCGATCGCGAAGGCAATGCCATCTCCTCTTCGCTCACGTTTACCGCAGCAGCCAGTTCTGGAAACATCGAACTCGACTTTGACTTCGATGCCACGCAACTGGAAGACGGCACGCGCACCGTCGTGTGCGAGCAACTATTCGAGAAGGGGCGTCTACTCGCGCAGCACGAAGACCTCGACGACAGCTCCCAAACCGTCATGATCGTGCAACCCACGATTATGACGAGCGCAATGGACGAACTCGATGGTGATTCGCTGCTCACCGGGGATGTCGATGCGGCCATCATTGATCGCATCACGTATACGGGGCTCACCCCCGGCGCGGTCTACGAGCTGACAGGTGTCGTCATGGACCGTGCAAGCGCCCAGCCCTTCCAAGACACGGACGGCATGGTCACATCGACGATATCATTCAGTCCCGAAGCGTCCTCGGGCTCAATTGACGTAAAGTTCACCCTTGATGCCTGCGAGCTCGAGGAAGGCACGAAACTCGTAGTCTTCGAGCGTCTCGTGCGCGATGGCGTTCTCATCGCAAGCCACGAGGACCTCAACGACACCGGACAAACCGTGAGCGTCTTTCCACCGGCGTTGCAGACACGCGCTACCGATTCGCAGGATGGCGACTCGTGCGTTGCCAGCGACTTGCACACGCGCATTGTCGATACGGTTTCGTACAAGGGCCTCAAGGCAGGAAGGGAGTACACGCTCGAAGCGACACTCGTTGACAAGAAAACGGGGCAGCCCCTGCTCGACCCCTTTGACCAACCTGTCACCGCAACGCACTCGTTCACGCCCGTCGAACAAAACGGGAGCACGGACGTAATCTTCGACTTCGACGCTTCGAACATCACGACATCGACAGCGGCTGTCATCTTCGAAGAACTCTATCGCGACGGACGCCACCTCGCGAGTCACATTGACCTGAACAGCGTCGACCAATCAATTGTCATCGAGCCGCCCGTCATCCAGACGGGGGCGAGTTCGGACGGCATCTCCAAGCAAGTCATGCGCGATAGGAATGTCACGATTATCGACGAGGTCTCGTATCGTAACCTCAAGGCGGGGCAGAGTTACGAGCTTGCAGGTAGCATCATGGACAAGACGACGGGCGAGCAACTGCTTGATAGCAAAGGCTCGCCAATAGAAAGCGTGCTTGCGTTCACGCCTGATGCCAGCTCGGGGCTCGTGAAGCTCTCCTTCACACTCGATGCGACCGTTGTGGACGAGGGAAGCGAACTCGTCGTTTTCGAGAAGCTCTACCGTGATGGGGTCGAAATCGCCTCGCACGAAGACATCGAGAGCATGCAGCAAACGGTCACGGTCGTCAAACCTTCCATTTCGACGACAGCGACATCCGAAGATGGCGCCAAGAACATCGTGCGAGATATAGACGCCGTGATTGTCGACACCGTAAGCTACACGGGACTTGCACCCGAATGCACCTACAAGCTCATTGGCCAGATCATGGACAAGACGAGCGGACAAGTCCTCGTTGATGCAAGCGGACGAGAGGTCACCGCGCAGACAGACTTCATCGCAGAGCATGCAGACGCGGATACGACGCTTTCATTCACCTTCGACGCGAGTTTGCTCGAAGATGGACACGAACTCGTCGTCTTCGAGAAGCTCTACCGCGATGACGAAGAGCTCGCCGCACACGAAGATATGGATGATGAAGAGCAAACAATAAGCGTTACCCCTCCCGCCATCGAGACGTTCGCGAGCGATACGCTCGACGGTGACAAGATCGTTGCCGCGCATGAGAAAACGCAGATTCTCGACGCGGTCTCATACGATGGTTTGCAACCTGGTGCCACATACGAGTTCGTAGGCACACTCATGGACAAAAAGGCAGAAGCACCCCTGCTCACCGCACAGGGGCAACCAGCGCAAGCGCTGCGCAGCTTTACCCCCAATCAGTCAAGCGGAACCGTTGACGTCACCTTCTCCTTCGATGCATCGAACAGCTCCGAAGAGCAGGAGGCGGTGATCTTCGAGGAGCTCTACCGCGATGGAAAGCTCATCGCAACGCACGCCGATTACGAGAACACCGCCCAAACGGTAAACCTTGCGCCACCGCATATCGAGACTTCCGCATCAGACGCCGCTGATGACGACAAGGACATCGAGAATGACGGACCTGCGACCATTATCGACACGATCTCGTTCACTGGTCTCATCGCCGGCGAAGGCTACGAACTCGACGGCGCGCTCATGATCGACGATGGAACGATCGAGGGAACACCTGCACGCGATGCCTTCGGAAATCCCATTACCGCCCATCTCGCTTTTACGCCCGAGGCCTCGCATGGGAGCGTCGACATCTCGTTTGAGGTCGACACGACGCTCCTGAAGGAAGACACCAAACTCGTCGCCTTCGAGCGGCTCTTCGCCAATGACACGCTCATGGCAAAGCATGCCGATATCCATGACGAGAACCAGACCGTAACCGTGAAGCCCACAGCACCCACTACGCCATTGGATGCACCGGAATCCAGGCTATTCGGGTTCTTGCCAAAGACGAGCGACTCGGCCATGCGGATGCTTCTGGCTTGCTGTCTCATCGGGAGCGCAGCGTTCGGCTTGCTCGCATTCCTACGCCGCAAGGCCTTTGGCTCAATGCATGACGAGAAATAAGGAGGTGGAGTTACTTGCCGATGAGATTGAGCAGATAGGGAATCTCAGTCTCGAAGTCGACACCGTACCAATTGTGATCGGGATGGCTGATGGTCTCCTTGATGCAGGCGACGGTGTAGTCGGCCGCCACGGCCAATGCCTTGTCGAGGCTAAAGCCGTTGAGCAACGCGCCAACCGTCGTGGAGGAGAAGACGTCGCCCGTTCCGTGGAACCGAGCATCGACGAGCTCGTTGAAGTAGGAGAAGTATTCGCCGGTCTGACCGTCGAGTCCGTAGACACCGCAACGTCCCGGCTCGAGGCTTACGCCGGTGAGGACCGCCTTCTTGGGGCCAAGGGCGATAAGCCCCTGGAGAAGGTCACGCACGTAGCCCTCGTCGTAGGTGCCATCTTCCTTGTACTCGGTGCCCAACATGAAAGCCGCCTCGGTGATGTTGGGGTCAATGATGTCGGCCTTGGAGCAAACGACGGTACCCATCGCGCGAGCAAACTCGGGCGTGAAGCCCTTATAGAGCGCGCCATTATCCGCCATGGCAGGATCGACGAAGATGAGCGTATTGTCACCTCTATGCTCGTCGAAGAAGCGGCTCACGAGCTCGAGCTGTTCGAAAGAGCCGAGATAGCCCGTATAAACGGCGTCGAAATCGACGTCATTGTCAATCCAGCTCTTGGAGACAGGCTCGATCTGATCAGTCAGGTCATCAAAGGTGAAGCTCTTGAAAGCGGTATGTACCGAGAGCACGGCAGTGGGAAGAATGCCACATTCGACACCCATGGCAGAGATGATGGGCAGTGCGACGGTAAGAGAGCACTTTCCGACGCAGGAGATGTCCTGGATACTTACGATGCGCTTCATAGCGACCTCTTTCCCAAATGACAACGGGCACCGGACGGTGCCCGCAGACAAGGTCTTGGAGCGGGCGATGGGAGTCGAACCCACCTCATGAGCTTGGAAGGCTCAGGTTCTACCGATGAACTACGCCCGCAATGTAGACGGATTATACCCCAACGGCTACGCATCGCAGGATAAAGCTGGAGAAAGTTTACGTAGCAACGCTATCTCTTCCTTGTAGGGCGGCAACGTCTTCTTCGTCGAACCTTCCTCGCAACGCCACGGCGTCTCGAGAATCTTGGGTACCGCAGTGAATCTCTCGTCGTGAACAATCCTTCGCAGGGTGTCTAAGCCAATGCTCCCCTCACCGATGTTCGCATGACGATCCTTGTGAGAGCCACGTGGATTCGCGCTGTCGTTCACATGGATAGCAGCGATTTGAGCAAGGCCAATCTGTACATCGAAGTCCGCAAGGACCCCCTCGTAGTTTCCGACCAGATCGTAGCCGGCATCGTTGACGTGACACGTGTCGAAGCACACCCGCAGGCGCTCGGAAAAGCGCACGTCGTCGTAGATCGCGGCGATCTCCTCGAAGCTCCTCCCGATTTCTCCGCCCTTTCCGGCCATGGTCTCGAGCGCGACAAGGACATCGGTCTCGTCCTGTTCCAAGACACGATCAAGCCCCTTGGCAAGCTGCTCGATACCGGCATCGGCACCAGCGCCGACATGCGAGCCGGGATGCAACACGAGTACCTTGGCACCGAGTACGGCCGCCCTCTGCAAATCCATGGCGAGAAACTCCACGCCCAGCTCAAAGGTGTCGGACTTCACGGAATTAGCGAGATTGATGATATACGGTGCATGAACGACTACCTCCCGTATCCCAGCCTGCCTAGCGCACTCCAGCCCAGCCTCGATGTTAAGTTCCGGGATAGGTTTGCGACGCGTGTTCTGCGGAGCGCCGGTATATACCATGAGGGCATTTGCACCGTAGCTCTCGGCCTCCTTCACGGAGCCGAGGAACATGTCCTTGCCTGACATCCCCACGTGGGAGCCGAGGATAATCTCGCCCATGATCACACGCCTTATGACCTAGGAAGGTTGGTCGGGAAGACAGGATTCGAACCTGCGACATCCTGCTCCCAAAGCAGGCGCGCTACCAGACTGCGCCACTTCCCGACGCGGAGATGAAGTATAGCGCACTTTTGCCATCGAACGGCGGCATTGTTCCAATGGCATGCGTCATATGCCAAGGGGCCTGAGCCCCTAATGCATCTCCTATGCGAGCTTTGCCCACTTGCGCTTGCCAACCTGCAGCGTGGCACCAGTCAGCTCGGAAGCCGGCATATGGTACGTGCTCTTGCCGACGACCTCGCCGTTCACCTTGACGCCACCTTGATCGATCATGCGGCGGCCCTCGCCACCGGAGGCGACGAGTTTGAGATCGGCGAGCAGCTTGGGCAAGTAGACGCCACCCTTCTCGGGGTCGTCCTCGAGCGCGATGTCGAAGACCTCGATGTCCTCGGGAACGCCATGTGCCTTGAAGACGCGATCGAACTGCTCCTCCGCATCAACCGCGGCTTGCTCGTCGTGGTAAATCTTGATGATCTCACGTGCAAGACGGCGCTTCGACTGGTTGGGATCGAGCTCCCCGGCCGTCAGACCAGCTTCGATCTCGTCGACCTCGGCGACGGGCAGAGCCGTCGCCAGACGGTAGTACTTGGGCATGAGCTCGTCGGGAATGCTCATGATCTTGCCGAACATGTCGGCAGATTCGTCGGTGAGGCCCACGTAGTTGCCATAGGACTTGGACATCTTGCGCACGCCATCGAGGCCCTCGAGCAGAGGCAACGTCAGGCACACCTGGGGTTCCATGCCCCTCTTCTCCATGAGCTCGCGTCCGGCGAGCAGGTTGAAGAGTTGGTCGTTGCCGCCGAGTTCGACATCGGCCTTGATGACGACCGAGTCGTACGCCTGCATGATGGGGTAGATGAACTCGTGCATGGCAATGGGCTGCTGGTTGTGATAGCGGTTGGAGAAGTCATCACGTTCGAGGATGCGAGCGACCGTAAAGTTGGAGAGAAGGCCGAGCAACCCGGCAAGGTCGAGGTCGAAGATCCAGTCGCGATTGTGCACGACCTTTGTCTTCTCGGGATCGAGCACCTTCATGGCCTGGTCCATGTAGGTGCGGGCGTTCGCGTCGATCTGCTCGGCGGAGAGCTGGGGGCGAGTCGTGTCCCGACCGGAGGGATCACCGATCATCGCCGTGCCATCGCCGATGATGAGCGTGACCTCATGGCCCAGGTCCTGGAACTGGCGCAGCTTACGCAGGGGCACCGCATGTCCGATGTGAAGGTCGGGACTCGTCGGGTCCACGCCGAGCTTTATGTTGAGCGGCGTGCCACGGTCGAGTTTCTTCTTCATGGCCTCGAGTGGGGTCAGACCCGCGACGCCCGATTGGATGATGTGAAGTTGTTCTTCGCTCGAAAGCACGATCTTGCCTTTCACGAGACTTTCTTATCGTTTAAATCCGTTATCTTAGCAGATGAACCCCGCAACGGACTCTGCGTCTACTCGACGGGCCGGAAGAGATGTCCCGTGGTGGTATCGGGCAGCTTGACAACCTTCGTGCCGTTCAATCCGCTGCGCACGCGATTGAGCGCATGCTCCGTCTCGCCTTCGCCCATGAGCGTGGCATCAACGGCGAATCCGCGTACACCGGCACGCAGCATATCGCCGATGGCATGCGCGACGTCGAGCGGTACGGCGTTGTAGATGTGCCCGCATCCATGCAGGTCCGTCGCCACGGGAAAGCGATAGCCCTTGCGGTCTTCGAGGAACCGCGCTGCACCCTGGCGGCGCTCGCAGGTACCGCAGTGTTCATCGCAGGGACCCTCGGCCATGAGGAAGCAGTGATCGCTCACCATGAGTTCCTGACGACCGATGACGACAGCACCCAGGGGAAGTGGCGATTCGTCGGCGAGCAGCTTCATCTGGTGAAGCGTGAGCTCGGGCGAGAGCCAGGCGAAGCTCGCGCCGAGCGCGGCCCAAGTGCGGATAGCCTCGATGTTGGTAGCGTACATGCGCGGTCCGATGGAACATCCCGGTTCGAATTGCTCCAGCGAGCAGGCGATGTTCGTATCATAAAAATTGACGGCAGTCGCGAAGGGTGCCATAGCCGAGTGATCCGAGACGCGCGTGATATCGACGGATCCGGCCCGCAAAGCCGGCTTGGCGTTTGCATCGAGCAATGCCCCCTCGAACGCCTCGAGTGCGGCAGCTCGCGTCTTGTGCAGCGTCGAAAACCCGATGCCGACTCCCTCGTCAAGCATGATATCCCAGCTCTCGCAGCTGAAGGGCGTCGCACCAAGTCTTCCCACATGATCGATGACATCCTCGCGCGTGACCGCCTTGGTGCGGGCCGCCTCGACGGCCGGGCCCTGCGCACGCGCCTCGTGCCCCGCGTCATCGTGTACGACGATTTCGAGCTGCTCTCCCTTCCTCATGCGCACGTCAATCGAGACCGGGATCTTCATCCCCGTCTCGGTGCGCTCCTGCGCATCGGCGGCAAGTTTGGCCGAGCGCACGCGAAACACGCGGTCGCCAACGGATACCGGCTCACGCACACCCAGGTACTTCGTCTCGCCCTTGAGGGTATCGGACGGCTCGACCGTGTAGGTGACGCGTCCCTTCGAGGTCCAGAACTCGAGCAGGTCGCCCACCGCGATATCGGCGTTCGCGGCGAGCTTCACCTTGCCGGCGGAATACCCCGTAACGCGTCCGACGGGCACGCCGCGATTGTTGGGGCGCTTGTAGCCCATCATGTCGTTTCCACGTTCACCGGCAAGGTAGCCTTGCGTAAACCCACGGTTGAACGCCTCGGCAAGGATATCCTTGGCATCGGGATCTGCCTCATAGGAAGCGACATCCTCCCACGCCCGGTCAATGGCATCGCGATAAGTCGCCGTAACCGTCGAGACGTACTCGGGAGACTTCATGCGTCCCTCGATCTTGAGAGACGCGACATCGGCTTCGATGAGCCGGTCAATCATCTCGATGCCGCACAAGTCACGCGGGCTCAGCAGGTATTGCCCTTCCTGCGCAAGCTTCTTGCCGTCTTCATCGACAAGTTTGTAGGGCAGACGGCACGGCTGGGCGCACAGACCGCGATTGGCACTACGTCCGCCGATGAGCGAGGAAAGCAGACACTGCCCCGACTGGCAAATGCAAAGCGCGCCGTGAGCGAATACCTCGAGGTCGATGCCAAGCGTGGCAAGTTCGGCTATCTTTTCGATGGAAAGCTCGCGGGCAAGCGTGACGCGCGAGCAGCCCAGGCGCGTGGCAAGCTCGATACCGCGCTTGCCACGTACGTTGAGCTGAGTGGACGCATGCAATTCGAGTTCGGGCAGCTCGCGGCGCAGCACGGACATGAGGCCGACATCCTGCACGATGGCGGCATCGATTCCGACTTCGACGGCATCCGCGACCATCGCGAGAGCATCGTCCATCTCGCCGGGAAACACAAGCGTGTTGGCCGTAAGATAGACGCGGGCGCCACGCAGATGAGCGTCACGACACGCCGCACGCACGTCGTCGATGGCGAAGTTGTCGGCATTGCGACGTGCGTTGAACGAGCCGGCACCCAGATAGATGGCATCGGCACCGGCGGCAAGCGCCGCCTCGAACGCCTCGCGATTACCCGCAGGGGCGAGCAGTTCAGGCTTTCTCATCGCCTAGCCCGCCATCGCTTGCGTGTCAGCCGCAAGACTCTCGTGTGCGTGCTCGAGCTGAACCTTGACGGCCTCGTGACCAGTCGCGCCATAGGTCGTGCGGCGTTCGACGACCTTGTCGATGTCGACCGCATCGAGCGCGTCGGCGGCGAAATGTTCGTCGATTTCGGCCAGCTCTTCGGCACTCAGATCCTGCAAGGTCCTCCCCTGCTTCTCGCATTCGAGTACGAGCCTGCCCACGATGGCATGTGCCTCGCGAAACGGCACACCAGTCCCGACAAGGTAGTCGGCCAGATCGGTGGCGGCCATGAAACCACCGAGTGCCCCGGCACGCATGACATCCTCGTTGACTTTCAGGGTGCGAATCATGCCCGTCATCACGACGAGCGAGCTTCCGAGCGTATCGACCGCGTCGAAGACGCCCTCCTTGTCCTCCTGCATGTCCTTGTTATAGGCCAGCGGCAGACCCTTCATGGTCGTGAGCAATGCCATGAGGTCGCCGTACACGCGCCCGGTCTTGCCGCGGATGAGCTCGGCGAAGTCGGGATTCTTCTTCTGGGGCATGATCGACGACCCCGTCGAGTAGGCATCGGACAGCCGGATGAAGCCGAACTCGTTACTCGACCAGTAGATGAGCTCCTCGCACAGGCGCGACAGATGCATCATGGCAACCGAGCAGGCGTAGGAGAGGTCGAGCAGAAAATCGCGGTCGCTCACGGCGTCCATGCTGTTTTCCGCCACGGCGGCAAAGCCGAGCTCGTCTGCCACAAAGTGTCGGTCGAGCGGATAGGTCGTGCCAGCCAGCGCCGCACTGCCCAGCGGCAGCACATCGGCACTCCGATAGGCCGCACGTAGGCGCTCGAAGTCGCGCGCGAACATCCAATAATACGCAAGCACGTGATGCGAGAAGAGCACGGGCTGGGCCTTCTGCATATGCGTGTAGCCCGGCATGACAACACCGAAGTTGTCCTGCGCGAGGTCGAGCAGGGCACCGCGCAAGTCGAGCACCTGATGCGCAAGGCCATCCGCGAGCTTCTTGACATGATGGCGCGCATCGGTCGCGACCTGGTCGTTACGGCTGCGGCCCGTATGCAGACGCCCTCCCGCGGCACCAATCGCCTCGGTCAAGTTGCGCTCGATGGACATGTGGATGTCCTCGTCGTTTATGTCGAAATCGAAGTCACCACTCTCTATCTGCGCGAAGATCGCATCAAGCCCCGCGCGAATGGCATTGGCATCTTCTTCCGAAATCACGCCCTGGCGGGCGAGCATCAACGCATGTGCCTTCGATCCCTCGATATCGGACTCCCACATGCGCTGGTCAACGGGCAGGGAAGCACCAAAGGCCTGCGTGAACTCGGTAGGTGAGTCCTCGAAGCGTCCACCCCAGAGCGCCTCGTTCATATGCGTGCTTTCGTTTGTCGATGATGTCTCGTGCATTGTGAACTCCATGCCGTCTATATCGTGGTCAAGCAGACAATATATCAAAAGATGCAGCGTTGACGAGCAGCAGCCGGTGATGTCCCGCCCAACCGTTGCTCGGCGGAAAAAGGCTTTCACTTTACTGTACTAAAGTTATAATAGTGCGCCATTAGGCTTTATGGACGAGAGGTTTTCATGAATACAGGAGATTACGCAGTTATCATCGCCATCTTGATCTACTTCATGGTGGTGCTCATCATCGGTTTTTCATATGCCAGGCGCTCGAACAAGTCGTCTTCCGAATACTTCCTCGGTGGGCGCAAGGTCGGCCCGTGGTTCACGGCGCTTTCGGCAGAAGCGTCCGACATGTCCGGCTACCTGCTCATGGGCCTGCCCGGTCTCGCATACTTCACCGGCGCCGCCGATGCCGGTTGGACGTGTATCGGCCTGGCCATCGGCACCTACCTCAACTGGCTACTCGTCGCCAGACGGCTGCGTCGCTACTCCGAGAAGGCGGGGGATTCCATCACGCTACCGGGTTTCTACTCCAACCGCTTCCACGATGACAAGAACATCGTGAGCACGATTGCCGCCGTCATCATCCTCGTCTTCTTCTGCGTCTACACGGGTAGCTGCTTCGTCACCTGCGGCAAACTCTTCAACACGCTGTTCGGCATGGATTACTCCCTCATGATGGTCTTCGGTGCCATCATCGTATTCCTGTACACGATGGTTGGCGGCTACCTCTCCGTCGTGGCAACCGACTTCGTGCAGGGCTGCCTCATGTTCTTCGCGCTCGTGGTCGTCATCGTCGGGTCAATCGCAATGGCAGGCGGCGTCGAGAACACGGCCGCGTTCCTAAGCGACATTCCCGGCTACCTCTCGATGGTCCAGACCGCCGTTCCCGAAGTCAACGCTGATGGCGTGCAGTACACCCTTGGCGGCGCGCCCATCTTCGGCATCCCGGCGGAATACGGCCTACTCACCATCATCTCCACCATGAGCTGGGGTCTGGGTTACTTCGGCATGCCACAGGTGCTCGTGCGCTTCATGGGCATCCGTAATGATAGCGAGATCAAGACCTCGCGTCGCATCGCCATCGTCTGGGTCGTCGTCTCGATGTTCTGCGCGATTATGATCGGCCTCATCGGTCGCTACCTCTTCCCCGCCCAATACCTCACGCACTCCGGTGCCGAGAGCATCTTCATCTTCTTGTCACAGGTCATGCTCCCCGGCTTCCTCTGTGGCCTGGTCGTCTCGGGCATTTTGGCCGCGTCCATGTCGAGCGCGTCGTCCTATCTGCTCATCACCGGCTCCTCGGTCGCCGAGAACATCTTCCGCGGCGTCTTCAAGAAGGATGCCACCGATAATCAGGTGCTCATCGTGAGCCGCATCACGCTCGCCTGCGTCCTGCTCTTCGGCATCGCGGTGGCCTGGGATGAGAACTCGGTCATCTTCACCGTCGTCTCGTATGCCTGGGCGGGTCTGGGTGCCTCCTTCGGACCCCTCACGCTCTTCAGCCTGTATTGGAAGCGCACCACCAAGTCGGGCGCTATCGCCGGCATGCTCACAGGAGCCGTCACAGTCATCGTTTGGCACAACCTCATCAAGCCGCTCGGCGGCATCTTCGGCATCTACGAGTTGCTGCCCGCGTTCATCCTGAGCTGCCTGGCAATCGTCATCGTCTCGCTGCTGAGCAAGGAGCCCTCGCAGGCCATCCAGCACGAGTTTGATCACTATATGGATGAGGAGCTCGTCGATCGTCATCTGGACGCCGTGCTCGAGGGCGGCATTCCGCTCAAGGGCGTCAACATGCCCGTCGACACACCCATCCATCCAAACGAGGCCAAGGAAGTCGACGAGAAGGAGCCCATCACCTTCAAGGAGAACGTCACTGCCGACGCTCACGGCAAGACGCTCACGCGCAGCGCCGAGGCCGAGGGAAAGAAGGTCGAGGAGACCATTACGATCGAGGAGAAGCCCGAGTAGGAAATCTCATGGAGATGTGACAAGGGCGGCTGGCCACGGAACGTGGCCAGCCGCCCTTCTTCATGCGTATGGGAACGTCCGCTCCTACACGACACCAGGCTGACCTTCGTCCTGGCGATGCTTGGCCCACACGCGCGTGGATAGACCAAAGAGGTCGATGAAACCCTCGGCGCTATCGCGATTGAAAGTATCGGCAGAATCGTACGTCGCCAGACCGTAATCGTAAAGCGAGTACTTGCTGCGACGACCAACGGTCACGCAGCTGCCCTTGAAGAAGCGCAGGCGCACATCGCCGGTCACGAGCTTCTGCGTCGTTGAGCAGAACCCGTCGAGTGCCTCCTTGAGCGGCGAGAACCACAGACCGTCGTAGACAAGCTCGGCCCACTTTTGCTCGACAACCGGCTTGAAGTGCAGGAGCTCGCGCTCCAGGCACAGGTCCTCGAGTGCCTTGTGTGCCTGGATAATGGAGAGCGCACCGGGAACCTCGTAGCACTCGCGGCTCTTCACGCCCACAAGGCGGTTCTCGATCATATCCACGCGACCGAATCCATTGCGTCCGGCAATCTCATTCATTTTCAGAATGATGTCATGGAAGCTCATCTTCTCACCGTCAAGTGCGCAGGGCACACCCGCCTCGAAGCTGATGACGACATACTCGCCTTCAGCAGGTGCCTCGTAGCTCGATGTGGTCATCGTGTAGATATCCTCGAGGGGCTCGTTCCATGGGTCCTCGAGCTCGCCGCACTCGATGGCGCGACCCCAAAGATTGTCGTCAATGGAATACGGAGAGGCCTTTGTCGTCGGAACGGGAATACCGTGATTCTTCGCGTATTCCATTTCGTCATTACGTGTGTGCAGATCCCACTCGCGCACGGGAGCGAGCACCTTGATCTCGGGATCGAGACTCTGGATGGCGACCTCGAAGCGAACCTGGTCGTTGCCTTTGCCCGTGCAACCATGGGCAATGTACTTCGCACCGTACTTATGGGCGATCTCGACGAGATTCTTGGAAATAACGGGGCGCGACAGCGCGCTCACCATCGGATACTTGTTCTCGTACATGCAGTTGGCGGCCAACGCCTTGGTCAGAAAGTCGTTAACATACTCCTCGCGCATGTCGATGGCCAGTGCCTCGATAGCGCCCACCTGCAGGGCCTTGTTCTTGACGAATTCGAGATCCTGGCGTTCCTGGCCGACATCGCCCGTCACGGCGATGACATCGAGGCCCTTCTCCTCCATGAGCCACTTGATGCATACGGAGGTATCCAAACCGCCCGAATACGCAAGTACGACCTTGTCCTTTTCCATTTCCATTTTTCCTTCCTCTCGAGTCTGCCGAGTTTACTTCTTCTCGAGCAGCTTGTTCACATCGTTTTGAAATCTTTCGCCTTGCACGTCATCGGCGCAGATGACGAGTATCGTGTCATCGCCCGCGATGCTGCCGAGCACGCCCTGCGTCTGCGATGCGTCGAGTGCCGCCGCGACGCTCGAAGCCGTGCCCGGATCACACAGAAGCAGCACCTGATTTTGCGCGCGACGCGTCTCGCGCACGGAGCTTGCCGCAATCGAGCGCAGCCGGTAATCCTCCGGCAACACGTAGATACCCTTGGTATCCTTCTCGAGACCGAGGTCGGCGATGTCGCGCGAGATGGTTGCCTGCGTGACATCGAAACCGTGTTCCCTCAGATACGAGACGAGCTCGGACTGGGTGCGGATGCACTCGCCGCGTACGAGCATGCGAATCGCATCTTGGCGTTCCTTGCGTACGTTTGCCATGTCCTATGCCCCCATGACAAGCGAGAGCAATGCCTTCTGGGCATGCAGGCGATTCTCTGCCTCGTCGAAGATCACCGAATACGGAGCATCCATGACCTCATCGGTGACTTCCTCACCACGGTGGGCAGGCAAGCAGTGCATGAAGATGGCATCGTCAGCCGCCAGGGCCATGAGCTCGGCATTGACCTGAAAGCCTTCGAATTCGGCGAGGCGTTGGTCGTGTTCGTCTTCATCGCCCATCGACGTCCACGTGTCGGTGATGACCACGTCAGCACCGACAACAGCCTTGCACGGATCATTGAAGAGCTCGATCGTGGCGCCGGTCATCGGCGCGACCTTCTCGCACTCGGCAATGACGACGGGGTCGGGCGTGTGGATGGCCGGAAAGCCGAGCCTCACGTTCATGCCCGCCAGCACGCCCATCTCGAGATAGGTATGGGCCATGTTGTTGCCATCGCCAACGTAGGCAATCGTAAGACCGGCGAGCTTGCCCTTGTGCTCACGAATCGTCAGGGCATCGGCCAGGCCCTGGCAGGGATGGAACTCGTCGGAAAGCGCGTTGATGACGGGAACGCTTGCCCAATGCGCGACTTCCGCAACCTTGCTTTGCGCGTAGGTGCGCAAGACGATGGCATCAACGAAGCGCTCGAGCACGAGCGTCGTATCCTGTACGGTTTCGCCACGGCTGAATGCCGAGTGGTCATCGCTCATGACGAGCGGATGCGCCCCCAGACGATAGGTGCCGATCTCGAAGCTCGAACGGGTACGCAGGCTTGGCTTCTCCATGATGATGGCGACGGATTTGCCAGCGCACGGGGCATCGTGCACGCCATCTTTCCAGGCCGCCTTCTGCTCGGCAGCCGTGTCGAGCACGAGCGTAAACTCCTCGGGTGTCAAATCAAGCAAGCGCAGGCAATCGCGTCCGGCAAGCGTATTCTGGCTCATTGTGCAACCTCCTCGTAGATGGCGGGCAGCGCTTCGACGAGCGCGTCAATGTCTTCCTTCTCGATGATGAGCGGCGGCAGGAAGCGAATGATGTCAGCTGCCGGCGCGTTGAGCACGAAGCCGTGACGTAGCGCATTGAGCACGGTTTGGTTGGCAACGGGTTTCTCCAAGCTGATGCCGCACATGAGACCGCGACCGCGTACGTCAGTCACGAAGGGCAGCTCGCCTAGACGCTCGCGCAAGTAGGCACCCGTCTCGTTCACGTGATCGAGAAAGCCGTCCTCGCACATGATCTTGGTCGTCGCATCGGCCGCCGCGCAGACAAGCGGGCCGCCGCCAAAGGTCGTGCCGTGCATCCCCGGCTGCATGAGCGAGGCAAGCTCGGTCTTCGCCGCGAAAGCTCCCATCGGCATACCGTCGGCGATGCCCTTGGCCATCGTCACGATATCGGGCTCGACGCCATAGGATTGGAAGGCGAAATACGAGCCCGTGCGGCAAAATCCCGTCTGGACCTCGTCAATGATGAGGAGCATGTTGCGCTCGCTCGTCATCTCGCGCGCAGCCTTGAGATACTCGAACGTGCATGGCCAGACGCCAGACTCGCCCTGGACGCACTCGAGCATGAGCGCACATGGCTTCGTACCATCGACCTCGCCGTCGAGCGCTTCCGCGAGCGCATCGATGTCGTTGAGCGGCGTGCGACCGAAGCCCGCCGGAAGCGGCGCGAAGGGATCCTGCTTGCTGTCCTGCGCCGTTGCCGCGAGCGTGGCAAGCGTCCTTCCGTGAAAGGACTTCTCGGCGGAAATGATGCCGTAGGCACCATCGAGATGCTTGGCGCCCCAGAGACGTGCGAGCTTGATTGCACCTTCGTTTGCCTCGGCACCCGAGTTGGCGAAGAAGGTCTGCCAGACCTCATCCGTACCATGCGCGAGCATGTCGGAGATGCGTTCGGCGAGCTCGCCACGATGCTCGATGTAGAAGTAATTGCTCACGTGCAGGAGCTTGTTGGCTTGCTCGGTGATAGCCTCGGTGACGCGCGAGTTGCAGTGCCCCACGCTCACGACGCCAATACCCGAGAGAAAATCGAGATATTCGTTACCCTCATCGTCGATGAGCCATTGGCCGGCACCCGAGACAAACTCGACCGGCTTGCGCGCAAAGGTGTGCATGACATAGGTGTCGTCAAGCTGTTGCGCCTTGTCGAACTGCTTTCCCATATCGCTCACTCGCTCCTTCCGATGGTCTGGATGGACTGGTCGAGTTTGCTCGCAAAATTGCTCACGGGAGCCTCGACGAAATCCGGATCCATGGAATCATCCTGGTGGCGCATGATGAGCGTGCCGACACCCGAATCAGTAAAGATTTCGAGAACGAGCGAGTGCGCCACCGTACCGTTGATGATATGCGCCTTGCGTACGCCCGCCGAAAGCGCGGTCACGCAGGCGTTGATCTTGGGGATCATGCCACTCGACATCGTGCCTTCGTCGGCAAGAGCAGCGGCCTCGGAAAGCGCCATGCGCGAGATGAGCGTCGTCTTGTCATCGAAGTCCTTGTATATGCCGTCGACATCAGTGATGAAGACAATCTTCTGCGCGCCGACGGCAGCGGCGACCTCTCCGGCAACGGTGTCGGCATTGATGTTGTAGTCACCATCCGCGCCGTAGCCAACCGTCGCGATGACGGGAATGTAATCAGCGGCGAGAAGGTCCTCGATGAGGCGCGTATTGATGGACTTGACCTTGCCCACGCGACCGAGCTTGACATCAAGCGGCTCGGCCTGAATGATCTTCGCATCGGCACCGTTGAGACCCACGGCGACTGAGCCGTGCTTGTTGATGGCGCTCACCAGATCCTGGTTAACCTGACCGACGAGGGTCATCTTGACGATTTCCATCGTCTCGTCGTCAGTCACGCGCTGGCCGCCCTCAAAGTGCGTGGGGATGTCGAGGCGCTTGAGCATCGCGTTGATGTTGGGGCCGCCGCCATGAACGATGATGGGATTGGCGCCCATGAGCTTGAGCATGATGATGTCATCGACGACCGCATCACGCAGCTCGCCTGCCACCATCGCCGCACCACCGTACTTGATGACGACCGTCTTGCCCGTGATGTCCTCGATCCAAGGTAGCGCATCGAGCAGGACCTGGGAGCGAAGTTGGTTGGGCAATGCATCGATGTTGGCTACAGCCACCTCGTCGTGTTTCTTGCGAAATTGCATAGCTTGCCTATCTCCTTGCCTGGTTAGCTCCGATAATCGGCGTTGATGTGAATGTACTCGTGCGTGAGGTCGCAAGTCCATACACGCGTATCCGCTCCACCGCCTGTTCCGAGCGAAACCTCTATGACGATCTCGTCATCCTCGAAACGACGCAGCGCCTCGTCTTCGTCAAAACCGCAGGGCAGTCCTGCGCGCAGCACGGGCATGCCCATGATGTCGATATCCACGGCGTATTGATCGAAGCGTGCTCCACTGCGGCCGAGTGCTGCGGCGATGCGACCCCAATTGCAATCACGTCCGGCGATGGCCGTCTTCACGAGCGGGGAGTTGGCGATGGTGCGGGCGGCGCAATCGGCATCCGCCTCGTCATATGCATCGCGCACGTAGACGGTCACGAGCTTGGTTGCCCCCTCGCCATCTGCGGCAATCTGGCGCGCGAGATTCTCGCATACGAGACGCAGCGCCTCCGTCAGCACGCCAGCAGCCTCGTTCGCATTGGCGACGGAAGCGCCCAGGCAACTCGAGAAGAAGAAGACGCTATCGTTTGTCGAAGTGTCAGAATCAACCGTAACCTTGTTGAAGGAGACATCGACGGCCTGCTTGAGGGCACTATGCGCGGCATCGGCCGAAACCGGCATGTCGGTCGTCACGACGGCGAGCATCGTCGCCATGTTGGGCTGAATCATGCCCGACCCCTTGACCATGCCGCCAACCGTGTATTCGTTGCCATCGTACGTGAAACGAACGGCGCACTCCTTGGGGCGCGTATCCGTTGTCATGATGGCGAGTGCCGCATCGTGGCCGCCATCGCTCGACAACTTCTCGACGAGCGCGGGAATGCCCGTCTCGAAGGAAGCCCAGGGAAGCTCGACGCCGATGACACCCGTCGAGGCGACGAGCACCTCGCCATTGGCAAGGCCCAGGGCGCTGGCAGCCGCCTGTGCAGACTTGCGCGCGATGGCCAGGCCCGGCTCGCCCGTCGCCGCATTGGCGTTGCCCGAGTTAAGCAAGACGGCACGGGGCATGTTCTGGGCGAGCAGTTCGCGATCGACCTGCACGGGAGCGGCGCAGAAGACGTTTCTCGTGAACATGCCACATGACACCGTGCCAGGACCATCAGATACCACGAGCGCGGCATCGAGACGTCTCGGGTCCTTGCGAAAGCCGGCATGCACACCGGCCGCCCTGACGCCCGCAGGTGCCGTCACGCCGCCTTCGACATATGCAAATTCGACACTGCTCATGTTCTACACCACCGGACAGCTATAGGTAAGGCCAGCCGTCTCGTCAAAGCCGCAAATCAAGTTCGCAGCCTGGATTGCCTGGCCAGCAGCACCTTTGACGAGGTTGTCAATGGCGCAGCTCGCAACGAGCATCGTGCCGTCTGATGCGAGATGCAGGCCCACTTGCGCGCGGTTCGAACCCTCGACCCAAGAGGTCTGGGGCATGACACCCTGCGGGCACACGCTCACGAAGGGCTCCGCAGCATAGCGACCCGTATAGAGCGCGTGAATCTCATCGAGCGTATAGGCGTCCTTGAGCGGGATGTAGACAGTCGAAAGCAAACCGCGCACCATCGGCACGAGATGCGGAGTGAAGATGACCTCGACATCAGTGCCGGCTGCACGCGAAAGCGTTTGGGCAATCTCGGGCGTATGGCGATGCGGCAAGCCATAGAGGCAAACCGACTCGTCGGCATTGCAGAAGTGCGTCTTGGGTGTCGCTTTGCGACCAGCGCCAGAAACTCCGGAAAGCGCGGCGATGGTGACCGGGCCCTCCCCTTTCATACCCGCCTCGATGACGGGCAGGGCTGCCAGTGCGGAAGCCGTGGGATAGCAACCCGGGCAGGCGACGACGGGCGTGCCAGCTGCAAGCTCATCGCGCGCAACCTCGGGCAGGCCATAGACCGCCTGTGCCAGCAAATCGACGCTCGTATGCTCGGCGTCATACCAAGCCTCGTACACCTTGGCATCTGCCAGTCGATAGTCTGCCGATAGGTCAATGACCTGCACACCTGCCGCGACAAGTTGCGGTGTCATCGCAAGTGATGCCGTATGGGGCACGGCGAGGAAGGCGATGTCCGCCTTTTCGGCGATGCGAGCAGCGTCATGTGCCTCGAAGCTCAAGTCGCATATGCCTGAAAGCGCCGGATACAAATCCGCGATACGCTCGCCCTCATTGCCCGACGAGGTGATGCAGGTAAGCTCAAACCCGGGGTGACTAAGCAAGATACGCACCGCCTCGACGCCGGCATATCCTGCTGCACCTACAACTGCTGCCCTCTTCATGTTCTTCCCATCTCGACGTGTGAAATCATAGCTAGGCGGTATTGTGAACCTTCTTGAATCAGAACGCAATATTTATCTCATTTTATGCATTAAAAATGAATTTATTTATAGTTTTATGCAGTTTTATAGAAAACTCATGCACTGCCAGTCTATTTGGCAGCAGCAGCCTCGTTAGCGATGCGCACGGCATCGCGCGCAATCATGAGCTCCTCGTTGGTGGGAATGACGAGTAGCTTGACCGGAGAACGGTCATCGCTGATGATGCGCTCCTCACCCATGACCTTGTTGGCCTCGTAATCGAGGATGATGCCAAGCGGCTCCATGCCACCCAGAATCATACGGCGCATGCGCTCGGAGTTCTCGCCCACGCCACCCGAGAAGACGATGGCGTCGACACCGCCCATCTCGGCCATGTAGGAACCGATCATCTTCTTGGCGGAGTTCGCGAACATGTCATAGGCGAGAGCCGCCCGCTTGAGGCCGGACTTGGTCGCCGCGTCGATATCGCGCATATCGGCGGAGATGCCGCTGATGCCGTAGAGGCCCGATTGGCGGTTGAGAATCGTGATGATCTCGTTGGGAGTGTAACCCTCCTGCTCCATCAGGTAGGTGACGATGGAGGGGTCGATGTCGCCACTGCGCGTGCCCATGACGATGCCGCCAAGTGGCGTGAAGCCCATCGAGGTATCGACCGACATGCCGTGGTCGACGGCCGTGACCGAACAGCCACCACCGAGATGGCAGGTAATGAGCTTGAGGTTCCCGGCCTTTTCGCCGAGCATTTCGGCGGCGCGCTGCACGAGATAGCGATGCGACGTGCCATGTGCGCCGTACTTCCTGATGCCAAATTGCTCGTAGAACTCGTACGGGATGGCATACATGTACGCACGCGGGGGCATGGTCTGATGAAACGCCGTGTCGAACACGCAGACGTGCGGAATATCGGGTAGGACCTCACGGCAGGCACGAATACACTGCACGGCAGGTGGGTTATGCAAGGGCGCAAGCTCGGAGCAGAGCTCGATATCTGCCACCACCTGATCGTCAGTCAAAACCGATTCGCTGAACTTCTCGCCGCCGTGCACGATGCGATGGCCGACCGCGCCGATCTGGTCGAGGCTCTCGATACCGGAATCGGGATCTTGGGTAAGCACCTCGAGAACCATTTTGATCGCAGCGAGATGATCTTCCATCGGCTCTTCGAAAACGCGCTTGTCGTTCTTGTTCCAGTGTTGCACGAAGGCATCGGAATAGCCGACCTTCTCGCACAGGCCGCGCGTCACGAGCTCCTCGGTCTCGGAATCGATGATTTGGTACTTGAGGGACGAGCTCCCTGCGTTAATCACCAGAACGTACATCGGCATCCTCTTTATGCTATCGCCCTAAAAATACGTATCTTGTATTGTCGCATATCACGATGATGCCGTATACGCATGATGCCGCAAGCGGACGAACGGGAATAAGGCAAGCGAACGAGCCGCTTGCTTCATTCCCACCCGCCTCTAGCTGAGCGTCGTATCGATACTGTCGTCGTTCTCGGGCTCGAGCTCGCCCATCAAGACGGTAATCTTTTGCTGGGCTTCGTTGAGACGCTTTTGCAGCGATGCGAGCAGGGCAACGCCGCGCTCGTAGCTCTCGATGCTCTGCTCGAGCTCGATCTGATTGCTCTCGAGCGAGCGCACGATACCAGCGAGCTCTTCGAGACCGTCTTTGAAACTAAGCTCGTCAACCTGCACGGGCGTTGTGGTTTCCTCAGACATGGGCTTCCCTTTCTACTGTATCGACGGTGCAGGCAAGCCGCCCGTCTTGAACTTGAATTTGGATGGCATCGCCGCTGGCGACATGCTCGACGCTGTCGATGACAGAGCGACCATCGGCGGCGTAGGTAATGGAATAGCCACGACTAAGGGTCTTGAGCGGCGAGAGCGCATCGAGCTTTGCCGCGGAAAGAGCCATATCGCGCCCGAACCTCTCGCATAGAAGCGGCCCCACGTTGACGAGCCGACCCTTGAGCAACTCGAGAGCATGGGCATCGGCAGAGAGCGCATCGGGAATGGCACGCAAGAGGCGCTCCTCCATGTTGTCGAGCGTCTGGAAATACGAGCCCGTAAGATAGTGCGTGTCATGCCAGAGGGGGCGGTCAAACAGACGATCGAGATGCGCCTGCTGGGCATGCATGTAGTTTTCGACGGAGCGGTGCAAAGCGTCTTGCGCATTCGAGAGCTTGCTTGAGAGCTCATCTGTGGAAAGCGCGATGGCCTCTGCCGCAGCTGTGGGCGTTGAGCAGCGACGATCTGACACCATATCGCAGATGGAGTTGTCTGGCTCATGGCCGATGCCGGTGACGACCGGGATGGGAGATGCCGCGACGGCACGCGCCAGCGCCTCGTCATTGAAGGGCATGAGGTCTTCGTAAGAACCGCCGCCGCGCACGAGCAAGATGACATCGGGGGCAGGCTGCGCTGCCCAGGCGGCCTCGAGACCCTGGATGATGCGCGCGGGGGCATCTACACCCTCGACCGGGACACCGCAGATGAGGAGCTCTCCCAGCGGGTAACGACGACGCAAGGTGCGAATGACGTCGTGCACGGCCTTGCCGCGCGGCGAAGTGACCACGGCGATGCGCTGCGGCAAAGCGGGCACGCGGCGCTTGCGACTTGCATCCATGAGGCCTTCCGCCTCGATCTTGCGCGCAAGCTGAGCGACTTGCATGCGCAGCTTGCCCTCGCCCGCCAACTGCATGGACGAAACCGAGAACTGGAGACGCCCTTTGGCGGGATAGCACGAGAAGTTGCCCGTGAGCTCGACGAGCATGCCTGCCTGCAGGGCAACGCCACTTGCGTTGTAGCGATCGCGCCACATGATGCAGGGCATGGAGCAGCCATCATCATGCACGGAAAAGTACGCGGCCTTGTAGCCGGGCTTGTCGTTGAACTCCGAGACCTCGCCGATGACGGTGAGACGAATCTTCTCGAGGCCGCGCTTTGCCGCGTTCATGGCCTGCGTCACGGTATATGCCGAGCTTTGCGTCGAGTCTTCCATCGTACCTACCTTCGCGTCCTTATCGAGACGTGAATACAGTACACGAGGGGTGCGATATAGAAATATACGCCACTAGTCGCCACGAATCATACCGAGGAAGTACAGGAGCTGCATGACGCTCGTGAGAGCAGCCGCAACGTAGGTGAGCGCAGCGGCTCGCAGAACCGTACGCGCGCCATCGGCGGTGAAGTCACCCGGAACGGCCAGCGCATGCGTGGAAGCCGTGACGGCGCCCGAACTCGACCCGGTGATATAGGCAAGCGCGCGGCGCGAGGCATTGAACTCGACGGGCAACGTGACGATCTGGAAGAGCACGGCAAACGCATAGAAGATGATGCCCAGCCATACCAACTGCATCATGTTGAGGAAAATGCCGACGAGCAGCAAGATGAGCCAGGTGCTCGAGCCGAAGTTGGCAACGGGAACGAGCGCCGAGCGCACCTTCATGGCGGCATAACCCCGAGCATGCTGCACCGCATGGCCACACTCGTGGCAAGCGATGGCCATGGCCGAAACGGATGCCTGGTCATAGACGCCCTCGGACAAGCTGACAACCTTGGTGCGCGGATCGTAATGGTCGCTGAGCGAACCGGCGACGGCCCTGACCTCGACATGCCGCAGGCCATTATCATCGAGCATGCGGCGGGCAATCTGCGCGCCGGTCAGGCCCGACTCGTTGGGAACGGAAGCGTACTTGCGATACGAGGAATTGATATACGCCTGCGTACCAAAGCCAAGCACCATCGTGATGAGTATTAAGGCGAGATAGGACATGGTTACCCCCTCGGTCGATTACGTACATCTATCATATCAGCGTATAAGGCCGAGAAGATAACCGTTCTATGGCAGATTTGAGTTTACGCTTCACGCCGAGCGACTTCGATCGCTCCCCCATCCAAGTAGAGAGCGAGACGACCCTCGAGCAAGTCGATGAGTTCGCGACCCACGATATCGTAGCGCCAGCCCTCCATGAGCGCGAGATCCTCGCGATGCCCGCGCACGAGCTTGGAAAGCTCGGAGTGCGTCGCGATCAGAGGTGCCGCCACGTCGTTTTGCTTGGCACGCATCTCGAGCAGGGACGAAAGCAACTCGACGGCACCATCGGCCTCGACGTCGCCCTTCGGGCTACGCTCGAGCTTGGGCCACTGGTCCTGCGGCATCTCCTTGCCGCGACTCACGGCCTCGAGTATGTGGTTCACATCGCGGCCATTGAGCTTGTTGGCGAGTCCACGTACCTCGAAAAGCGCCTCGCGCGTCTTGGGAACCTTGCGCGCGATCTCGACGACGGCCTCATCGGGAAGCACCCACTTGCGCGGCAAATTTCGACGTTGCGCTTCGGTCTCGCGCCATGCCGCGACCTCACGTGCGATGGCAAGCTGGCCGCGCGAAAGCGATGAGATGCGCTTGACGCGACGCCAGCATTCGCGTGGATTGACATCGTAGCTTGCGGGGTCGGCGAGCATGTCGAAATCTCGCTCGCACCATGCGAGGCGCCCCTTCGCGACAAGCTCGTCCCGCAGTCGTTCGTACACATCGGTAAGGTAGACGACATCGTCGAGTGCGTACTTGACCTGGCTGTTGGTGAGCGGGCGCTTGGACCAATCGGTATAGCTGTCAGCCTTGGCGAGTTTCACATCGCAAACCGAGCGCACGAGCGGACCGTACCCGACCTGAAGCGGATGCCCCAAAAGCGAGGCGGCAACCTGCGTATCGAAGACCGGGTAGGGAGTCGCGCCCGTTTCGTGGTGCAAAATCGCGATGTCCTGCGTGCCCGCATGAAAAATCTTCACGCAGTTCTCATCGGTGAGAATGGGCACGAGGGGCGAGAGGTCATGAACTGCGAGGGGATCGACAAGCGCGGAGACCGTACCGTTATTGAGTTGCAGAAGGCAGAGCTTCGCGTAGTAGGTCTTCTCGCGCATGAACTCGGTGTCGATGGCGAGCATGCTCGATCCTTCGAGCTCGCGTGCCAGCTCCTCGAGCTGCGCTTGCGTCGTCACAAACTTACTCAACCAAAGCCTCCTCATGCTCCGCATTGTCAGATATGGCGCGCTCGCGTACATGACGCTGCTTCATCGTGAGAAGCGAGACGATGAAACCGAAAATCATCATCGCGTAGAGCAAGGTGCTCAGAGGGGCCCCGACGATGTACTCGATATGGAACGACTCGAGCACAAGCTCGACGCCCACGAGCACGATGAAGGCGAGCGCGACGATCTTTATCTCAAAATTGCGATTGATGAACTCGCTGATGGGATCGGCAAAGATGATCATGATGAGCACGGCGCCGATAACCGCAATGATCATGACGATGATCTGACCAGACAAACCCGCGGCGGTAATGACCGAATCAAGCGAGAAGACGATATCCATGACCATGATGGTGAATACGGCCTGGCCAAGCCCAATCGTCTTGCGCGGCTGCGGTGCCGTGTGCCCAGACGTCGGGACGTGCTTGGCGGCATGAAAGGACTCGTGCAACTCGCTGATGCCCTTGAAGATGAGATATGCGCCGCCGAGAAGAAAGACGAGGCTGTGAACGGTGAAATCGGTATGCCCGCCTTCGATGCCGAAGGGCAGCGTGAACACGACCACGTTGATGGACATGATCCAGACAACGCCGCACAGCAAGATGCAACGCATGATCATGGCCGCGGCCAGACCAAGCCTGCGGCCTATATGCTGTTTGCTTTCCGGAAGACGATCGGAGGTGATTGCGATGAAGACGAGATTGTCGACACCTAGGGCAAGCTCCAGGAACATGAGGACGGCGACCTCGGCCCACCCGTCAACTGTCATGAGGGGCGCGAAAAAACCTGCAAGAAATTCCATAGTGACTCCAAGGGCAAGACGAGTGCCCGCTTGCTTGCTCTGCGTACGACAAAACGCATGCCATTATACGCCAATCGCGCATGGTGATGATGTTGGTCTTGCGGGAAAGCGACAGGATGAGCAAATGGGCTAGAGATCGTTGTTCTTGAGCGCCTTCATGTCGGCCTTGCTGATGTTGTAGCGCTCGAGATGATTCTTGTACTCGTCGCGCAATGTCCAGTACCTATTTGCCTTGGGTGCGATGACAATCATGGCGATGAGCACAATGGCGAGCGGGACGAAACTGATGATGTTCATGGACATGTCGACGATGCCCATCATGGAAATGATGTAGAGGGCGATGATGATGAGAAAGCTAAGTGCGAGGATGCCGATGACGAAGCGAAGGGTCCTGCGCAACTCCTCGCTCATGTTGATGGCCTGACGCACCTCTTTTCGGCGCTTTTTGCCCACATGCTCTTCGACCACGTGCCCACCTCAGCCCATACGTACCGACGCGGCAATTCTACCAGCTTGCAGGGCTATAGTGGACAATTCACAAAAGAATGACATGAGGGTTTGTATAAAAAACAGGCGACCGAAACAGTGTCGGCCGCCCGTCTCCACGCAATGCGAAAGCGCGTAATAGAAACACTACAGTTTCGATACCCACAGGCCGTGAATGTTGCAGTAATCGAAGGCCTCAATGACCGCGTCATCAGGCGCGAGCGCGAAGATCGCCTCGGGGGCATCGCCCGGATTGAGGTTCGCGAACTGCAGGCCCTTCTCAGTGTGCAGGCAAATCCACTGGATGTAATGCTCCTCGATCATGGGATGCGGAGCCTCGCCGACCTTGACCGTGACAATCTCGCCATTGACCTCGATGACGGGAACGTGCTTCTCGACCGCACCATCAGATGTGTCGGGAATCAGCTCGACCATCTTCTCGCCGCAGCAAAAGGGAATCGGGCCCCCGTCGATGATCTTCGTGATAATGTTGCCGCACTTCTCGCAGCGATAGAATTTGACTTCTCCCATGGCTGCTCCTCTCTCTAAATGAATAGTGGTGAACCACGTGCAAATAGTATACACCTCTCGGAAGAATAAAAGAGCGTCAGATGGTGAGATCGACCACCTTGATTTCGATGATTTTCGTGAGGTCATCGAAGTTCATCTCGATTTGCGTACCGATGCGTCCACCCGAAAACAAGATGGTGTCAAAGAGGATGCAGGTCTCATCGATGAAAGTGCGGAAGAGCTTCTTCATCCCCAGCGGACTGCATCCACCATGCACGTAGCCGGTGAGGTCGAAAAGGTCGCGAGAACGCACCATTGCCACTGATTTTTCGCCGGCGGCGCGCGCCGCCTTCTTAAGATCAAGCTCTGCGGCGACCGGAATCATGAAAACGAGGTATTCGCCGCTCTTGCCCTGTGTGACAAGCGTCTTGAAGACGTGATCGGGATCCTCGCCCGCACGCTGGGCGATATCGACGCCCGTATCGCTGCCCGTTGCGTCAACAGCGTGGATGACGTGCTCGACATGCGCGGCATCGAGGATGCGCATGGCGTTCGTCTTGTTCTCCTTCTTCTTAGACACTCTCGGGCTCCGGCACTTCGCCCACGAGCAGCTTGACGACATGCCCGAAGCTATCGGGAAACTCGTCTTCGCCCTCGGATCTAAAGGTAGTCGTGCGCTTCGCAATCTTCGTATCGAAATCGACCTCGATGCGCCATTCGGTCGCAGTGACGACGAAATTGCCCTGCGAGGGCTTGTAGACACGCCGCCAGTCGAACAGCCCCGCCTCGTCCAGCTCGGCGATGAGCCTGCGTGCCTCGTCCTCGTTCAGCTCGACCTCTTCGATATCGGGAATGGCGCGGCGAATGAGCATCTGCGCACCAGATGGCACCTGTCGATAGGCCGCCGAGCGCGGATAGGGCAAATCGGGATCGACCTCGATGAACTCGATTCCGCGTACGTGCTCGTATGCGCGCAGCTCGCGCGGGACGTCATGCGATTGGGCGGATCCAAATGGCAGTCCGGGCATATCTTGACCTTTCGACGCCTGGCAACAAATTCATTGATCGTGTCAGCATCCATCTTATCGCAATGATGCGGTCGCACATGAGCTTTCTGCGTTATCGAAGCGTGATGCATATGTCATGGGGTATCATGTGTCCCACTTCGATAACGCCAGGAGAGTGGACACGCATTATGAGAATATTCGGCCTTGGTCTTCCCGAGCTACTCATCATCCTCGCCATCATCTGCATACTCTTTGGCCCCGCCCTATTCAAGAAGCTCAACAAGCAGGTGAAGGAGACGGGCAAGGCCGCCAAGAAGGGCATCGAAAACGGCGCGAAAGCCGCTGGGACCGATGTCGACCTTGACCATGTCGACAAGAATGCCGTGCTCGACAAGGTCGAGAGCTTCCAAGATCGCGTCGACAAGATGTTCGAAGACGACGATGAGGACGAGCCCGCCAAGGCGGCAGACAGGACCGGCGATTCTACCCAGGCAACCGAGAAGGACGAGAAGCCGGGTGCCTAATGCACATGGCTGTGGCCATGCTCGTGAGCATGGGAATGATCGTGTCCGTGAGCATGGGCGGCATCCGTCGTCGTGACGACGAGCTTGCCGTGCAACACGCCCTTCGTGCCAAGTAGCGCATCGGCAATCGAGCGAATCACCCTACTTTGCCCTCGCATCAAAACGACCTCGAGGCAGTTCTCCTCGTCAAGATGCACATGCACGGTCGAGACGATCTCGTCGACATGCTCATGCTGAATGGCATCGAGCTTGTCTCGCAGATCGTTGGAATGATGGTTGAAGACCATCGTGAGCGTGCCGAAGATGCTCGAATCCGGGTCCTCGACCTCCTCCTCGATGAGAGCGCCGCGCACGAGATCGCGAATGGCCTCGGAGCGATTCTTCGCGATGCCACGTCGCGCCGTGTACCTGTCGAGCTCGTCCATCAAGTCCTCGGGCATCGCCACCGAAAAGCGCACGAGTTCGCTCATGGTCACTTCCTTCCCTCGAATGTCGCCTTGTGGATGAACTCGCGCATCTTGCGCGCCGCGGTCGAATTGACCTTCGGAAGGCGATCGTCGATGAGCTTGAGTATGTTCTCCTGGTCTTTGGGCACAAGGCCCTCGAAACGCACGATGTCGGTGTCGTGCGAGCAATTGACGTACGTTTTGCAGTCAAGGTTCGCGATGAAGGTGCGTATCTCCTCGATCATCTCGATTTCACCAGGCGCTGCCCACCTGCCTGCCGCTATGTCATCGGCAAGTGGCCAGGTCGTCGTCGGCGTGATGGTTACGATGAGGATATGGCCCGGAGCCGCCTCGCTGAAGGCCTTGGCGCTCGCAATGGCGTTTTCCTGGCCCTTGCCAGCACCGGCCATGCCCGTAAGATAGAAGTACGTGAAGTCGATACCGGCATCGTGCAGGCGCTTGCCCTGCTCGGCGATGTCGGCTGCCGTATGCCCCTTCTCCATGAACGCGAGTGCCGGATCATAACCGCTCTCGGCGCCGATGCTCAAGTCGTCGACGCCATGCGAAGCGAGCAGCTTGAGGTCTTCGTCGCTCTTGTTCTGGATATCGGCGATGCGGCAAAAGCCACCGAAGCTCGTAATGCTCGGGAGCTTCTCCTTGACGAGTTCGAGGATGGGCACGAGGCGCTTTGCCGAGAGCGCATAGGGGTTGCCGCCCGTGAGGTTGATGCGGTGTTGATTGGGACGTATGGTCTTCGCGAGCTCTTCGAGGTCCTCGATGATTTCCTCGCGCGGGGACACGCGAAACTCGACATCGCGGAAAATATCGCAGAAGTGGCATTTGTTGTGCGTGCAACCCGTGACGATTTGCAACATGGGGCAGTTCATGACCGATGGCGTCTGGTGTTGCGGTTTGGTATAGCGCACGATAGCTCCCTATACGAAGGTACGGACAATCGCATGGCTCGCAGCGCCCATTATAGACTCTCAGGCCTTGCGCCGCGCCTGCTTCCTCACCATCTTCGCAAGGCGCTTGGCCTTGTCGGCGGCCCATACATCCCAGGTCTGCACCACAGCGGTGACGACGCAGATGCCGACGGCTATACCACCTGCGTACAGCATGGTCATGATGCCAAACTCCCCGCATGCGGATAGATTTCCGCTCACCGCGTTATACATCGTGTAATACAGGGCACGTCCGGGAATAAGCGGAATGACCGAGATGATGAAGAAGCCGGTCACAGGTGTACGGGTGATGCGAGACATCGTCTCGGCGAATACGGCCGCGAAGATGCTCGCGATCACGACGGGAATGAAAATGCCGTCAATATGCAGGGAAAGCGCATAGTAGATCGCCCACGTGAACACGCCGCCAAGAGTTGCAGGGATGATACGCCGCCTGCTCACGTTGAAGAACAGCGCGAAGCCGAGCGACGCGATGAGCGTGACGAGGAGCATTATGGGAAAGGGGAAATCCATCCGTCACCCCTATACCAACGACGCAATCCAGAGCGCGGCCATGAAACCGAGTGCGAGGGACGTGGCCCACAGCAGGCTCTCGATGAAACGCATGACGCCGGATATGGTGTCGCCCGATAGCATGTCGCGCGTCGCGTTCGTAATGGCGACACCGGGAATCAAAAGCATGATCACGCCAATGATTGCCATGTCGATGGACATGTGCGGGACAAGCCTGGCGACAAGGCAGATGATCAGGCCGGTGACGAGCGAAGTGGCGAAATTGAAGACGATCGTATTGGGCGTGATGGGCCGGAAGTACTTGAGCGCGACACACACGAACAGCGCGATGACAGCCGACGCAATACCGTCGAGAATGGTGCCGCCAAAGAAGATGGCAAACCCACCGGCCGATAGCGCACCACCCAGATACAACGACAGCTTCGGAAAGGGCTTGCCCTTGATGCGATCGAGCCTCCTGCGCAACTCCTGGGCCGACAGAGGTGTCTGGCAGCACTCCTCGCACAACTTGCTCAGGGCCTCCAGGCGATCGAAGTCAGTCGAACCCTCATTGGCGATGCGTCGGGACATCGTCTTCTCGATATCGCCCGGAAGCGTGATGGTCACGATGATGACGGCCGTGATGACGAGCACGTTCATCTTGTAGGCGCCGTAGGCCCTTCCCATGCGCGCGAGCATGTGCTCGACGGTATGAACGTCGGCGCCGGACGTGAGCATCGCCTCGCCGATGTCGAGCATGTACGAGAACGCGTCGAAGTCGACGACGAGCGTCGCATCACCTGCGCTTGCCTCTATCGTGACCGTCTTAGCCATCTTCCTCACGATCAACGTACGTGTACTGCCCTATGATACGTGTTCGGGCTCGCATTCGCACTTGGATTCGCCACCCTCGGCTTCGCAATGGACCGCGTCCTCGGGACGGCCCTCGAGATATGCCTCCATGGAATAGCGGGTGATGTCGCTGCGATTGATGATGCCGCAAATCTTGCCATCCTCCATGACCGGCACTTTCTTGAGATGATTGTCGGCCAACACGCGGCATACCTCGTCGATGCTCTCGTGTACGTTGACGCTCAGGAAGTTGCGCGTACCGATGGAAGCGACGGGCTTTTCCATGAGCTCCTCGAGCTTCTCGTCGTAACCGCGCTTGTCCTGCGCCGTCATGACGATAAGCGCTACCGGATCCATGAAGGACCTGGAGTTGCGTGCGAGGTTCTTGAGTATGTCGCCATCGGAGATGAAACCGACGGGCTTGTCATCGTGGTCGACGATGGGGCAGGCGCTGATGCCCTCGTTGATGAAGAGCTGCATGGCTGCCTGCACCGTATCGTCGCTACGCAGTACGTACACATCGCGCTTCATGATGCGCTCGAGCAGGGTCTTATTCTCGCCGGCAACACCGCGCTCGCGCACGGTCTCGCCCTCGGCACCCGTCGCCTCGATCGTGCCGGGCTTGCCCTTGACGAAGATGATGGTGAGGACCGCGCCAATGAGCACGAGCGCCGTGCAGATCATGAACGCGATGTTAAACGCGGTCATGGATGCCTCGACCGGCGGATTGGGACCACCGATCTGCACCTGGGCCGCCGTGTAGATCGAGACGACGAGCGCCGTGCCGAGCGAGCCCGCAACCTGACGCAGCGTATTGTTGATGGACGTGCCATGATTCATGAACTTGGTGTCGAGCGCATTCATACCCCAGGTGGTGATGGGCATGTTCACGAGCGCCATCGAGAACATGCGCACGGCGAACAGAATCGTGATGACGGCAATTGACGTGTTCGTACCGACAAAAACGAAGCCCAGCGTGGTTGCCGCGAGCAGAAGCATGCCAATGATGCCCATGGCGCGTGCACCATGCTTGTCGAAGATGCGCCCTGCAATGGGGTTCATGACGCCCATGATGATGGCACCCGGCATGATGACAAGACCGGACACCGTTGCGGAGTAGCCCAGAAGATCCTGCACGTAAATGGGCATGAGCACGGGTGCCACGAGCAGGGACGCTTGAACGAGCATGCCGATGATGGTCGCGATGAGAAAGTTGCGGTTGAAGAGTATGCGCACGCGCAGCATCGGCGTCTCGAGATGCAGCTGCCTGAAGAAGAACCAGACGATGCATGCGCAGCCGACGAGAATGGTGATGCCGCTCACAAGGTCGATGCCGTTGGAGCCAAAGACGCTGAATCCATAGAGCAAACCGCCAAAGCCAAGCGTGGAGAGCACGACGGAAAGCGGGTCGAGTGTCGCATCGCCTTTGGTCTTGGGGCTGCGCTGCTCGATGAGAAAAGCAGCCGCCACAACGACGACGGCAACGAGCGCCGCAACGACGTAGAACATGACATGCCAGTTGACCGTGTCGACCATGATGCCCGAAATCGTCGGACCGATTGCCGGAGCGAAGGCGATGATGAGACCGAAGACGCCCATGGCCGAGCCCCTGCGGTCGACAGGAAACATGACGAGCAGGACGGTCATCGACATGGGCATGAGTATGCCCGCACCTATCGCTTGGACAAGGCGACCGGCCAGGAGAACGCCGAAGTCCGGGCCCCAACCACACAACAGGGAGCCCACAGCAAAGACGCTCATGGAGAACAGGAAGAGGCGACGTACCGAGAAGCGATCCTGGAGGTAGGCGGTGATGGGAATCATGATGGCGTTCACGAGCGTGAAGCCCGTGGTAAGCCACTGGCCTGTCGCCGCGTCGATGGACATCTCGGCCATAATGGCGGGAAGCGCCGGTGTGACGAGCGTCTGGTTGAGAATGGTGACGAACGTACCGATTACGATGACGACAAGCATCATCCATTGCTTTCTGGTAAGGCCCATGTGAATAATCATCCCCTTTTACATGCACTCTACGATAGCACTAAACGAAAGACGCATGCGAAGCCGCCAGACGATTACGAGCTTGCTTTCGCACCCGACCCGCGCTTCACGCGATGCCGCGTGCGGCGACGCGAAGCTAGTCCCTTTAGGGAAACTCGCGCGCATAGAACGCGCGCTCAGGCAGTCCTCGCAAGATCGCATCGCGTTCATCACGGCTCTGCTCAAGATGCTCGTAATCGTCCGGCGGCTTCGCGCAATATTTAGGATGACTTGCTGCTTTGGTGGTGGGCCGTTAGGGGTTCGAACCCTAGACCTTGGGATTAAAAGTCCCCTGCTCTGCCAACTGAGCTAACGGCCCACAGCGCAGCGCATGACATTCTAGCAGATTGACACGGGCGTGGAACCTTGCGGACAATAGGGTATCTCACCGGCATTGGAGGGCCATGCGACGCAGATACTGCTTTTTCGATTACGACGGAACGCTGCGTTCGCGCGCGCTCGATACCATCCCGCCTTCTGCGCGCGCCGCGCTCGACAAGCTGCGCGAAAACGGCCACTTCGTCGCACTCGCAACGGGGCGCCTGCAATCGGATGCACTTGAAATGCTTGCCCCCTGCGGCATCGATACCATGGTTGCCGATGGCGGCAACTCCATCACCATCGACGGCAAACTCATCTCCATCGAGGGCATGCCGCTAGCACCCTCACGTGCCTTCGTCCATCGCCTCGATGCGGACGGATGGGCCTGGGCGGTCAATCACGAGAACGCACGCACCTGCCTGACGTGCGACGAGCGCTACGCAAGCCTCGTAAGCAACCTCTACTATGCCCCCATCATCAATCCCGCGCTCGATATCGATACGCTCGACCCCATTTACAAGGTATTTGTTCCCTGCAAGACCGGCGAAGAACGGTCAATCGACTTCACCGGCGTAACATGGGCGCGTTACTCGGACGAACTCGTGTACGTGGAACCGACCGACAAGGCACGCGGCATACGCAAGATGATGACGCTGCTCGATGCGCCCATCGAGGACGTCATCGTCTTTGGAGACGGTACGAACGACGTCGACATGTTTCGCCCCGAATGGACCAGCGTGGCCATGGGCAATGCCGTACCCGAGCTCAAGAAACGCGCCGATCTCGTGACAACGAGCGTCGATGAAGACGGCATCTGGAACGCCTGCGTAAAGCTGGGGCTCATCGAAGGGTAACCAGCGCGCATCAGGCGCCACCCCGATTGCTTACAAACTTACGCTACGGATTCTTCTGCTGCGGCCTCGGGGAGCAGGCTATCCGACGTGTCGGGCAGCGCCTGCTGACCACGGGGACGGATGATCGGGGCGCCATTGCCCTTGATGTAATCGCCCGTGATGACCACTGACCCGATGGTGTCATCCTTGGGAACCTCGTACATGATGTCGAGCATGAAACGCTCGATGATGGCACGCAGGGCGCGGGCCCCCGTATCCTGCTCGAGAGCCAGGCGCGCGATCTCGCGCAGCGCAGACTCGTCGAATTCCAGCTCGACGCCATCGAAGGCCATGAGTGCCTGGTACTGCTTGATGAGCGCGTCATGCGGCTTGACGAGGATGTCGAAGAGCATCTGCTCGTCGAGGGCCTCCATCGTGCACAGGATGGGCAGGCGACCCAAAAACTCGGGAATGAGGCCGTATTCCTTGAGGTCTTCGACCTTGACGTTCTTGAGGATGTCGCGATCCTCGTCGTATTTCTCGCGCACCGCGGAGCCAAAGCCGATACCCGCACTCTTGTTGAGGCGCTTCTTGATGATGGCGTCAAGACCCGGGAAGGCACCGCCGCAGATGAAGAGAATGTTGCTCGTGTCGATGGTGGCGTTTTGCGAAAACGGCGTCTTCATGCCACCTGACAGCGGCACCTCCATCGTCGTGCCCTCGAGCACCTTGAGCAGGCCTTGCTGCACGGACTCGCCGCCAATGTCGCGGCCACCTCCCGTACCCTCGGGACCGCCGTTGCGCTTGGCAATCTTGTCGATTTCGTCGATGTAGACGATGCCGTGCTCGGCACGCTCGATGTCGCCTTCGGCTGCGGTGATGAGCTTGGTGATGATGCTCTCGATGTCGTCGCCGACGTAACCGGCCTGGGTAAGCGTAGTCGCGTCCGCAATGGCCAGGGGTACGTCGAGCAGATTGGCAAGTGTCTTGATGATGTAGGTCTTGCCCGTACCCGTGGGGCCAAGCATGAGAATGTTGCTCTTGTCGATTTGCACATCGCTCTTTTGCGTGGCGTCATAGCGCTTGTAGTGGTTGTACGTCGAGACGGCCACGATCTTCTTCGCAAGCTCCTGCCCGACGACGTACTCGTCGATCTGCGCCTTGAGCTCATGGGGCTTGGGGACGGGAGCCATGACGGGCTCGCCCTCCTTGCGCTTGGGCTGCTGCACGGGTGCGCCCATGCCGAAGGGACTGCCACTGCCACTGCCCGTGAAAAAGCCAATGGGGCTCCAGCCGCCGAAGGGGGCGTTATTCCCGGCGTTCGCGTTATCGCCATCGACAGGCTCGCCGTCGACTTCCTCGATCTGGTTGCCCTCCTCGTCAGTTGTCGTGCGTGGGGGATTGTTGTCATTGCCACCCTGTCCCGGCATGGTGAAACCAAAGAGCTGGGACATCTTGTTCACCTCGCGCTCAAGACAGGCGGGGCATACGGGAGTGTTGGGGGGCAGCGTCACAAGCGCGCCGCCGGCTTCCTCTTCGGTCTTGCCACAGAAACTGCAGCGCCTGCTCGAGTTGCCGGTCGTGGTATCGGACATGAAATGGTCCCTTCATCGTGCGGCTCATGAGCCGACAATTGAAAACATGGCGACTATATTGCCCCATTTATTCCGCATTTGCCTAGATGGACAATGAACCGTTACCGTGAGGTAGTCGCCCATCACTTCTTGGACGATGTCTCCTGGATGGCGCTCCTGGCCGAAGGCGAGGGCGTGAAACCATCGGAGAAGGGACTGCCGTGCAAAGCAGTATAGGTGGTGTACGCATAGACGGGGCCATCGATGTAATTGCCGTTGACGTCATCGTCGTTAAACTCGGGATTAAAGTTATCCAAGCCAGTGAAGAGAGCCTTGCCATCCTTGAAGTTCTCGTTCATCTGCACGAAGACGTCCTGATACATGATCGCTTGCCAGCCACCGTCGATGGTCGATGCGCCAATGGGCAGTTGAGAAGACTCCATCGACTCGACATCCATGCCTCTCATGTTCATGGCAAGCGAGAGAAGCCTGTCAACGCTCATGTTCGTCTCGACGCTCTTCGAGAGGCTTTCGATGAGACCCGGCAACTGGGTGACATCCTGTGCGAGCACGCCCTTTGCGATGGCCTTGATGAGATTGCGCTGGTTGAGCGTACGCTGGTAATCGCCCATTGCATAGGCGCCCTGGTCGATGGGCCATCCATGACGACAGCGCGCGAGCACGAGCGCCTGCTCGCCATTGAGAAGAACCTCGTCACCCGCAGGGAGGATGATATCCGGCGCGCTCTCGTCCATGTTATAGGTTGCCGTTCCCTCGGGGACCTCGACGGTGACGCCGCCGAGCGTGTCGACCAAGTCGAGGAAGCCCTGGAAGTAGACGATCGCGTAGTAGTTGATTTTGATGCCAAATATCTCGTTGAGCGTGCTCACGAGCAGATTGTAGCCACCGTATTCGATAACGGAATTAATCTTGCAGTAGCCATGCCCCTTGACCTTGACGCGCAAGTCACGTGGCACGGAAATGATGCTGACCTGCTGGGCCTTCTCGTCGACACGTGCGACCATAATCGAATCAGAACGTTCGCCAGCGTTGTAGTCATCAACGGGTTCCCACCCCTCGCGGGCATCGCTGCCCATGAGAAGCACGTAATACGGCTCGTCAGCTGCAGGGGCAGTCAGGTTGGTGATGTCCTGGTTTCCCCTGATATTGTTCGCGATGTTGTTGTACCAGACGGCAGCGGCAGCACCTCCGCAGATGAGCACGACCGCGAGCGCAATCGCGATGCCGAGGGCGACCTTCTTACCGCGTGACATACCCCGTTTGCGGCCAACGTAGTTGGAAGCCGCATATTCGGATGCGCCCGCCGGCGTCTGCGAATGAGCGTGGCACGGCATGTTCGCGTTATCCTGAGCGTGGGGACGGTCCTGGACAGAAACTCGCTCCTGCATATGGGAACGATCCTGAGACCTTGCCTGCCTATGGGCATCCGCCCGCTTCCTGCCGTCGGCGCGATTGCGTACGCTGGAAGCCGAGCGCTCGTCAGCCGGACGAACACGTCGACCAGACTGCATGTGGCGCCGTGCATCAGAATGCGAATTGGGATGCTGCTGTCGGAAGCGAGAGGAGGAACGGGCGTTGTCGCGCAGGTCCTCTTGCGAATCATGGCGCGCGTTCGAACCCTGGGCACTGTACCGTGTGTTTCGCTGAGAGCCAGACTGGGGACTCCTGCTTGCACCGGAGCGCTGGCCACTGCGCGCGCCGCGCCTACCCCTATTGTCGTTGGCGCGATTTCGGCTGGATCGGCGATCCTCTCCCATAACCCCTCGTTTGATCGGGTACATGTTTGAGCCGGGCATGCGAAGTGCCATGCCAGGCATGTATGGCTCCGTATCCTAGCACAATCGCAAAATCACGCCCGGCGCTCTGCAAAATGTCCACAGGAGCAGCTCGTGGAAGGATTACTCGCCCAATTGTTCGGAGTATTCGAGCCATGCGTCCTCGAGCGCGGCGAGTTCACCTTCCAGTTGCGTTATCTTTGCCTGCTGCTCGCCGAGGGCAACATAATCGGTTCCGTCCATCTCGAGCAACTCCGCTCGTGCACGTTCGAGCTTGCTGCGGACTGTTCCCATCTTGCGCTCGACCGACGTGCGCTTCTTCTTGAGTTCGCGCAGCTCGCGCTGCAGGGGAATCGCAGCGTCGACATGCGCTGCTGATGTCGACAAGCTGGCTTGCTGCTGGCCCGCATGCTTCCTGCGTTCGAGCTCCTCGAGATAGCCGTCCACGCCACGGGGCATGTGGATGAGCTCGCCATCAATGAGAGCGTACTGGTCGTCGGTGACGCGCTCGATCAGATAGCGATCGTGGCTCACGATGAGCAGCGTGCCGGGCCACGAGTCGAGCAAGGTCTCGAGTTGCGCGAGCATATCGGTATCGAGATCGTTTCCCGGCTCGTCGAGGATGAGCACGTTGGGACGGTCAAGCAGAATGAGCATGAGCTGCAGGCGACGCTTCTGCCCACCCGACAGGTCGCGCACCGGGCAGTTGATGTGATCGGACTCGAAGCCCAACTCTTCGAGCAGTTGTAGAGGAGACATGGTCTTGCCATCGGCCATCTCGACATAGATCTTATGACGATTGCACACTTCGCGCACGCGGTCGTCGCCCAGGCCTTCAAGCTCGTCGAGTTGCTGGGTGAGTATGGCGAACTTCACCGTCTGGCCGATTTCGACACGTCCGTGAGTGGGATGCAGCTTGCCCTCGATGAGCTTGAGCAGCGTCGTCTTGCCCGCACCGTTGGCACCGAGGATCGCGATGCGCTCCCCTGCCCCGATGTTCCACTCGAGCGGCTTAATGATCTCCCTGTCACCAAGCTCGATGCTTGCGTCACGTATGTGGATGACCTTCTTGCCCAGACGCGACATGGCCGTGCGGCGCAGCTCGACCTTCTTGCGCAGCGGCGGCTCATCGGCGATGAGCGCCTCGGCGGCCTCGACGCGAAAACGCGGCTTGGTCGAACGAGCCGGTGCGCCGCGGGCAAGCCAGGCGAGCTCGCGTCTCAGGATGTTCTTGCGCTTGGCTTCGGCGACGCGCGCCTGGCGCTGCCGTTCCACGCGTTGCATGATGTACGCGGAGTAGCCACCCTCGAAGGGCGTGACGATGCGATCGTGCACCTCCCACATGTCGAGGCACACCTCGTCGAGAAACCAACGGTCATGCGTGACGAGCAGAAGCGCGCCTTCGCCATCACGCCACCGGCTCTTGAGGTGCTCGGCCAGCCAGTGAATTCCCTCGATGTCCAGATGGTTGGTGGGCTCGTCCATCATGAGAACGTCATAGTCACCGATAAGCACGCGGGCCAGGTCGACGCGACGACGCTGACCACCCGAAAGCGTACCGATCTTGGCATCCCACTCGAGATCGCTCACGAGCTCGGAGAGGATCGCGCGAACGCGCGCGTCCCCCGCCCATTCGTATTCGGGACGATTGCCCACAATCGCATGGCCGACCGTATCGCCGTCATCGAGGGAATCCCGTTGCGAGAGCATGCCAACAGTGACGTTACCCGTGCGCACGACGCGTCCGTCATCCGGCTCGGCAACGCCCGCCAAGAGCTTGAGGAGCGTGGACTTGCCGTCGCCGTTACGTCCGACGATGCCGATGCGGTCGCCTGAGTTGACGCCAAGCGTCAAGGAGTCGAAGAGTCGTGCCGTGGGGTACTCGAGTTGCACACTCTCGCATCCGAGAAGATACGCCATGAAAACCTACAGACCTCGCTCGCAGCCCCAGAAGAAGAGCGCGACAGTGCCCGGGCCAGTATGACTGCCGATGGTCGTGCCAATGCTGTAGATCTCGACCTTTCCACGCATCTTGGGGAAACGCTCCTCGACGAGATCGGCGACGGCGCGTGCATCCTCCATGCAATCGCTTTCGCTGATGAAAACGGGGCCGTCGTAGTCGAGGCCCTTGTCGGCAGTCTGCTCCATCTTCTCGACAATGCACTTGATGACCTTCTTCTTCGAGCGAATCTTCTCGCGCGGAATGAGGCGGCCGAGCGAATCCATGTTGAGCAACGGGCAAATGCCGAGCATGTTTCCCACGAATCCGCTAATCGGCTTTACGCGACCGCCCTTGATGTAGAAGGTGAGGTCCGTGGAAAAGAACCAGTGCCAGTCGTTGAGCTTGTGGGCCTCCGCCCATTCGGCGAGCTCGTCGATTTCCATGCCCTCCGCACGCTTCTCCGAAAGCGCCTGCATGAGCAGGCCAAAGCCACTCGAGGCGGCAAGCGAGTCAATGACGTGGATCTTGCGCTCGGGAAACTCGTTCGCAAGAGTCTTGGCGGCAATGCGCGCCGACTCGACCGTTCCCGAGATGCCCGAGGAAAGCGAAACGTGCAGGACATCCTTGCCCTGCTCGAGAAACGAGCGGAAGAATCTCTCGTACTCGCCCGTGCCGATGGCGGCGGTCTTGGTCTCGGCGCCGTCCTTCATCGCCTGATAGAACTCGTCGAAGGGAATCGTCTGCCCCAGATCGTCCGGGTATTCGACGCCGTCGATGTAGAAGTGGAAGTAGATGCACTCGAGGCCGAGCTCATGTATCTTTTCGGGAGTCAAATCGACGGTCGACTCGCAGCTCAAGACGTAATCAGACAATGGGACCTCCTTATGGCCTGCAGCGCATGGGTTTTGCGCACATCTGTATATTTTCCCGCATCACAAGGAGCATTTCCAGCCGGAAAACAGAACGGGTCATGCAAACTTACGACCAGACATCCATGACATCACCGGAAAGACGCACGGCGCCCGGAACACTCCGAACGCCGCGCAAAAGGAGGGAGTAACGCACAACCTGGATGATTTCGCATGAGCCCCTTGGGGGATGGACAAGGGCGTGCGGTGTCTGCAATATCAGACCAGGTAGATGCTAATGGAATGCGTTGGACAGGAGTTGACGCAACGACCGCATCCAACGCAGTTTTCGGGGGTAGGTGCCCATGCCTTGATCTTGCCATCGACCTTTCGCGCACGTAAAACGTCATTTCTCGGACATTTGGAAATGCAGTTCATGCATCCCGTGCAGTAGTCTTCGGAAATCCTGACACGAGGACTGTTCTTGTAGAAACCCGGAGGCGGTCCGTATGCTCCCATTCCGGACTCCCATCTAAGCCGGTGGATGGCGCGGGGGAGATGCGCCATCCACCATGAGCAGCAATTATTTCCTGAGCTCCCAGTTGGAAAGGTTCGCGTATGCCTGATCCCACACGGTGTCATGCTTGCCATCGTATTGGTCGATGGGAATCGCATCATCCGTGCCATCAGATGGGTCGATGCAGGGATAGATCTTGCAAAGCAGACCACGCGTGCACCAAGTAGCCGTCATCTGATCGGCCTTGTCCGGATCGTCATCGACAAGCACGTTGCCGGCGGCATCGAACACGCCCTGGCTCCACGGCTCCTCGGCGGGAAGCTCGGGATACCACCAGCTCGGCGGTACCTGCACGACGCCTTCGGGGATGTCCCATCCCAGATGCGCCTTCTGGCGGATACGACCCATCGGCGTCTCGATCCAGATCCAGTCGCCTTCCTTGATGTGCAGCTTGCGTCCGTCATTGAAGTGCATCCAGGTGTAGGGATACGGCTCGACCGTGCGCGTGCCATGTCCCGGCGTGCGGAACTCGGAGTGATACAGCGGGCTCACGCGACCCGAAATCGTGAGGCGGAACGGATACTCCTTGGCCATCTCGGGATTGCCGAGCGGAGACTCCGGCTCGCGGTATACGGGGATGGGATCGTAGTCGAGATCCTCGAGCACCGAGGCGTAGATCTCGGCCTTGCGCGAGTTGGTCGCGAATCCCATGATCTGTCCATTGTCGAGGCGCTTCGCGTACTTGTAGTACTCCGTGGGATACGGGAAGTAGGTGCCCATGTTGACGGCCTTCTCGTAATCCAGATCCGGGACGCGCTCGACCGTGTACTCGATCGCCTGCTCGTAGGTCTCCCACGGCCAGTCCTTCTCCTGACCCATGGCGCAACCCAGCGCACGGAAGAAGTCGTAGTCCACGCGGCGCTCCTCATAGGGCTCTACGCCACGGTCACCCACGGTGATGAAGTCCATGGAGTCCTCGGACGTGGTGCACAGCGGACGCTCCATCCAGTCGCAGGCGGGCATGATGTAGTCGGCCAGCGCCGCGGTCGGCGTCTTCCAGTACTCGACGGAGACGAGCAGGTCGAGGTTCTTGAGGGCCTTGTACATCTTCTTGGTGTTGGGTGCCCAGGCAAGCGGATTGGATTCCCAGCAGATCATTGCCTTGATGGGGTACGGATCTCCATCGATCATGGCATCCATGACAAGCGACGGCGAGCAGAGCATCTGGTGCAGCATCGGACGCGGCACGCCGAACATCTTGCGATAGTTCTTATCGATCATCTTGAAGCCCTTCCACGACATGACGCGGAAGCGGTCGTTGCCGATGAACTTGTCCTGGTTCGCGGGGTCCTGCAGCTCGGAGAGCTCGAACTCGGCGTTGCGCACCGGATAGGTCTTCTCCTTACCCACGGCGTTGGGATCGCAGGGCATGCCGACGAACTCGCCGCCGGGATTATCGATGTTGCCGCACAGGATGCGCAGAATGGTCTTGGCGATTCCGAAACTCGATGCGTTATTGCCATGCTGGTCGCCGCCACCGAGACCCCAGATGATGCAAGCCGGACCATTGGTAGCGTAGAGATGGGCAGCCGCCTCGATCTTGCGGACGGGCACACCGGAAACCTTGGAGGCGCGCTCGGGCGTGTACTCCTGCATGCGGTCGGCAATGGCGTCGAAGACGGTCTTGCACTCGACCGTGGAACCGTCCTTGAGCGTGACGGTGTAGGTTCCGTAGAGCTGAGCGTCCACGACAGTGTCCTCGGTGGGAGTGTAGTAGCGATTCTCGTCAGAGCACCAGCACAGGGGTGCGCCCGTCTCGCCGTCCCACACGACGAAGTCCTCGTGCTTGCCACCTTCCTCGACATCGCTCGCACGCAGCAGCTTGTTCGTATCGGTGCGGAAGAGGAACACGGCGTTGGACCAATACTTCAGGAAGTCCTCGTCATAGAGCTTCTCGCGAATGACGTAGTGCACCCAGGCAAGGCACACCAGACAATCGGTGTTGGGATAGGGCTGCAGCCACTCGTCGGCCTGCCCGGACTCGGTGATGCAGACGGGATCCACAACGATGAGCTGCGCGGGATCGGGCTCGTTGACCGTCGTGCGTCCCGAGATGACGCGCCAGAGGGGCGCCTCGGGCGCATAGGACTCCTGGCAGCGCTTGCCCCAGTTGACGATCGTATGCGACTGCTGCGGGGATGCCGGCATCATGGACTCGACAGGCCATCCGACCATGGCCATGTTGAGCGTGTAGTTCCAGCACCAGCAGATGGTACCCGGATCGATGACGTTGCCGGGATTGCCCAGGAGGTTGGTGAAGCGGCTGCGCGCCCACAGATGATCCGAGCGGTAGGTGCCCTCGGAGGCGACGAGCGTCTCGGGGCCATATTCGTCGATGAGCGCCTGGAGCTTCTCGGCGATTTCCTTGATGGCCTGATCGTAGGAGATCTGCTCCCACTTGTCCTCGCCACGCTCGCCGACGCGCTTGAGCGGATGATTGATGCGCTTGGGGTGATAATGGAACTTGATCGCGCGCTCGCCCTTCTCGCCCAGGCGGTTGCAGAGCACGGAGCCCTCCGCGTCATCGCCCCTGAGCTCCACGAGCCTACCGGTCTTCGTGTCGACACCGGCATAGATGCTGCAGTTCATGTGGCAGAAGTGACAGCGGGTACGTCGCCATCGAATGCCATTGTCATCTACCGTGTTGTTGGGCACGCCGGCCATAGATGGTGTATCTGACATAGCATGCTCTCCCTTCTCTTCTTCCCCTCGCGTCTATCGCCTGGGATTCACTTCATCGAAAGACTACAGGCGACGCTTTAGGGCGAAAACGCCTTATCCGACGTATGTAAACGGGTAATGTAATGGGTAACACCCGAGGGTGATTTCTAGCTTCTGTACAGCTCTCGAACGCCAATCTCCCGCATGCAGTAGTCGCCGTTGGGAAGTTCCTCGAGTATGTTCGTGCTCTTTCCTACCTGTACGCCCGGATACGCCGCGCGCAATGCATCCAAGACAGAGCGCGGAAGCGATAGACTTGGCACGGCGTCATTGGCATAGCAGGCAACGTCGCATGCCTCGGCCCAGGCACGTACCTTGGGCACGTCTTCGCCAAACACCTTGAGGCAGCGCAGAAAGCCATCGTCATCGTCGCGGTCGATCCAAGGGTAGACCTTATCGAGCCCCTGCACGAAGAACGCGTCGTTTTGCCGGTTTACCTGCGCCGAATTGCGATTGTCGGCACTGCAGTAATGCAGCCCGAACGAAAGCCCCTCGTCTGCCGCACGCTGCATGAGACACAGCGCGTCACGTTCGCTTTCGGCTACCGGCAAGCCGCCCGAATACCAGTAATCGTAGAGGTAATTCCACGGATGTCTGCGCAGTCGAAAGCCACGCTGGACAAACTGTTCGGCGTTATACAGGGGAAAGCAGAACTCAAGCAGGTTGACGCCGCGCACTCCAAGCGCGTCGAACTCGCGTAGTAGTCCTATCATCCACTCCACGGTGCCGGGGATGACCGGCATCTCGACCACGACATCGTCCACGAACGAGACGGCACGACCAATCGCCGCCAGCGCGCGCTCCTGCGCGTCATCGTCATCGGGTGGCTTCACGCTGAAGCGGACCTCGGAGAGCCCCGCCGCGGCAAGTCGCACGAGCGCATCCTCATCGGCACGGTCACCATTCGTGTAGATGCGCGTGTGGACCTGCGGATACAGGCTGCGCGCCTCCTCCAGAAACGCCACGACGCTATCCACGTGGAGCAGCGGCTCGCCACCCGTCACCGCCAAAAAGTCGTATGCGGCACCAGCAGCATGGGCCTGCCTGAGCTCGAGCGCGATGTCTCGCTCATATTGCAAGAAACGTTCGTAATGGGGTTGATTGACATTGAAACAGAAGTAGCAATGCTTGGTGCAGCGCAAGTCCACGAAGAGCGAGCCGGTACGCTCGCCCGTGCGACATGCGATACACGCCGGCGATATCCAGCCGCGCCATATGGAGGAGCCGCCGTTCTCGCATTCGCATCCACACGCGTGCGCCATCACCTGGCGAGCTGAGCGCGGAGAGGACTCGCCTTTCTCGAAGGGCAAGCCGTACTGGGCAGCGGAGCGCCGAAAGTCCTCTTCGGCTCCCTCGATCAGCGTCGTGTACTCCCGCAAGTCCATCTAAGCCGCTCCGGGCTGCGATGCATCGGAATGCGACAGGTACGTGGCACGTAGCTGCGCTGCGCGCTCGGCACTCGCGAGCGGCGCTCCGCACATGCCACATACCTGCGCCGTCGGCCCATTGATAGCCTCACAGCGCTCGCAGTATCCGGGCACACGCTCCATATCCATGGCAAATGCCGGGGCCTCTCCCCTGCATCTTCCGCAGTTGACGCATGCATATCCGCACATGAATGACTCCTCGAAAATCATGGACATGTCCCTCGTAGCCAGCATGGCAGTGAGAGGAAGCGGCGGGAGGCACCGCGTAGGCACCTCCCGCCATCGCATGGCCAGAACATAGCAAGCTTTCGCACATCGTGCGAAGCGATGCTGCGAGACACTAGATGACGCAGAGTACCTTCTTGCTTCCGGCGCCCATCTGGCCGGCGAGTTCCTCGACGTCTCCGTACATCAGACACTGCGCCTGACAATGCTGCACGCAGGTCGGGAGCTTTCCCTCGCCCACACGCACCACGCACCCATCGCACTGCTTCGTGAACGCAGGTAGGTAGGAGAGCTGCCAGTTGTTCTCGTCAATCTGCCACGGGCCAATCTCCTGCACAATGACTCCCGTCTGGCCGACGGGAAGATGGTTGTGCATTTGGCATGCCATCTCGCAGGTGTGGCAACCGGAGCACCATTCGGTGTCAATGAGAATGCCTTTCGCCATGGCCTATTCCCCTTCCTCGATTTTGTAGATCTTGCAGATGGTCGTCTTGTAATTGGCGCCGAAGCCCGACTTTCCGCACGACATGGGGATGAGCTGGTTGATGTTCACGTCGAAGACATCGTAGAGCTTCTCCGGCTCTGCCTCGGGCAGCCACCAGCCGTGATCGCACGAAACGACGCGCGGATCGACGATCGGGGTGATCTTGACGGTGCGCTTGGCGCGGCCGAGCATGTTTTCGACCCAGACCCACTCGCCTTCGGTGACGCCGAGCTTCTCGGCGGCCTCGGGATGGATCTCGATATAAGGCCACGGATCCATGCGACGCAGACGATCGACCTGGCGGTGCTCGCTGTGGAACGAGGACCAGCGACGTGCACCGGTCGTGAGCACGAAGGGATACTCCTCCATGAGCTCAGGCGTCGCGCCCGGACCGGGGTTGGGCTCGTCGAAATACGGCATGGGATCCAACCCGCAGGTCTCGTAGAACAGCGACCACAGCTCGATGAGCCCCGTCGTCGTGTTGAAGCCGGGCTTGCCATCGGCACGCAGCAGGCCCTTCTCGTAGCGCTTGTACTCGAAGGGCAAATACAGCGGCGCCTGCTCGCGCAGCTCGGAGAACGAGAGGCCCGTCGAGGAGATCATGTACGACAGCATCTCGTCGATGGTCTCCCACGGCCATGCATCCGGGTTGAGACGTTTACCGATGAGCAGGTTGATCTCGGCGTCGGACTTGGCCTCGCCGATCTGCGTGACCTTGTTGATGACCTCACCACGTTGTAGACCGTCGCCCAAACGCAGGCCGTCCTTCTCGGGATATGTGCACGCGGGCAGTACTACGTCGGCAACCGCCATGGCGGTCGGCGTCATGAACAGATCGACGACGACGTTGAAGTCCATCTTCAGCAGCGCCTTGAGAACGCGCCTAGGGTCAGCGCCCATGCAGGCGATTGCGTTGTTCGTCTGCAGCCAGACGCTATGAATCTTGTAGGGGCTACCCGTCTCCATCGTCTTGAGCACTTCGTCTGCCTGAGCTGCCTGAAAGCCGAGGTTCAAGAGCGGATACTCGGCAAGGCCGATGCGCTTTGCTTTCTGCTCGGGGCTGATGAGTTCGGAACCCCAACCGCCAGAGTACGCAATCATCTCGACCGGGAAGATGTTGCTGCCGGGGATGTCGACGTTGCCGGTGATCTGGAACAGGCCGACGATGGCCTGACCGGCCGGGAGGGCCTCCTTGACCATGTCGACGGCAAGACCCCACTGCATGGCGGCAGGCTTCGACTTCGCGAGCAGGCGTGCCGCGCGGACGATCTGCTCCTCGGGAACCCAGGTGACCTCAGCCATCTTCGACGGCGGGTAATCCTGCACGCGTTCGCGCAGCTCGTCAAAGCCGTAGGTCCACTTCTCGACGAATTCCTTGTCGTAGAGCTCCTCGTTGATGATGACGTTCATCATCGCGAGCGCCAGGGCGGCATCGGTACCGGGACGCAGGCGCAGGTGCTCCTCGGCCTTGAGCGAAAGCCAGGTGACGCGCGGATCGATCATCATGATCTTCATACCCCGCTTCATGAGATCGATCATCCAGTGACCGTAGAAACCGTCGGAGTTCGCCTTGAGCGGATAGTTGCCCCAAATGACCATGAGCTCGGGATGACGCCAGTTGGGGTTATCGTAGCGATCGGTGAACTGCTGCGAGCAGTCAGCGACCGTGTACCCGCCGCAAGTGGCGGCCATGCCGGCGATGCGGGGCAGGTAGCAGGCAAGTCCGGACAGCGCGAAGCAGGTGTAGTTGGGCGAGCCATACGACCAGGCAAGGCGCGTGATCCACGAGGCGATATCGCGACCGGTGCCCTGGCCGAACACGACGCTTTCCGCACCGTACTTCTCGCGAATCTCGATGAGCTTGTCCGAAACCAGGTCGATGGCCTCGTCCCAGCCGATGCGCTCCCACTTGTCCTTGCCGCGGTCCTTCGGGTCGCGTTTCATCGGATACAAGAGCCTGTCCTTGTGGTTCGTCACATCAGGCAGGGCAAGACAACGCACGCAAAGCCGTCCGTTGTTGAAGGGATTCTCGGAATCGCCCTCTACCTTGACAAGCTTGCCATCTTCATCGGTATAGAGCAGCACGCCGCAACCCAGATGACACCCGGGCCCGGTCCATGCGCTTCCGCGTGTGACCGTGAGATCGCCCTCTTTGTAGGTATAGGGCTTCTCGTGCGGCACGCGAACGTATTCATTTTCTGCCATGTGCTCTCCTATCTCTCTTTCCCATTCTTGTGACAGGGATCTCCTTGGTGAAAACGCCCTCTCCGACACAAGCGAACAGATAATTCAGGCAATAACGAAACGCCTGACTTGATTGCGGGAGCAAGCGCAGCACAACATGAATCTCTCAAGCAGCATGCGAATTCGACAAGCTCCTCTTGGCCGTGACCTCGTATATGCTCCTCCACGGGCTTATGCGCTCATAGGCTGCGCTTGCCGCAAGCAAATCGATTTCGCCGTAGCGATTGCCTATGAGCTGCAGGCCAACCGGAAAGCCCTCCCTCGAGAGGCCGGCCGGGATGGATGCCGCAGGATTACCCGTGAAGTTGCAGAAGAACGTGAGTCCAAATCCACAAAGCGGATCACTTTTCACACCGCAAATCTTTGCAGGTCCCAGGGTATTGCGATTAACATCGTTCTTAACCGGATGACACGCAGTCGTCGGCGAGACGATGAGGTCATAATCCTGGAACGCTCCCTGAATCTGGTCGAAGACCTCCGTGCGGATCACCTCGTCGTCGTGGAAATCGACATACCCACGCTTATACGAGTCTTCGACCCACCAGATGAACTCGTCAGGCAGGTCGTCTGCATGATCACGCAAAAGATCTATGCCCATCGCCTTGATCTCCTCGACGGAACCAAGGCCACCCGAAATGGTGATCATGCGACACCACGACTCGGCAAGCTCGAAGGCGGAGCGCTTAAAGTCGAAGCTCACGGGCTCGACGATGGCGCCGGCATCCTCGAACTTCGCCGCGGCATCCTCGCACATGGCGGCGATCTCCGGTTCGACCGGGAATATGCCGAAGTCTGGCGTGAAGCCGACGCGCATGCCCTTGATCGGCTTGTCGAGGGCAGCAACATAATCGCGATCGCCGAAGTCGATGCTGTTGGGGTCGAAGGGGTCGTAACCTGCCATCGCCTGCAGGGCATACGCGGCATCCTTTACGCCACGCGATATGCTGCCCGGAAAACAGTACGGATGGCAGGTGCCATAGGCGTTCGGCCTCGGTGCTCCGCCCACCGTACCATTTCCAGGTTTGAAACCATAGCATCCGCACCAGGCAGATGGGATACGTATGGATCCGCCTCCGTCAGACCCTTCGGCGATGAGCAGGATGCCGTCGCCGACCGCGGCCGCCGATCCGCCGGAGGAGCCACCCGAGTTGTATCCGGGCTTGAACGGGGTGCTCGTGGGGCCGAACATCTTGTTGTCGGTTGTTCCGCGAAACGCGAATGACGGAGCATTGGTCTTGCCGATCATGATGGCGCCCTCGTCGTTCATCGCGCCCGTATAGCTACCCCAATGGTCGTCAATCATATGAGAGAGGGCCTTGACGCCGCCGGTCGTTCCCGGCCATCCCGGTATACCGGGAATAAAGTCCTTCGCGGCGGTCGGTATACCAAAGAAAGCGCCATGAGCCTCGCCTCGAGTCAGCTTATCGTCTTCCTCCCGCGCCTTGGCACGCGCTTCATCGTAATTGGTGTATACGAAGGCATTGATAGATGGATTGCGCTCGTCAATCGCCTTGATGGTTTCCTCTATTACTTCCGAGGGAGACACTTTCATGTCCTTGATATCGGCGACCAGATCGACCGCGCTTACGTACTCGTCGCTAATCATAGAAATCTCCTTCGCTCCTCAAAACCGAGTAAGCAGTCCGCGTATTTGCCTGGTTACGACAGGGGGCACGAAGCGTTGCGCCCCGTGCCCCCTCCGTGGAACATGACAGCGGAACTTACGCTACGGGCACGTCGCCGATGTTCACGTCGAGCTCGGTCGCATCAGCGTCATAGGTCTTGGCCGTCTTGCCGGGAACCTGATAGACGACCTGATAAGCGGCGGGCTCGACCTGGTCGAACATGAAATCGCCAAACTCGTCGGTCTTCTGCTCGGCAACCGTATTACCGCTCGCACTCACGAGCTTCACGTCGGCACCGATGGCAACCTCACGAGCGTCAAAGTCGACGACGCAACCGGTCACGAAGCGCTTGGGTAAATTGCGGTACCAGATGCGCGAGCCTTCGACGAGCTGCTCAGCACCATCGAGATCGAGATCCGCGACATCGCCAAAGCGCAATGCCTTGGTGGGACAGGAGTCCACGCAGCGCGGAACCTCCCAGCCATCATCAAGCAGATGCGCGCAGCCCGTGCAGGTCTGCGGAATCTGGAGCGCCTCGTTCCAGTACACGCCTTCGAACTCGCAAAGGTCCTTGCGTCCCTTGGCCTTCTCGGGATCGAGGTACATGAGCCCGTCGGGGCGCTCCACGATGGCGTCGCCCGCCGCCGCGGCAAGCGCGTCGCTCTGACCGCCGATGTGCGGAACGTAGGTGATGCGCGTCTTGGGAACGCTGCCACGCACCTTCTCCTCGACCTTGCACCAGAACTGTCCGGTCAGGGGCTGCTCGGCGGCATAGGGCAGCCAATCGGTACCGCAATGCTCGTCCTTGCAGGCAATCTGGCAATTCATGCAGCCGTTGCACCTGGCAACGTCAATAACAAATGCTTTCATTCTTAGCCCTCCACAATCCAGCTATCGGGAATCTGGCCGAAATCGGGATCGTATGCGCGGCCCCATTCCTCCGGACGTTCCCTGGCCATCTCGATGACATCGACTTTCCTCACGCCAACGAGATAGCTGTTGGTCACCTCGCCAGCACAGTTCTTGGATGTCGTCGCAGACGGGCATATCAGATTGTTCGCGCCGCCGCGATCCAAGCCGCCAACGCCAGTCTCGATCTCGTCCTCGCGAGCGCCATGATCCTGGGAAACGCAACCGGGCATGATGCGCTCGGAAATGATGACGCCACCCAGCACCGTGCCGCGCTCGTTGTACAGGGCGGCGATATCGCCATCCTCGAGGCCAAGCTTGGCAGCATCGATCGGATTCACGTACAGCGGCTCGTACAGGTAGCCATCGGGACCGGTGACCTTGCCCGTCGTGAACTCGTGGAACCAGGGGATGTCGTCATGATTGGCATGCACGCGCCAACGCGGATGGTTGGTGACGAGCAGGAACGGATAGTCCTTCGCACGCGGGCTGGAAAGGCGATCGTCATGTCCGTCGAGCGGCTCCTCGATCCAGCGCGCGACGGGACCTCGCGCCGTGTCATCGGGAAAGACCTGCGCCAGTGACTCGGAGTAGTACTCGATCAGTCCGGACGGCGTAGAGAGCGGATGCCCCACGGGGTCTTCGTAGAAGCCTATAAGGCCATGTGGCATGTCCTCCCAATCCTCGCGCGTCGGGAAGAGCTTGAATCGGTCCTCCTTGAACTGCTCGAAGTCGGCATGCTCGCCATCTTCGATACCGGACTCGCGGAAGCCCTTCTCGATCCAGCCCATGACATCGCGTCCCTGGGTGTAGCGCTCATACAGGTTCTCGTAGTTACCGCCGAATTTCTCGAGTGCCTTGGCAACCGAACACACGGCCTCGTAATCGCTGCGTGTATCGCCAATGGGGTCGATTGCCCGGCCCTCGTAGGCAATTGCATTCCACTGACCACTGCGCACGTCAACATTGAAATCCTCGGTCTCGAACAACGTGTTGGTGGGCAGGATGATGTCAGCGAACTTGGTGTCGTTCTCGAACCAGGGGTGCTGCACCAAGATGAAGTCGAGCTCGGGGTCGCGCATGGCCTCCTGGAAGACGTTGCCGCCTTGCCAGCAATTCGACCAGCACGGAGCATCCGACCAGATCATGCGCACGCCCTTGCCCTCTTCAGGCTCCCACTCGAACGGAATGAACTGATCGACGGTGGCAATGCCCGCAATGACATGGCCATGCCATTCGAGCTTCTTTTCGGTGATGGCCTTGGGGATGAGCGTCTTGGGGATGAACGGCTCGGACAGATCCATGGTCGCGCCACGATAGGCACCCTCGACGCTCGGGAGCACCGAGCAACTGGGTAGGGGATTCCACGTGGGCATATCCATGAGCTGCCACTCGATCATCTGGAACTGATTGACACCCGGCTGACCCACGCCACGCATGCCCAGCAGGTAGATCTCCATGCGAGCGGGCTCGTGCGAAAAGGCTGCGCGAATGTAGCCACCACCGTTGCAATGGGCAACGGAGACCTTCTTGCTCGCCCAGTAGCGAGCAAGCGCCTTGATGCGGTAATCGGGCACGCCGCACTTCTCGGCCGCCCAGGCCGGTGTCTTCTCGACGCCGTCTTCGCCGCGGCCCATGACGTAGTCCTCGAACTTGTCGAAACCGACGGAGTGCGTGGCGATGTAGTCCTTCTCGTACGTGCCCTCGGTCAACCACACATGGGCGATTGCAAGCTGCAGGGCGACGTCAGTATTCGGCAGGACCGGAATCCACTTGTCGGCATGGATTGCCGCGCCATAGTTAAGGTCGGGGCACACGTAAACCTGCTTGACGCCGATGTCGGTGAACCAGTATGAGATGAGACTCGACATCTGGCCGCCCCAACCCCACGGCGTGGTTTCGGGATCGCCACCCCACACGAAGACGGCATCGGTGTGCTCTGCGATGTCCTTGATGACATTGTTGGTGATGGTCTGCATGCCAACGGGATCCATGCCCCAAACATGCTTTGCGCCCCAGTACCAGCCTTCCCAGGAATCCGGCTGACGGGCCTGCTTCAGGAAGCCGCCCGTGAGCGCCAGGAGGTTGGTCTGGCAACCATGGGCCGCATGCACGGTCTTGGTCTCTCCATGACCATCGGATTGCGCGTAGATGGAAAACGGTCCGCACTCGTCCTGAATCCTCTTGATCTCGGCCGCGATGATGTCACAGGCATCGTCCCAGGAGATGCGCTCGTACTTGGAGATACCACGGCTCTGCGGATTGCGCTCGCCATTCGGATCCCAATCGACGCGCTTCAGTGGATACGGAATACGGTTCTTCGAATAGGCCCTCATCTTATACGCCGTGGCAAGCGGCGGCGGACAGCTCGCCATGCCCGGTTCGAGCACGTGACCATTCTTCTCGATCTTCCAGTAATTCAGATCCTCGGGTTTGTAGAGCTGGTCGTAGTGCAGCGGCCTGATGCGAGCCACACGTCCATCTTTCACATCGACTTCAGTGATGTTCGCACCCATTCCAAAGCCACAAAAGCCGATGCACTTTATCACTGACTTGTCTGTGGTTTTCTCAGACATCGTATGTCCTTTCATTCAAACAAAGCGCACCCGTCGTCAGAAACGAGCGCGCCTGGTCTTTCTCTAAAGCGTACGGTTCTTGGTGATCTCGTAATCTGCCATCCACGGATTGACGCGCTCATAGGCGGCACTTGCCGCGAGCAAATCAATCTCACCGTAGCGATTGCCTATGAGCTGCAGGCCAACCGGGAAGCCGTCCTTCGAAAGGCCGGCCGGGATGGATGCCGCGGGATTGCCCGTGAAGTTGCAGAAGAACGTGAGACAAAAGCCAATGAGAGGCTCGGTTTTCACGCCGCAAATTTCCTTGGGACCAACAGTATTCCAGTTCGGATCGTTCTTAACGGGATGACACGCACACGTGGGCGAAACAATGAGGTCATAGTCCTGGAACGCCCTTTGGACCTGGTCGAAGACCTCGGTGCGGATCACCTCGTCGTCATGGAAGTCGACATATCCGCGCTTGTAGGCATCCTCCACCCAATAGATAAGTTCGTCGGGCAGATCGTCTGCGTGGTCGCGTAAAAGGTCGATACCGCCAGCCTTGATTTCCTCTATGGTACCCAGACCGCCTGAAATGGTAATCATCCTATCCCATGCCTCGGCAAGCTCGAAAGCAGAGCGCTTGAAATCGAAGCTCACAGGCTCGACGATGGCACCGGCATCCTCGAACTTCGCCGCGGCATCCTCGCACATGGCGGCGATCTCCGGCTCGACCGGGAATATGCCGAAGTCTGGCGTGAAGCCGACGCGCATGCCCTTGATCGGCTTGTCGAGGGCAGCAACATAATCGCGATCGCCGAAGTCGATGCTGTTGGGGTCGAAGGGGTCATAGCCCGCCATCGCCTGCAGGGCATACGCGGCATCCTTGACCGAGCGGGAAATCGTTCCGTCCCAACAGTACGGATGACAGGTACCATAGGCGTTTGGCCTTGGCGCTCCGCCAATGACGCCGTTACCCGCTTTGAATCCGTAACAGCCGCACCAGGCGGCCGGAATGCGGATTGACCCACCTCCATCGGTGCCTTCGGCGATAAACAGAATACCGTCGCCGACCGCGGCTGCCGAGCCGCCGGAGGAGCCGCCCGAGTTGTATCCGGGCTTGAACGGGGTGCTCGTGGGGCCGAACATCTTGTTGTCACACGTGCCACGAAACGCGAGAGATGGCGAGTTCGTCTTGCCAATCATAATGGCGCCCTCGTCGTTCATCGCGCCCGTATAGCTTCCCCAATGGTCATCAATCATATGGGAGAGTGCCTTGATGCCGCCGGAAGTTCCCGGCCATCCAGGCACGCCGGGAATGAAGTCCTTAGCGGCGGTTGGGATGCCGAAAAATGCTCCGCTTGCCTCGCCACGAACAAGCCTATTATCTTCGTCCTTGGCCCTTTCACGCGCTTCGTCGTAGTTGGTATAGACAAAGGCATTGATGGAGGAGCTGCGCTCGTCAATCGCCTTGATGGTCTCTTCGACAATTTCAGACGGGGCAATCTTCTTATCTTTAATATCCGATGCCAGATCAACGGCGCTCGAGTATTCGTCAGTAATCATGGTTTTGCTCTTTTCTAAGTTCTTTTCTAAACGAATCCGACCCCTAGCATGGTCACTAGGAACACGTCAGGGGTCGGAACTTTCGAACTATTCGCAAGCTGTCACCTGACAACTTCGTCCGTGCAAGCCTCCTGTTACGCCAAACCCATGGCAGTGCAGACGAGGGGCAGGACAATGGAAACCATCAGAACAGCTGCCACGCTGGGAATCCAGCCAACCTTAAGTTCGTCGAAGGGTGAAAAGTACTTGCGCTCGTTCGAGTATGCGACGTACACGCAAAGGTCCAATGGCAACAGAAACGCCGCGGAGGAGAACACGGCACACATGAAAATCGCAGCGGTAACATTGCCACCCAGACTGATGACAAGACCGCATACGGGAATCGTGATAAGACCGGCGACAGCTGCACCTGCAGGAAGAATGTTGTGAACAACGCAGGCGAAGACCGCGACAAGAATCATAACGATAATCACAGGCAGGCCCATGAGAGGCGCAAATGCCGTGTTAACAAGCCAGACCATTGCACCTGTCGCGATAAAGCCAGCAACAAAGCAGCCAACAGCCCAATTGAGCATGACGACCGACCAGGGACTCTCATCGCACCACTTCTTGAACGAGACGCACTTGAACGGCGGCAGAAACATCAGGAACAGAGCAAGCAGACCGATGACCGTCATGTCAAGCTGCGGGAACCACGAGCCGGCAATCCACAGACCCAGTGTCACGACAATGACAAGCATGCCCCAGATTTCGTCCTTGCCAAACCCGGAAATCTCCGAACGCTCTTTCTGGATACGCTCGATTGCCTCGTCGCTAATCGGCTCGGGCTTGAATATCTTGACGATGGTGAACCATGCGATGGGAAGCAAGACAATGTTCATGATGATGCCGAGAACCATCCAGTTCGCGAACGTCACCGTAATGCCGAACGCCTGCTCGGCAAAGCCCATGGCCAAGATGTTGACAACGCTGCCCACGGGAGTAATCCAGCCGCCGATATAAGATGCGAACGCAATGCCGAGTACGAGGGCCTTGGCCAGATTGGACTTGTTTCCCCAAGGGGTTTTGTTCTCATCCAGAATTCTGTATGCGAACGGAAGCATAACAATGACGAGAACGAGGTCATCAATGATTAGCGACAAAAGCGCCGTTGCGAGCATTAGACCGGCAAGGACTTTCTTGGAATCATGCTTGGCCCACTTCAAAATGAACGCGATGATACGCAATGAGATGCTGGAGTATTGTACGAACAGCGCAAACGCAAAGCACGGTAAGCAAACAATCATAGCGACACTCACGCCGCTCATCCACGTTTCATTTGAAGACAAGATGCCCATTAAAGGAACGGCCGCGGCAAACGCCCATGCCGTTATGACGATGGGAATGGGCTCGCAAATCCACATGATGACGCAAGCGACGAGAATGCCGAGCAACATCTTTCCCTCAAACGCAAGCCCTTCCGGAGTCGGAAGAAGAAACGTCACAATCACAACGAGGATCGAGAGTGCGGTTATTCCCACCTTAAAAGGTAGCTTTTCCCTCATTTTTCCCTCCAAAATGAATCAAAATAGTTGGACTCAAAATGAGCATCCCAAATCAGTCGCGTCCGCCATCACCCAACACGCACAATAATGGAACATTCTCCGTAAACAGCGGACATCACCTGATGCTTCCTCCCCTCTTCGTAGGATGCTTCGCGTTCCGAAACATGCGCCGTAGCGAACCTGTCCGTTCCTTCCGACGCGTTTACGTTAACGAGGATATCGAGGGCAAAATGAAACAAGAACGCCCTAAACATACCAATCAATGGGATAAGAACGTGGGTACCTTCCAGGGTGCTCACCGGGGCCCAATCGTGCCAAAAGGGTAAGGAAAACCATTATCTCTCGCTGGAAAGCCCAGCCATCCTACGAGTCGAACTAATCAGCTTCCCGCTGACCGATGCCATGCGTAAAGCCTTCGAGTGCCTCGGTCTTGTTGCGGACTCCCATCTTGGCGTATATGTTGGAAAGGTGCTTCTTCGCCGTGTTGATGCTGATGGAAAGCGTCTCGGCAATCTCGTTGCGTGAAAGCCCCATGTTGAGCAGGCGCAGGACCTCGATTTCGCGAGCGGTGAGCATGTATTCGCTCTCCAAAAACGCCGTACTCTCGTCTGAAGCCTCCCTCTTGTCGGAACTCTCCGCCTCGAAGTGCAACAACACGTCTTTGACATAGGTTCGCAGAACGCCACCCAACTTACGCGTTGTCGAATACTCGCGCAGCAGCTGCTTCATAGGAGCTCCACCGTTCAATATGGTGCGCATATAGCCGTGCAAGCGAGCGATTCGAAGAAGCTCATTGAGAGAGGTGATGGCCAAGGCGCTCTCACCCATGTCATTGAGAATCAGGGTCCTCTCAACAAGCGCGATGACGGCCATGCGATTGAAATCCCGCTCGAGCGCACGCTCTATCATTGCGTCAAGCAACTCGATAACCTCGGCATCGCCACCCTGCAACCTCAAGGCGAACGCGCGGACGGCATCAAACAGCAAGATGCCAAAGATATCGCTCTTTCTCAGGTGAAGGGCGAACTTGTTCTCTATGAGCTGCAATTCGTTAAGGTCACCCCGGTGCAGGGCAATCTGAGCCTGAAGAAAGTAAGCCGAGAGCAACGCGGCGCGGGGAACGTTTCGATACTTCTCCCCCTGCAATACCGCCTCGGTAATGACCTCGAAAGCCGTGGAGGAACTACCCGAGGCCAAATGCCAGGAGGCGTGGCTCGTCATTATGTCGAGGTACAGGTCGATGTGACGATAACAAGAAAGACCGTTTTCGGATACATGGAGCAATTCAGGCACCCGGCTCACGTCATCTCGCTCTATGAGGATACGCGCGAGAAGCGCGCAGGCCGCTCCGTAGATCGCGAAATCTGGCGGACACTTCTTGAGGAGGCTCTCGCAGCAACGCTCCACCTTGTCGTGCTCTCCGCAATAGTAGAGATTGACCGCATTGGTGTACTCGTTGAAGACGAGCTGATGTATGGTCTGGTCGACGCTCGCGCTCGCCTGCGCCTTTAGATAGTAATCCATCGCCTGGACATAGTCTCCGGTATACGAATACGCCTCTCCCTGAGACTGGTTAATCATGCTGAGTAGCGATGGAGTTATGGGCCAGCTTCCGTCTTGCAGCTCCTCGCAGAGAAGCAATGCCCTCTCGCCATCGCCCTCCATCGCCAGGTATTTCATGGAGAGGCATTTCATGGTGAAGGAGGCCATCTCGGGAGAGGTCTCCTGCGTCACGACCCCACTTTCGATGAGCTCCTCGAAGGCTCCCATCCACAAATCCGCATCCTCGAGACGCGCATAGGTCACGCAAGACCAGACGGCCATCAGACAAAGAAACGGCGATGTGGGAACGGATGCGGCGGAGACCCGGCACATCCATGCAAAGGAATCCATGGACATATCCGGACGCACGAGCCCGCTTGTCGCCTCCACGAGTCCCTCTATGTAGTCAAGGTCCCCCGACATGCTGAGGTACTTCACGGCCTCGTCGGGATAGCCACTGTCATGAAACCACTCCGCCGCATTGAGGCAGAGGCCACGCAATTCGCCCATGTTGAAACGCTTCAGCTCGTACCGGAGCACGTCCAGGAACATAGGATGAAGCCGGTACCATTCATCTTCGTAATCGCAGTTCATAATGAACGCATTGGCCGCCAGTAATCTGTCGACCCTCTCGACTGCCGCAACCGAACCGAAGACAAAGGCGAGAAGCGATCGGTTTATCTTCTCGAACAGAGATATCCGAATGAGAAAATCGACATCATCCGGAGGCAGATCGGAAAGGATGTTGCATATGAAGTAATCACGTACTAGGTTGTTTTTCCCGTTTATTGGCCCCTTGATTCCCATTGTCTCGTTTCGCGCTATTGCCTGGGCTCGCAGCTTGATGCCCTGAACCCAGCCCTCGGTATCGCGATACGCTTCGGCAATAAGCTCATCGGAAAAGGCGCTCCCGCATGTATCCCGAATCAGCTCCTCGGCCTCGGACAGTGCAAAGGTGAGGTCCCTAGCTTCAAATACGCGTTCGCCATATTTAAAAGCCGCCGCCTTGAAACTCTCGAAAAACTCTCGCGTGCTCACGACGAAATGATATTCGGGAGGAGCTTCGAAACAGAAGCGCAGGAAGTCGTCGATGAGAGAAAGCGAGCCTATTCGGTTAAAGGCGTCGAAGAAAACAAAACGTTCGCCTTTGACTTCTTCACGATGTTGAAACAGGATATCTGCCAGCGACTCCCCGTCACTGGCAAGCTCGTCATGCTCTGCACCGGGACAAAATGCACTCTCTCCAAACGAAACATGAACGTGGGCCCAAAATTGCGCTGGGTCTGATAAGGCCGAATCGATGCTCAGCCAACTTGTGCTGTGCCCTTCCTGTCTCAGAATCCCGCCCAATTCGCACATGGCTATGGTCTTTCCATATCCGCTTGGAGCATGAAGAAAGGTGATGCGCTGATTGCAGACTGTGCGTCTCAGCTCTTCAATCAAAGGGCGATTCATCACGAGATTCGAAGGCAGCATAGGCTCAATGAGTCTTGCATGAATAATCTGGTCCATCGATTACCCCTTCCCCCAGGACTCAGGAGCACGCATGGTAATTAACTTAAGCTATCAAGGAGGAGCATAATAGAAATCATCCGAATGGGGTACTTTTCACAGGTTATACAAAGGATAATGCGAAGGATAGGTTCACTCATCTTTCTTGCTGGACTTCCTTGTTATCCTAATCCATCTAGAATATCCAACTAGAACTATACTTCCGCACGAATGCTAATTCCCACCATGCAAACTTACGGTAGAATACCTTGGGCGCATTTCCGTGCCCCTCCCCGATAGAACGGACGAATAGATGGACCTGACGCTTCCGGTGTTCATTGCGCAAGCGGGCGCTCATCCCGCGCTCATCGTCGTTCTGGTCCTTGTCATCGGCGTCACTGTCATCTCAGGCGCGACTGATGCCCCCAATGCCATCGCGTCGGCCGTCTCGACTCGTTGTCTCAAGCCCGGTACCGCGCTCATCCTAGCCGCCATCTTCAACTTCGTCGGCCTCGTGGGCATGACCTACATCTCCACGGCCGTCGCCCACACCATGTTCAACATGGTCAATTTCTCGGGCAACACGCACCAAGCGCTCATGGCCCTCATAGCCGCGATGATCGGCTCCATCGGATGGGGCTTTTTCTGCTGGTATCGAGGCATCCCCGCATCCAAGTCCCACTCGCTCATCGCGGGCGTCACGGGTGGCGCCATCGCCATGAACGGATTGGCCGGCGTCGTCGTCAGCGAGTGGATGCTGGTCATATACGGCATGCTCTTCTCGCTCCTTGCCGGCTTTGCGCTGGGCTGGATCAACACCAGGATCATCGAGTTCTTCTTTGCCCACGCAAACCGCAGCAGGGCCAACAAGGTCTGCGTCGTCCTCCAGGACGTCTGCGCATGTGCACTTTCCTTTCTGCATGGCGCGCAAGACGGCCAGAAGTTCATGTCCATCGGCCTTTTGGGCATCGCGCTCGCGTTCGACATGCAGACGAGCGGCGCGACCGAATTCCCGCTATGGCTCATGATCCTATGCTCGCTCGCCATATCGCTCGGCACGCTCGTCGGCGGAAAGCGCATCATCAAGTCCGTGGCCATGGACATGGTCAAGCTCGAGAAGTACCAGGGCGTCGCGGCGTCGATGACCACTGTCATCACGCTCTTCATCGCCTCAATCACAGGTATGCCCGTCTCGACCTCGCATTGCAGCACCGCCGCCATCATGGGCGTCGGTGCCTCGAAGAACCCCAAACGCGTCAAATGGGACGTCGCTAAAAGCATGGTCGCAGCCTGGCTGCTGACCTTCCCCTGCTGCGGCTTCATTGGCTGGGCGCTCGCGCAAATCTTCATGCTCTTCTAGTGCCAGCCAAGCACGAAGTCTATCCGCTGCGTGCCGCGTAGACGTTGTAGGCAGTCGCAGCGCCAATCACCAACACCGCGCCAAAGATGGAAATAGGACCGATGGTTTCGCCAACCACGATCGCGACCAATATGGGATTGAGCAGCGGCTCGATGGTCGAAGTGAGCGATGCCGTCACGGGAGACACCACATCGAGCCCCTTGGAGAGGAAAAGGTACGCGAGCCCGAGCTGGAGGACGCCAAGCGCGACGATTGCCACCAAAATCTCGGACACAAAGACCGTCTCCTGCGCGTAGAAAGGTATGCCGACAACGAAGCACGCCGCGAAGCCCAGTATCGCCGCACATTCGAAGTCGCACTTGGGCGACTCCTTGAGAAGGAACACACCGGCATATGCGATACCTGAAATGATTGCGAGGATGTTTCCCAGCATGCCGCCAGCATTCAAGCTGTCATAGAAGAAGCAGGCAATGCCGGCAATTACGACAAGGCTCGCCACGACGGCGCTCCTGCGCGGACGCGAACGAAAGAGAATCCAGGCAAGCAGAATGACCCAGATGGGTTCGGTGAACTGCAGAACGATCGCGTTTGCAGCCGTCGTGAGCTTGTTGGCGATGACAAAGGTCTCGAGCATGGCGAAGTCGAGCACGGCACCGCCGATGATCTGCTTGTTGACGTGAAAGTGTCTGCCCGTCGCACGTAGGTAAAGATACATCGGGATGATTGCGAAGATGCAACGCGCGCCGTTGATGCTGATGGGGTTCCAGGGAATGACCTTGATGAGCACGCCGGCAAGCGAGAAGCACACAGCGGAAATGAGGACGTAGGCAAGCCCTCTTCTGTGACTGATGGTGGCCGTCATATCGTGTGCCTCACCCCAAGCATGGCTCGCACTCAGGCCCACCCCGCATGCCGAGGCAGGCCCAAACGCTATTCGCTACGCAACGCCTCGACGGGATCACGGCGAGCGGCGTTCATGGCGGGCACGAGACCCGCGATGAAGGTCAGAAACACGCTGATGAGTATGAGGATGAAGGCGGCTGTGACGGGCAAGGCGAGGATGCCCGAGATGTTCATCATCGCAAGCACGATGGCATTTACGGGCAACGATACCAATGCCACGAGAACGACGGCGAAGACACCGGACATGAGGCCCTCTATGACCGTCTCGGCATTAAAGATGTTGGCGATGTTGCCCTTGCTCGCGCCCATGGCACGCAGGATGCCGATTTCCTTCTTGCGCTCGAGAACGCTGATATAGGTGATGATGCCGATCATGATGGAACTCACAACGAGCGAGATGGAGACAAACGCGATGAGCACCATGGAAATCATGTCGATAATGTTGGTGACCGATCCCATGAGCGCACCCATGATGTCGGAATAGGAGATGGTCTTGTCTTCCTCGCCCGAGGATTCCATGTCGGCGTTGTACTGGTCGATGATGTCCTCGACGACCTGCTTGTCATCAAAGCTCTTGGCGTAGATGCTGATGGAGATCGGATCGGCGATATCGGCATAACCCAAGGTCTGCAGGTTACTCTCATAACTCAAGTCGTTGCTACGCGCGAGGTTCATGAACATGGACGTGAGCTCGTCCTGATCCATGTTGACGGTGATGGACTGGGCAAACATACTCGGGTCGACCGAGATTGCCGTGCCCATCGCAGCCGAAAGCGCGGAGGCCATCGAACTCGCCAGGCTGGTGGTGTAGCTCTGCAGCATGCCGCCCATCTTGCCCTGCAGATAGGGCACGAGCTGGGTGGACATGTACTCGTTCATCTTCTTCTGGATGGCCTCGGTGAAGGCCTTCTGGAGCTGCTCGCTGGAACCTGACATACTCGATGCGATACCCATCGCAGCCTGGTTGATGATGCTCTTGTATGTATCCGATTGTTGGTAGGCGGCCCACGCACCGGGCAAATCCGCCATACTGCCGGAATTGTTGCTTGCGTACTGCATGAAGCCCATGAGAACTGCACTACTCATCTGCCCCAGACTCTTCTCGAGAGCCGCCACCTGGCTTGCGGAGGGAACGCCACCGGAGAAGTCGATATCCAAATCGCTGAAATCGGGCGCGGGGATGTCCGAGAACATGTTGCTCGCGTCGAGGTTCGCACTTGCCCCCTTCATCGCGCTTGCCATTGCCGACTCGATAGCGGCATTATCGACGTTGAAAGCGCGGGCCATCATGTTCTGGTCGATGCTGAACAACGATCCCATGTTGAAGGAAGACTCTGCATCGTCCTTGAGCGACTCGAAGGTCTTGGCCGTGAAGATGTCGATATCGGGCTCGGCCATCTGTGCCTCGACCACCGGCGAGGTAGCCGCTTGTTCGATGAGGTGCAAGATGAGGTCATGACGATACCCGATGCCCTCGTCCATGGACGTCGACGATGCCGTTGCGCTCGGTTTGATGATTCCCACGACCTTGAGGTCGAGGCCCTCGGCGATTTGCGTCTTCATGTAGCTCTCGTCGTCACTGCGATCGACCCATGTCGATCCGGAAGACGCCTTGGTGTACATGTCGCATTCGTTCACGACCTTGAACGTGAGCGCCAGCGCCTCGTCTTGCGTGAACTCGACGTTGGTGTCGGGAACGTCAAGATCTTCGGAGGCAAGGGCGTCCATGAGAAGGTCGTTGAGCTCGTCGGGATCGAGGATGCCCAGCGCGTAGAGCGTATAATCGCTGATGCCGCCGTTCTTGTTGAGCACCAGCACGCACTCGTCGTAGTTGGCAGGCCAGGCGCCGGCGACGATGTCATATTGCTCCTCGAGAAGCTTCTGGTCGTCGAGCATTTCCTGGAAGGAGCTCGTCGAGCCCATCATGGTCGAGAACATGCCGGCGGAATTGATGTCGTTGGACATGATCGAGGACAAGGCACCGGGATTCAGCTGCTTGATGCCAGCGGAGGTGTCGGCCTTGTAGATTTGGGGAGTGATGCCGTAGCCGTAGACGATGGCGTTCACATAGCGGTTCACATTCCCGCCGTTTGCCTCAAAGAAGGAGCGTAGGGACTTGAGGTCGTTCGTCTTCACGTCCGTCAGAACATCGGCCATGATGGTGGATTCCGGGATGACGCCTGCGGCGACATCGTCTTCGGCGTCTCCATGCACATAATCGCCTGCCTGCATCATGATGGAGGTCACGTCGAAGCTCGACTGTGTGATGGTGAGCGGCGTAGAAGACAGCGTGTCTTCCTCGACCTTGGCGATGTAGTTGTTGACGCCGTTGGAAAGCGCGAGGATCGCGGCGATGCCGATGATGCCGATGGAACCCGCGAATGCCGTGAGGAAAGTTCTGCCCTTCTTGGTCATCAGGTTGTTGAAGGAAAGCGCGAGCGCCGTGAGAAACGACATCGACGCATGCTTCTTGCGTCCTGTCTGCGTCTTGTCACGCGCAACGGCGGCGAGCTTCGCCTCCTGCTCGTCGGCCCTGCTCGGATCGAACGGATTGCCGTCATCGGCGATTCGTCCATCATGCAGCTTGACGATGCGGTTGGCGTAGTCGTAGGCAAGCTCTGGGTTATGCGTGACCATGATGACCAGACGGTCGCTCGCAATCTCCGACAGCAAATCCATGACCTGGATGCCCGTCTCGGTGTCGAGCGCACCTGTGGGCTCGTCGGCGAGCACGATGTCTGGGTCGTTGACCAGCGCGCGGGCAATGGCGACGCGCTGCATCTGGCCACCGGAAAGCTGACTGGGCTTCTTGCTGGCGTGCTCTGCCAAGCCAACACGCTCGAGCTCGGCCATAGCCCGTGCTCGACGTTCCTCGCGCGACACGCCGGAAAGCGTGAGCGCGAGCTCGACGTTGGAGAGCACCGTCTGATGCGGGATGAGGTTGTAGCTTTGGAAGATGAAGCCGATATGGTGATTACGATACGTATCCCAATCGGCACTCGAGTAGTCTTTGGTAGACGTGCCGTTGATGACGAGCTCGCCGGTATCGGCATGATCAAGACCACCCAGTACGTTGAGCAGGGTGGTCTTGCCGGAACCTGACGGCCCGAGGACGGCGACGAATTCGTTGTCCCGGAAAGATATCGAGACATCGTCGAGCGCCTTCTGCTCGAAGTCGCCGACCTTGTAGGACTTGCGCAGGTGCTTTAGCTCGATCATGCGAATGCTTTCTTCTAGTCTTCCTCCACCTTGATGGTGCCGCGGAAGGTGCGGTAAATGATGACATGATATATGGCGACCAGCGGAACACCAATGCAGGCGATGATAGTCATCACCGTAAGTCCATAAGTGCTCGCAGCTGCAGTGAACAGGTCGATGGAGGGACCGGGACCCGTGGAGACGACCAGGTTGGGGAACATGGCCAGCACGAGCGCGAAGACGAGCGCGACGCAGACGACGGAATTGGCGCCAAACGCTAGCCAGTTCTTATTGCGACCGGCGGCAAGGAAGCCAACGACGATAGCGACCACGAGAATGACTCCCACGAGCACGAGGAACGGGAAGGCAGGTGCCTCGCCCGGCGGAAAACCGATGAGCGTGAAGAACATGAAAGTGACGGCAACGACGAGCACGGCCGTGACGACCTGCATGACAACACGCACCGCAACCGCACGCTTGTGCAGATCGGTTCCCGCCTCGATCTTCGCGGCAAGCCAGCATGCACCTTGCAAGATGATGGTCGACAAGCCGAGCAAGCCGCAAACGAGCGGAAACGGCGTGAGCAGACCGAAGAAGGTTCCGATGTAGTTACCGGCGGCATCGAGCGGCACGCCCTGAAGGCAATTACCAAGGGCAACGCCGAAGAGCAGGGCAGGAACAAGCGATCCCACGAAGAAGCAAGCATCCCAGAACTTCTGCCACTTCTGGTCATGCGCGCGAAACTCGAGGCTCACCGCACGAATGATGAGGCCAAAGAGCACGAGCATGATAGCCAGATAGAAGCCGGAAAACACGGTTGCATACGCAGGCGCGAACGCGGCGAACAGGGCACCGCCTGCGGTCAGAAGCCAAACCTCGTTGCCATCCCAGACGGGACCGATGGAGGTCATGAGGGCACGTTTTTCGCCCGGGGTCTTGGCCACGAAGGGTGAGAGGATGCCCGCGCCCAAATCGAAGCCATCGAGAACGTAGTATGCGCTGATCAGCACAGCGATGATGATGAACCAGAGGATGGGAAGCGTCATGATGCATCACCTTCCTGCGCATCGACAGTGTCCGCTTTCTGAGCCTCGGCAAGGCACTTCTCGGGCCCGCTCTTGACGATCTTGGAGAAGATGCGTGCCCATGCGATGAAGATCACCAGATAGATGATGATGAAGAGGCAGATCGTAATGAGAAGCTGGTCGGCTGGTACCGACGGCGAGATGGCATCGAGCGTCTTGAGCTCGCCCGTGACGATCCACGGCTGTCTGCCGACCTCGGCCGTCGCCCAGCCAAACTGGATGGCCAAGAACGGGGCAATCCACAGGAAGCCCATCACGACATAGGGCCAACGCTTGGTCTTGAGCTTCTTGCCGAAGGCCATGACGAGCGCGAGCAACACGCCCAGCATGATGACTCCCATCATGACGATCATGATGTGATAGGACTGGAACGTGAGCTGCACCTCTGCGGCCGTAGGCGTGCTGCCGGGATCGGCCGCCTCAATGTCATTGAGGCCAGGGTATTCGGCGCTGAAATCACCAGCGGCGAGGAACGAAGTCAAACCTGGAATCGACGGTCCGATGACTGTGCCGTTTTCGGTATCAACGATGCCGAAGAGATACATGGGCACAGGCTCCGTCTCGTACTGGCCCTCCATCGCGGCGAGTTTGGTCGGCTGCTCGTCGGCGACGACTTGGGCCTGCATGTGCGCGACCGGCATCATGAGCACCATGCACACGAGCGTGACGATGGCACCCCAGCGCATCATCTTGGTGACGAACTCGGGGTTGCGACCCTTGAGATGGTAGTACGCGGCGATCGCCATGGCGATGAACGCACCGAACACGAGCAACGCAAGAACCGTGTGCAGGTACGTGGGCACGGTCTGCGGATTGAAAGCCGCAGCGAAGAAGTCCGTGATGATCGCCTTCTTGCCGTGCGCCGCCTCGACGACCTCATAACCCGCAGGTGTCTGCATCCACGAATTGGCGATGAGGATCCACAGCGCGGAAAGCATTGAGCCAAACCACACGAGCCAGCCGGAAATCATGTAGAACTTGGGAGACACGCGCTTGCGGCCAAAGAGGAGCACACCCAGGAAGCACGACTCCAGGAAGAACGCGAGCAATGCCTCGGCGGCAAGCGGCGATCCAAAGATGTCGCCCACAAAGCGCGAGTAATCGGCCCAGTTGGTGCCGAAGCTAAACTCCATGGTGATGCCCGTCGCAACGCCAACCGTAAAGGTGAGCGTAAAAATCTTTACCCAGAAACGGGCGTCAGCCTCGTCCTTGGGATCACGCGTCTTGTAGGCACGCGTCTGGGTAAGCGCGACGAACAGGCCCAGACCGATGGACAACGGCACGAACAGAAAGTGGAATATGACAGTCAACGCGAACTGAAGGCGTGACAGAAAGACCACATCGCCAAACAATTCCATGTGTCCTCCTTTAAGAACTCCGGGCAACAACGGCACCGCCCATCCCCTCTCACAGGTTTTTTCATCTTACTCCTATTAGTGTTTGTAGGCACCGAAAAAATCCGCTATACTCTCGCTTTGCGCATCGACGCAGGAAGCACATGGTGGGTATAGCGCAGTTGGTTAGCGCGCCAGATTGTGGCTCTGGAGGTCGAGGGTTCGAATCCCTTTACCCACCCCATTTTCCTGCTGGAGCGCACGGCGATTTCGTGTATAATCCTTTTTCGCTGTTACGGACCGGTAGCTCAGCTGGCAGAGCAGGGGACTCTTAATCCCAAGGTCCAGGGTTCGAACCCCTGCCGGTCCACCATGAAACACGAGGTCAGCGGCTTACCCGGCCGCTGGCTTTTTTGTTTGCAGGGGTCGCGAGAGCGAACAGTGGCCATTTAGTGGCCATTCAGCCGCAGTTACGCTGTCCTTCTCTGCGCGGACAATGGCGCTACGTTGCTTGGATGGATGATCGATCCGAACAGGTCTGCCGCCGCCTCGTCGTTCTCCGGCACGGCGTGGGCGTAAGTCCCTAAGGTGATGCTCGGGCTGGCGTGCCCCAGACGCGTCTGCACGGTCTTCACGTCAACGCCGTTGGCAAGAAGCTGCGTTGCCTGGGTGTGGCGAAGCTCGTGGAACTTGAGTCCTTCGAAGCCCCACTCAGACTTGAGCTTTCGCCAGAAGCGCTCGAAGTTCGCACTATCCATGTAGTCCCCCTTGTCCGAGCAGCAGACGGGGGACTTCTCCCCAAGCTTAATGCCGAGGCTTGCAAGGCACGATTTCTGAAGGGTTTTCAAACGCTTGAGGCTCCTGCGCGTCACGTCATCGATATGGATGACCCTCTTGCCAGCCTTGGTCTTGGGCGGCTTGATCTCGCCGGATTGCGTGCGGGACTGCACCACCGAGATGGTGCCTCGCTTTAGGTCCACGTTACCCCATTCGAGAGCTAGTATCTCGCCCTTTCGCATGCCGGTCGCCTGCGCAATCCTGCACGCCTGGATGCAGCTCAGCTTGCTCAAGCCCCTCACCAGCTTACGCGAGGCCGTCTTGTCGAGCTTTTCCATGCGTTGCTCCTTGGCGAGCAGCAGTGACACTTCCTCGCGCTCGGCCTTGTCAATCGCCTTGGCAAATCGCATGCTTTCGGCCATATCCAGGGAACGGCGCTCGGGATCGTCCTTCTTAGGGGCATCGACGCGATCGCAAGGGTTCCTCAGTATGAGGTCATAGTCCACCGCCTTTCTGAAAACGCTCTTGAGCTGGACATGGATGTTGTGCATAGATGTGCCGCCAAGTCCGGCTTCCCCTTGCACAAGTGCATAGACGCGCTCGATGGTCGCGGCATCAATCTCCCTGATGGGGACATGACCGATGTACTTCTCGATATGCTTGAGCTTGCCGCAATCCCTTACAACCGTATCCTCGGCTGACTTGCCGGACATGCGCCGCGCGTCGGCCCATATCTCAATGAACTCCGAAAGCGTCACCTTCAACTTATCGACCTTGATACCGCTCTCATATTCCTTGAGCATCTGGTTACGCACCCTACGCGCATCGGCCTTGGTACCGTGCACGTTGCGTGCAATTCGCCGTCTCTTTCCCGTGATAGGGTCATCGCCAAGATCAAGCCTCACCTGCCAAACGCCCTTGGACATTTGTCTTATGCTTCCGTCTCCGTATGCCATTTCTGTTACCTCCTCTCGGTTTTATCCGCGCTGGTCAATTAGCTATGTCCAACACGCCCAGCCACATGGTCGGGCGGAATTGGTCATTTCTTGGTGAAGCCCTTTTTGCTTGCTTGCACCTTGCAGCTCTGAGAGCAGTACATCTGGTTTTTGCGAGGGCTGGCCACAAGCTTTCCGCAATTGGCGCAGGCAAGGATCTTACCCTTGGCCGCGCGCTGCGCCCAGTATGCGTACATATCGCTTAGTCCGCCATTCCTGCTCATTGAGGCAAACGTTCCGTCCCATAGCACCGGATGCACCGACCGCATGAAGCCGTTGATATAGCTCTCTGCAAACTGTCGCATGCTTTCGAGAACTCTCTTTCCAGGCTTGCCGTCTTTGGATTGAACGGCACGCTGGATGTTCTCGTGGATAAGCGTATGGTCAACCTCCAGCTCGTTTGGGTCATCTTCGCGCACCTGCAATATGAATTCGCCATAGGGCGTGCTCTTCCCCCTGAACTCATAGGTAAACGCAAAGTCGTGCGACGCGTTCAGCTCCAGGGCGCGGCCGCTGCAAAGTCCATAGGAAAACGCCAGGACGGTAAGCAGAGCCTTCATGTCGCGGGACATCGTCAAACAGTCAGACAGGGGAAGGATGCCCCACGCATCAGAGTAAATGCTGGACGAGATAAGCAGATTTCTGGCCTCGTTCATGTTCTTCCTCGTAGATGCGAGCCCGAACGCCTCCAGAAGCGTTTCAGGGTTCTCGATATCCTCAACACGCACCTTCATATATTGGTTTACATATCGAGGATTGACGGGAGAATACACAAGGCGCTCGTACACGTCCACGAGTTGCGTGGGGGTGATGATGTTCGGGAAATCAGCGAAGGCCGACTCCCTGGTCGCGTCCGGTGGCGTTACCATGCCATTTGCGGGAGGCATCGGCCAGGCCAGGCAGACGCATCCGTCGACTGACTTAAACGCGAAGCGCCCTGTCATCCCGTTTGCTTCCATGAAACCTCCAGAAATGTCATAAATTAACCGTTTTATATATATTCAGTTACCTTAGATTTATCATAAGGTTTGACCGTTCTGATGTCAACAGGTTAACGAAAGGATGTGATCAGAATGCTTCGATTGAAGAGAGAGCTGTATCGCCTTCGCATGTCGCAGGCGGAATGCGCTCGGCGATCCGGCGTAAACCAGACCAGCTTGTCACGAATTATCACCGGAAAGGAACCGGCGTTCCCCCACCGTGGAAAACGCATTGCGGATGCCGTCGGATGGAAGGGCGATTCCACTGAACTGTTTGAGGAGGTGGACGAAGATGGCACGAGCGAGTGAGCATTCTCCATTCTGCCCCTCGAAAGCAAGAGACGATGATGCCAGCGCAGAAGATACACAACTCTTGGCCGGATACCCGGATTTACTCTCAGTTCAAGACATGCATCTGCTGACGGGGCTTTCTGACCAGACCATCCGCGCCGAAATCAACAGCGGCAACCTTCCCGGTTTTCGCATCGGGCGCAGACTCTACGTGTCGAAGAAGCATTTACTTGAGTATATAGAGAACGGAGGTGGTCTCAATGGCTAATCTGCATATGTCGCAGGCGACCGCCGGAGACCCTGACAAGATGATTCCGGCGATGCCCGCAACCCAACTCTCCCAGAATTATAGCAGCTTGCCCGAAATGGCTTTTGCCTTTGGGGGCACACCAGTAGCTCAGCCCAACAGTCTTACGCCCGACACTCTCGCAGGGATGCTGATCAGCAATTATCACATTCACCTTGTGGACGGCACCCCGATCATCTGGAATGGATTGATGTATGAAGTCGGAGTTGATCGAATCTCCAAAGCGATGGTGACGACCTTCCCCGGAATCACGAGCGCGAAGCGCAAAGAGGTCATGGAGTACATCATGCTGCTGCTCGATGACGAGCCGATGGCAGATGCCCGTTACATCGCGTTTTTGAACGGTGTCTATGACCTGGAGAGCGATTCCCTACTGGCCAACTCGCCCGAGTTTCTGATTCCGAACACGATTCCGCATAGATACAACCCGGATGCGGTATGCCCGGAACTTAACGATACATTCGACCAATGGGCCTGCAGCATGGACGATGTAAGGGCCAATCTAGAAGAAGTGCTCGGCATTGCCATGTACAGGGGCCGGGAGTTCCACATAATCCCCTTGTTGATGGGTGACGGTGGCAACGGAAAGAGCAGCTACATGCGCCTCATCCAAGGAATGCTAGGGGCGAGCAACTACAGCGTCCTCGATCCCGCCGAGTTCGGAAAGGCATTTAGCAGAGTCGGGCTTATGGGAAAGCTCGTCAACTTCGGGGACGACATATCCCGCGACAGGCTTAAAGGTGATGCCGCCTCTTATTTGCGAAAGCTCGCGTCTGGTGATGAGATTGACGCCGAGATCAAGTACGGCGCACGACTAAAGTTCAAACCGTATCTCACCCCCATACTCAGCTGTAACGAGTTTCCGGAAACAAAAGATGACAGCACCGGATGGTGGCGACGCTTCAGGCCCATTCCCTTTGATGCGACCTTTAGCGGAGCTGCAAGCGGAATGAACGTAAACTTAGAGCAATGTTTATCAAGCGAGGCGGCTTATGAACGCGCCATCGTCCTTGGACTTCAAGGATTGAAGCGCGTGCTTCTGCAGGGCGACCTGTCGCCTCTGGCAAGACGCCAAGATCTTATGGACGATCTTCGTAAAAACAGTTCGTCAGTGTATTCTTTCGCCCGTGACGTGCTCGGCTTCGGCTCTAACAGCCAGATCGATATCGAAATGGTCAAGACAAACGACCTTTATACTAAGTATGTGGATTACTGCGTCGCCGAGGGAATCAAGGACAAGGTGAGGCACGGAATCTTCACGCGAAAACTTGGAAAGCTATTCAACATGAAGTCCGAAAACAAGAGGGGGCCTGACGGGAAACAGGGACGCCGCTTTGTCCCCATAGGATGATAAGGGCCTGTGCCATCCCCAGTTATGAAGGTGCTACCGACGATGGTGCGTTTTTTAGGTGAGTCTTAAATTTCCGTTACAGACGTTACACCAGTTATCCATTTAATCTAAATAGGTAGAAGAAGGTTACATATTATGCTGCGTAACATTGCGTAACAGATTGTCAGAGCTGCTGCCCCACCACCATCTTCGGCAGAACCGCGCAGCATCTACGGGCTTTGTGGCGTGGGCGGGAGTAATGCAAACGATATGCTCCCGCCCCGATAGCTACGAGTTGAATGCTCCCCTGTGGCACCTGAGAAGCGCCCTGTGCTCCGCGACGATGCCGATGCTGATGATGTCGAACCTGACGAGGCCCTCCGCGTCTTCGTGCTCCGCGAGGTAGCCCAGCGCGATCTCCTCGAACCTCCTCTGGTTGCGGCGCGACGTGTCCTCTGCGGGCAGGTGGCCGTATCCGGCTGTCACCTCGACGAGGGCCACCGTGCCGCCATCGTCGCAGATGACATCGATCGTCCCGGCGGCGCACCCCCAGTTGCTCTCCAGGATGTCGCAGCCCGTGGATTCCAGGTAGCGGACGGCTGCCTCCCTCGCCTTTCTCCTGGTGACCGGATCGTCCCCCGTCCCCGCCATCCTTGTGATCGTCTCTTCCATGATGTTGCTCCTTTCGGTAGGTGACTGGGCGGAGGGCTCGAACCCTGGGCAACGATCGGGAATGCCGCGGCCCGTGCCCTCCTTTGAAACCCAGACACCAGAGGCGCTGGTGCAGATGGAGGCGGGCTGGCGATGGGTCGCGCGGTGGCAACCGGGGATGGCCCTCGAACCTTGACAACCGAATAGGAGGCATGGAGGGACTTGGGCGCGAGCATGGGAACAGCGGGCAAGCCGGTGATGCGCTAGGGCGCACACGTTCCCATCTGCGCGAAGCTCCCCCAACGCGAAGGCGAGAATCACGCCGCAAGGCATGGCATGACCCCAGGGGCAGTCCCCTTCGGGTCTTCCCATGACATAGGGGGGGAGTATATATATCTTATCTAGAGTGATTAGGAGTATTGGAAGTACCCGCGAGGATCATCCCCCGGCTTTGCGGGGTCGATGGTTTTCCAGGAGTAGCCGGGCAGTAAACATGTAGTAGACCGGGAGTAGACGGGACGTAAAGCCCACATCGATGCGATCCGCATTCGCATGGCGCGGATTGCCCGGGCATCTTGATATCGCGCCCGCACTCGCCCGGACATCCCCGGCAAGCCCCATGCCGCGCTCACGTCCCTGGCTTTGCGTGGTATGCAGGGAGCAGGCCGTTCCCTACTCGGCCTACGAAGCGAAGATGGCCATGAGCACGAAGTGGGCTATGACAATGAGGAGCCCAATCTGGAACACAGGAATACTTTGCGTCTAGAAAGGCATGTCGGAATCATCGTATGCAACGGGAACGTCATCAATGGAGGGCATCGAACCAGAAACGCTCTCCTGAGGCGTCTGCATGAAAATGCTTGTCTTGATGGGTATTGAGGAGCCGCAGTAAGGACAGTATTCCCAATCATCGGCAACTATTCTTCCACACCTCACGCAGTGTTTCTCAGGAAGTTCAGCTCCACAAGCGAGGCAGAAATTCCAGTCCATACTTGCACTTGCACCACAATTAACACAATGCCGCCCTACGCCCTCACTCATGTTGTTCACCTCATCGCAATTATCTTCGTTATATTCATCATCATCGTAGTCGTAGCAGTCATCGTAATAATCATCACGACTTTCTCTGTGCTCATCGGGATTCCATTCACCGCAATCCAGGGCTTCCCCAACGGTACAGTCCGAACAGTCATCGCAGAAGTTACAGCCCAATTCGGTTTCTCGTTTCTTCTGTCATGGCAAAGTGCCCTAACGAGCCTGATTGCTCATGAATGCCTTTACCTCGTTGCTCGTCAGTATGTCGCGCTCGTCAATAGGCCTGGTGAGATAGAGTTTGTTCATATCGACGCAGCGGGAAAGCGCAACGTAGGTCTGGCCCTCCGCGAACATTCCCTTATCCAAGTCGACCCCGACTGATTGGTAAGTCGCCCCTTGAGCTTTATGCACGGTGATAGCCCAGGCGAGCGTCACGGGAAACTGAGTAAAGCGCGCAGTAATGCGACGATCGAGCTTCTTGGTGGTGGCATCATAGGAGTACTGGTGCTTGAACCATGTCTCCCTGTTTATCTGGTGAGAGACGCCGTTTATCATCACCCAGATGGAATCCTTAGAAAGCCTCGATATCTGCGCGAGAGTTCCGTTTACCCACCTGCCCTTCTCTTCAGAGCGGTCGGACGACGTGCCGATATCATTCTTGAGCATCATCACGCGGGCGCCGACCTTGAGCCTCAGTACACGCTGAGTGGGAAAATCTGTTTCCCGAAAATCCCCCTCTACACGGGCTTCGTAGGTATACATGGGCTGATCATCGATGGCGTTCAGTTTGGATTCGTTGGTTCTCTCGACAGCATCTCTTGTTGGTGCGATGACGACAGCCAAGCCGCCTTCTGCATCATCATCTGAAGGCGCGGGAATGTCGGCTCTGTGGTTTAGAAGATCTAGGTTCTCTTGCGTTACCATCCCCTCGCGCACTTCATTGAGTATGTCGATGAAGACGGGATCCTTCTGTCTGAAAACGTGAGTTAGCTCGTGTATTCCCAAATCACATCTCTTAATCGCTGGAGCATTGAAGAAGAACACGCCTCCGTATGTATCGTCTAGATACCTTCTCACTTGAGGTTGTGCCACAGGCGGGAGTTGATAGAGGTCACCGAACATCAGCATCTGCTTGCCGCCAAACGGAATGTTGTTCCCGTTAGAAACTCGCAGTATGTAGTCGATGGCGTGCATGATGTCAGAGCGCACCATGGATACCTCGTCGATGACCACCACATCTAAAGCACGGCATAGGTCTCGAAGCCTCGGGCTTGGCTTCAGATCATCTTTTTGAAGAGGGGTTTTCGGCGGAATGTGAAAAAAGGAGTGTATCGTCTGTCCCCCGACGTTAATGGCGGCGACGCCGGTGGGTGCAACAACAACTACATTCTTGTTGGAGTTTGCTACAAAGAAGTTGAGGAGGTACGATTTGCCCGTTCCCGCGCGACCGGTGATGAACATGCTTCTACCAGTACCCTCCATGGCATTGAATACCTTGAGTTGCTCCTGTCCCAGAGGGGATGTGTCTACGACACGGTTTTTCCGCTTATTCGAGACTGTCTGCGCGTTACCTCGTGGACTTCTCCGTGAGTTGAATATCGCTCCAAGCCCCGCATCACTCACGAGTCTCACCATCCTCGATATCAAAATCGAAAGAGGGCTGAGATGTGTATCCGCAGCTGGCGTTCAGATAGTCGGCGACTTGCTTGAGGGTCTTTTCACCCATGCGGGGCGCGCCCTTCAGCATTTCCACAAACTCGTCGACAGTGTAGGTATCTTCTCTCTCGACAATTTCGGATGATGGAGGAGCTGAATTGCATGGTGGGGCAGCAGAGTCCGAAAACGGGAAGGCAGGCTCGGGCGCGTCTATGACAATGTCGTAGTCGGTGTCATTCAGCGTCAGAGAGATTTCCCGCTGAACCTCCTCGTTCGCCAAGTCGCTCAGAACTTGCACGGCCTCTGTTAGCTTAAGATTCGACTCTCGCAGCCTCGACGCCTCGTTTTCAAGAGACGATAGGCGATCGCTATTCTCATCGGCAATCTTGATTATCTGCTTAAGATATCCGCGCAAGGCCTTCCATCGAGAGGACCGTGAAGCCCCGTCGATACTTATGTTCTGAATATCATCGAGCGCGTATTCCATGCCTGGCGACCTCCGTCTGATAGAGTTTCAGCGGATGTCACGGCAGTCTTGGCAAGACATGATGGAGGACATCCACCCTATGTCGCCAAACATCCATGTTGCGCAGCAAAACACAACTGGTTGGACAGATGTCCTCCAGCATATGTTTTGCTACGACACACATAGTGCGCCTGGATGTTTGGCACCTGGAAGTTTACCACGTGAGCAGATAGCTAATTGTTGCTGCTGCATGAATCGCTGCCTAAACGGGATGCGCCTAAGCGTTAAGTGCTGGACGCATCCAGGGCCTTACTACATTGCAACGCTCTTGTTCACGTTAGATCACGAGGAAAGAGCATCCCACCTGCGGCGATGATGCCAACAGGCGAGACACATTCAGTGGCCATTTTGTGGCCATTGCACCTATGGTTAGGTAACATTACCTATAGGTACATATAGCTTTGACCAGCACAGATGGTGTTAAACATATCTACCTAATAGTGCTCTGACTAGACTCTTAATCCCAAGGTCCAGGGTTCGAACCCCTGCCGGTCCACCATGAAACGTAAAGGCCGAGAGCACATGCTCCCGGCCTTCTTCTTTTGCGCAGGCAAGCTGCGAAGCGGAGGTCCAAGGGAGCGCGCCGTAAAGACCGCGAAGCGGGCTGTCGGGAAGCGACCGTCGGAGCGGAGCAGATTGCCTGCGTATGAGACGAGATGTTATTAACCCTCGAAGGGGAAGCGGTAATCCAGGCCGAGTTCGTCGCGGATCTGCGTCATCTCCTGCTTGACGGCAGAGTTGACCGGGATGCCCTTGTCCTTGCGGTCGAGCCAGGCAAGATACTCCTTCTCGCCTGCTGTGTAGATGCGCTCTTCGCCGGGAGCCTTCTCGGACGCGCGTAGCTCGCGCGAGATGTCGCCCGCGATCTTCCTGAAGGTGTCTTGCCCCATGAACGCATCGGGATCGACCACGAAGAAGAAGTGCCCGAGACCGTACATCCGCGGGTCGCCCTCGGGAGAGACGCCCGTGAGCGCCTTCATGAACTCGCCACCGGCAAGGGCTGCCGAGAGGATTTCGACCACGGTAGCGTATCCGTAGCCCTTGTAGCCGCCGAGGTCCTCGCCGATGCCGCCGAGCGGAGCGAGGGCCGCCGTGCCGTCGACGAGTGCCTTGAGGATTTCGTCGCTATCCGTCATGGCACTGCCGTCGCGACCGATGACCATGCCGGCCGGCGTGGGATTGCCCTCGCGTGCGTAACGCTCGATCTTGCCGCGCTGCGAGATGGAGGTCGCGCAGTCGAGGCAGAAGGGAAAGTCCTCATCGGTGGGAAGCGCGAAGGTGAGCGGATTGGTGCCGAGCATGTTCTCGACGCCGAAGGTCGGGGCGATGGACGGCCGGGCATTGGTACCGGTGATGCCGATGAGCCCCTCGTCGCTCGCCATCGTCGCCCAATAGCCAGCGATGCCGTAATGCGTGGAGTTGCGGATCGCGCCACCTGCCATGCCGAGCGTCTTGGCCTTCTCGATCAGGCGCTTCATCATCTCGTAGCTCGCCACCATGCCCATGCCGTCATGCGCGTCCATAACGAGCGTGGTGGGCGTCTCCTTTAGAATCTCGATGTCGGTCTTGGGCAGCAACGTGCCGTTCTTGATGCGATCGAGGTAGATGGGCTTGAATCGGTTGATGCCGTGACTCGCGATGCCGCGGCGATCGGATTCGATGAGGACGTCGGTGCAGATTTCGGCATCCTCGCGGGGGACGCCATACGCCTCGAAGACGTCGACCATGAAGTCGTGCATGAGGTCGAAGGGAACATAGGCTTGCGCGGTATCTTCAGTGCTCATGACTTGCTCCTCGCTGTCGTGAGTTGTCATTGTTCTTGACAACGTATTATCGCATGGAGATGTGAAGAGCGCGTGAGGTGCAAGAGGCTAGCAGATGCGGGGAAGCTGCTCACCAACGAGCATGTCGAGGATGCGCTCGCTGCCAAAGGCCGTGCGCAGGTACACACGCCCCTCGCCTTCGAGCACCTCTCCGACGATCGCGGCCTCGGTGCCATACTTGTCCGTACGCATGGCCGCAAGTGCGGCATCAGCCACCTCGGGCGCGCACACGCACACCATTTTGCCCTCATTTGCCACCTGGAAGACGTCGTAGCCGAGCATCTCGCAAGCACCATGCACCTGCTCGTGCACGGGCACCGCCTCCTCATCGATGCGAATGTCGACATGTGCCGTATTCGCGAACTCGTTGAGCGTGGAAGCGAGACCGCCACGCGTCGGGTCGCGAAACGCCCGGACGCTACCAGCCGGGCAGGCATCGAGCACCGCGGCAATCATGTGGTTGAGCGGAGCGGCATCCGACTCGATCTGCGTCGAGAAGCTCAGCTCCTCGCGCGTCGAGATGATCGCGATACCGTGATCACCGATACTGCCGCTTATGAGGATCTTATCGCCCGGCCTGATATGCGATGCGGAGAGGTCTATGCCCTCACGCAACTCACCGACGCCGGCCGTGTTGATGTAGATGCCGTCGCCGTGCCCACGGTTAACGACCTTGGTGTCACCTGTCACGATCTCGACGCCAGCCTCCTTGGCCGTCGCCGCCATCGACGCGCAGACGCGTCGCAAGTCATCGAGCGGGTAACCCTCCTCGAGCACGAAGCCGCAGGAGAGGTAGCGCGGCGTAGCCCCGCTTGTCGCAACGTCATTGACTGTGCCACACACGGCCAAATGCCCGATGTCACCACCGGGAAAGAAGTGCGGGGTCACCACGAAGGTGTCTGTCGAGAACGCGGCACGTCCGCTCGCGATGTCGAGCGTCGCCGCGTCATCGCCGCGTCGCAACGTGTCGCCCGCATACGCTTCGAAAAACAGCTGCTCGATGATGTCGCGCATCATCGTTCCGCCGCTACCATGTGCCATGAGGACCGTATCGGTTTTCTGCATGATGTAATCGCCCTACTCGAAAATGGAACTAATGCTGTTGTAGTGGAGGAAGATGCCCTCATCCGCCAGCGACTTGATCTCGCCTGCATCGGCAAACGCGAAGTCCTCGACTTCCTCTTCCTGAATCGCGACCATGGATTCATCGGCATCGAGCTCGAACTTGTAGACGATCATGAAATAGTTGTTGTCATCGTTCGGGTCTTCGCGCTTGTAGACGAGAGCCTTCTCTACCGCGGTGTCAGAGACGTCCAGGCCAGTCTCCTCGGTCACTTCACGGCGCACCGCAGCCTCCGGCTCCTCGCCTGCGCGCACGGCACCGCCGGGAAACTCCCACCAGCCAGCACCCCACGCCTTGTCCATCTTGCGCTGCGTGATGAGGTACTTCTTATCAGGCCTCTGCACGACACCGAGCACGGATACGTGATATTCGCCAGGCTGCATGCTCCAGTTGTCACGCTCCATGGTCTTGCCGGTCTTGTTCATGTTCTCGTCGTAGATGTCCCAGATTTCCATCGTCATCACTCGTCTTGCAAAGGGTTACTAGCTGCCTACATCATGTTCTTGAGCTGGCTCAGGTCGATGTCACCCAAACCGGGAATGCCCATGCGCTTCCTGCCGCGCTTGCCCTTCTTGCCAGGCTGGTTCATGGCGCCCATCATCTTCTTGACCTGCTTACGCGTCTCGTTATAGCGCTTGATGAGCTGGTTGACCTGCTGAATCGACATGCCGCAGCCATCGGCGATGCGCTTGCGTCGCGAACCGTTGAGCAGCGTGGGCTTGCGCCGTTCCTCCTTCGTCATGGAGTTGATAATCGCCTCGGTGCGGTCGAGCTCGTGCTCGTCAATCTGCCCGGCATTCAGGGCCTTGTCGCCACCAGGCAACGCGCTTACGAGTTTTCCGAGACCGCCCATCTTACGCGTCTGGCTGATGACCTGGAGAAAGTCATTGAAATCGAAGTCGGCGCGTGCGAGGCGCTCTGCTTCGGCTTCCTCCATCTCGCGATCCTGAATCTCGATGGCACGCTCGATGACCGAAACGACATCGCCCATGCCGAGAATGCGCTTGGCCATGCGATCGGGATGGAATATCTCGAGAGAATCGGGACGCTCGCCCGCCGAAATGAACTCGATGGGCTTACCCGTGACCTCGAGGATTGAGAGCGCGCCGCCACCGCGGGCGTCGCCATCCATCTTCGACATGATGACACCGTCGAAGTCGACCTGCTCGGCAAATGCAGCGGCGACGTTCACGACATCTTGACCGGTCATAGCATCGACCACCATGAGGATCTGATCGGGTTCTACGGCATCGCGAATCGCGACGGCCTCGTCCATCATCTCCTCGTCGACATGCAGGCGACCCGCGGTATCGATGATCACGACATCGCGCAGATTGTCGATGGCATCACGCACGCCTTCGGAGGCGATCTTGACGGGATCCTTGCCATCGCCACGATAGACGCGCACATCCATCTCGTCACCGAGCGTTTGCAGCTGATCGGCGGCGGCGGGACGGTACACGTCGCAGGCAACTAGCAGGGGGTTGTGGCCCTGCTTCTTGAGACGGTAGGCGAGTTTGGCCGCTGCGGTCGTCTTGCCCGAGCCCTGCAGGCCCACGAGCATGACGACACCGGGGATTCTGCTGCCGAAGGTGAGCTCAGCCGTCGTTCCGCCCAAAAGATCGGTCAGCTCGTCGAGGACGATCTTGATGACGTTTTGGCCTGGCGTGAGCGAATCCATGACCTCGGCGGTCAGGCAGCGCTCCTTGACGCGACGCGTGAAGTTCTTGACGACCTTGTAGTTGACGTCCGCCTCGAGCAGCGCCATGCGAATCTCGCGGACGCCGTCGTTGATGTCGTCTTCGGTCAAGTGGCCCTTGGACTTGAACCCGGAAAACGCCTTCTGCAGTTTATCGGATAGACTCTCGAACATCATTGCTCCTTATGAAAACCAGCGGCGCATCTTGTCACGGAACGATTCCTTGGCAGGCTCCGAATCGTTCTCGTCGACAGGGTCCGCATCGGTTTCGTCGTCCGTCTCATCTTCGTCAAATGCAGGTTCGTCCTCGAACTTGTCGGCATCATCATCCTCGGAACCGTCATCGACCTCAAGCCATATCTCGACCCCGTCCTCATACTCTTCGTCTTCGGGCTCGGGCTCTGCTTCGACAAGTTCCTCCTCGAGTTCCTTTTCGACGAGCTCGTCGCTGACCTCCGCCTCGGGAACTTCCTCGACAGCCTCGAGATCTTCTTCCCCGGCATCGAACCGGGTGTCAGCAGCTGATGTGGGCTTGCCCTCATCCTCGACCTCGTCGCGCATCTCGCCGAAAAGCGCCTCGGCATACTCGCGTGGCTCGAAAGGCTGCAAATCCTCGATACCCTCGCCCACGCCCACGCGCAGGATGGGGAGCCCGAGCTCGTGACTCACCGCCACGGCGATGCCACCCTTGGCCGTGCCATCGAGCTTGGTCATGATGACGCCGTCCAAGTCGAGCGCCTTGTCGAACTCGCGTGCCTGCTGCAGGCCGTTCTGTCCCGTCGTGGCATCGATCACCAAGACGGTCTTGACGTCCACATCCGCGCGCTTACGCGTGACGTTCACGACCTTCTGCAGCTCGCGCATGAGCTCGTCGGAAGTGTGCAGACGCCCTGAGGTGTCGATGAGCACGAGGTCGCTTCCCAGCTGCTCGGCGCGTTCGACTACGTCATAGCAGACGCTGGCCGGATCGGCGCCGCGTTCGCGCTTCACGACCTCGACGCCACTACGCTCGCCCCATATGTCGAGCTGCTCGATGGCAGCCGCGCGGAAGGTGTCCGCCGAGCCGATGAGCACCTTGCGGCCACCAAGCGACGCCTGGTTGGCGAGCTTGCCGACCGTCGTGGTCTTGCCCGCGCCATTGATGCCCACGAAGAGTACGCAGACGGGATTCATGCGAAACGGATCTGGGTCGGGAACGGCAAAGAGCCCGCTTATCTCGTCGGCGAGCATGTCGAGCACGGCATATGCATCGGGAAGCGCCTGGCGCGTAGCCTGGTCACGTAGACGGTCGATGACCTCCATCGTCGCCTGGGCACCCAAGTCGCTCAAGATGAGGGTCTCCTCCAAGTCGTCCCAGAAATCCTCGTCGAGCTTGGGACCACGGCGAAACAGCACGTTCATCCGCTCGTTGAACTTCGTCCTGCTCCGATTGATCTTGTCCTTGAACGCCATGTGAATCTCCCTTGCAAGCAAGCGTTATTGCGCGCCGCTGAACTCCTCGACGTCACGAGTCTGGCCCGAATCCTCGGTCGAGAGGCGAATCTGCTGGTCGAGCTTCTGCGATACGAGCTTGGACACGCCATCGCTACGCATCGAGACGCCGTAGAGCAAGTCTGCCATCTCCATCGTACGCCTCTGGTGGCTGATGATGATGAATTGCGTGGACGAGCGGATGCTGTCGAGATATGAGAGCAGACGGCGCAAGTTGGTGTCATCGAGAGCCGCCTCGACCTCGTCGAGTATGTAGAACGGCGTCCTGCGCACGCGGTATACCGCGAAGAGCAGCGCGAGCGCCACGAGCGATTGCTCGCCACCGGAAAGCAGCGTCTGCTTGCGCACCTTCTTGCCACGCGGCTGGGCGTAGACCTCCACACCCGTCTCCTCGGGATTATCCGGATCCGTCAACTCCAGATGCCCGTTTCCACCGGGGAAGAGTTGGGCGAAGACCTCTTCGAAGTTAGCGTTGACCCGCTCGAAGGTATCGAGGAAGCGGTTGCGCATCTTGCGGTCGATGGCGGCAACGATGCGCTGCAGCGCCTTGGCCGCAGCCTCCAGGTCTTCGAGCTGCACAGCGATGAAATCGCGACGCTCCCTGAGCTTGAGATACTCCTCGACGGCGACGGGATTGACCGAGCCGAGGTTGTTGAGCTTGCGACGTAGATTCTCCGCGCGCTTCTCTTCCACCTCGCGGTTTGCAGGCGGATCGAGCGTGAGGGCGATGTCGAGCAGCACGCCATGCGTCTCGGTGATGACGGCGATGGCGGCCTCGACCTTGACCTCGAGCTTGCTCTTCTCGATGCGCACCTGCGTGAGCTTCTCGTTCGCCTCGTCGAGCTTGGCCTGTTCGGCGGCGACGGCCTCGCGGGCAGCATCTATGGTTTCGCGCAGGTCACCTTGGCCTGCCTGTTCGATCTGGGCGCGATCGCGAAGGACTTCCGCTTTCTCCTGAACGCCCTCGCGCATGACCGTGAATACGTCGTAGAGGGGCTCGACGCGCAAACGCAAGATCTCGAGATTGCTCTCCGTCTCACGCGAAACCTGGAGCGATTCCTCGAGCTGGGCGATCTCTTTCTTGAGCGATTCGATCTGCTTGCCCAGGTGGCGCTCGCGCTCGCGCACCGTGGCCAGGTCGACTTGGATGGTCGAAATCTCGCGCGTGAAGCTTTCCGTGCGACTTGCCAGCGCAGACCTCTTCTCGCGGGCAGCTGCGGCCTTCTCGTCAAGCTCGGCTTTATGGGCAGCGAGCTCGTTCTTGCGGTCGGCGAGTTCCTTGACCTTCGCGCGGCTTGCGGCGGTATCCTCGGCAAGCTTTGCACGACGCTGGTCGATCTGGTTCTTTTCCTGCAGTTGCTCGGTAATCGTCTTCTCGAGGCGGCCGACTTCCTCGCGCAGACTATCGGCCTCACCGGAAACCTGCGCAATGGATTGCGAGAGCTCGAAGTCATCGGCCTGGGCAATGCGCAGGTTGTTGAGCGCTTTGTCAACATCGCGCTCGCCTTGCATGACGGCTTTGACGGCTTCGGGCTCCTGCTCTTGTAGCTCGCGCAAACGGCGCTTGCGACTCAGAACGCCCTCGGTATCGGTGACTTGCGTGCCAATCGTGACCTTGCCGTTGGGCCAGGCAACGACACCGTCACGCGTGACGAAGCGCGATCCGGTCGTATCGGCCGCGGCGGCCTCGATGGCCTCGATGGCCGAATCGAGCACGTAGACGTCACCGAGAAGGAGCTCGGCGACGCGCTCGTGCCCAGGTGCGTAGTCAATCTCGTCAAGAAGGCGCGTGCCAGCGCTTGCGCGCACCCGCTCGATGGGCATGCCCGCGGCTGTGACGAGCGAGAGCTCGCCGCCACTCACGTCGGCTTGCAGAAGCTGGGCGACGAGTTCGGCTGATGCATGCGCGTCTTTCATCAGGAGGCCGAACATATCCGAGCCGAGCAAATGCTCGACGAGGCTTTCGAATGCTGGCGGGGCAACGAAAAGCTCTCTTACGGGCGAAAGCACGCCATCATCATCCTGGCGTCCGAGCGCCCATGCAAGCAACGGTCGCGATTCGTCGAGCGCCTTGTCGACATGTTCGAGGCCCTTTATCTCGGCGCGTAGCGAGCTAAGCTGCTCGCGCTTTTCCTCCAGGCGCGCTCGGCAATCATCGTGGATGCGCACACGGCTGTCGATATCGGACTTGGCGGCAAGCGAGTCGGTCTGAAGCTGCGACAATTGCGCCTCGAGGTCTTCGAGACGGCTGCGTCGCGCGGCGAGCATCGCCTGCGTGGACACACGCGCTTCCTCGATTTGCGAGATGCGATTGAGCAGAATGCCATCTTCGACATCGGCGGTCGAAAGGCTCTCACTTGCACGCAGCTCGGCGAGTTCGCATTCATCGTATTCCTTCTCGCAGGCACGGACCTGCGCATTTGCCTCTCGCAGCTCGCGCTCGGCCTGACCATGCAGTTCATGCACCTCGTTGGCGGCAGTCTGCTGGTTTTCAAGTTGTGCGTTGAGCTCCTCGAGCTGGGCAGCCGTATCGCGGTGATCGGACTCGTAGCTTTCGAGCTTCGCGATGGTCTCGGTGCGACTCGACTCCGAGCGATGGACGGCCTGACGCAGCTCGGAAAGGCGCGTCACCATGTTGCGGCCCTTTTCCTCGAGTAGGAGCATGCCCGAATCGAGCCGCTCGAGCACCGTCTGGCAACGACGGCGCTGTTCGGCTATATCGCCGGCAAACAAGCCCTTCTCCTCGAGGAGGTGTTGGTATTTCTCTAGCTCGCGATTCTTCTCGTCAACGCGAAAACGCGCAAGCTCGACGAGCGAATCGGCTTCTTTCTCGAGCCGCTCGGTCTCGCGCCAGGAATCCTGGAGCCTGCGCAGGTCATCGACGGCCAATGAGAGCTCGACGGCCTTGAGCTCCTCGGAAAGCTGCTCATGCTGGCGTGCGCGATTCGCCTGGCGCTCGAGGGGCTTGAGCTGCCGGTCAATCTCGCCGGCGATATCGTAGACGCGTTGGAGCTCGGCATCCATGTTCTTGAGCTTGCGAGCGGAACGCTCCTTGCGCTTCTTGTGCTTGAGGATGCCCGCGGCCTCTTCGATGAGAAGGCGACGGTCTTCGGGACGGGCGCGCAGCACGTTTTGCAACGAACCCTGCGAGATGATCGAATGCGTGTCACGACCCAAACCGGAATCATTCAGAATGTCGAGCACGTCCATGAGACGCGAGGGCGAACCGTTGATGAGGTACTCGCTCTCGCCGCTGCGATACATGCGACGCGTGACGACGACCTCGTTGAAGTCAAGCGGCAAGGTGCCATCGGAATTGTCGAGCACAAGGTCGACCTCGGCCAGGCCAACCGCCTGACGTGCAGACGAGCCGGCGAAGATGACGTCTTCCATCGCCTGGCCACGTAGCTGCTTAGCGCTTTGCTCGCCCAGTACCCACAAGACGGCATCCGAGATGTTCGACTTGCCCGATCCGTTGGGACCGACGACGACCGTCATGCCCGGCTCGAGCGAGAGCACGGCACGGTCGGCAAACGACTTGAACCCCTTGAGAACGAGTGACTTGAGATACACGGCGAGCTCTATTCTTTCCCGATCTGAACGAGTGCCGCCTGCGCCGCCTGTGCCTCGGCGCGTTTCTTCGATTTGCCACTTCCCTCGCCGATTAGTTCGTCATCGACGAATACGCGCGCAAAGAAGGTGCGATCATGCGGAGGTCCATCGAAACCGGTAATCTCATAGCGCGGTTGCTTGCCGTTATTCTGCAGTAGCTCTTGCAGTGATGACTTGGGGCTTTCCGGCACCGAGGCAAGACTACGATCGGCATGGGTGAGCAACGATCGCGATACCCACTCGTAGGCGGCATCCATGCCGCCATCCAGATAGAGCGCAGCAACGAGCGACTCGTAGACGTTTTCGAGCGCCGAGGGAAGCCCGCGCTTGTCCGTCCCCGCCTCGCTCTCGCCAAAGATGATGCAATCGGCAATGCCCTCGTCATAGGCAACGCGGGAGAGGCTCTTGCCCGAGACAAGCGACACCTTGATGCGCGTGAGCCCTCCCTCGTCGAGGTCGCGATACTGAGTGAAGAGGTACATGGCCGTAATGGCACCCAAGATGGAATCGCCCAGGAACTCAAGACGTTCGTAATCGTAAAGCGTCTTCTCCTTGTCACGCGCCGAGGGATGCGTGATGGCAGCCCCGAGCAACGGCTTGTCCTCGAATTCGTAACCGAGAATTTCCTCGGCTTTGGCGATTTTATCGGGATGGAAATCGAGCACTTTCTCGTTGGCCATGCTAAAGCCCCTCTTCTACCGAAGCGTCATCGACCAGGGCACGGGCAAGCTTGCCCGGCATGTCCTGGCGAATCGCATCGGCCGTCGCGAGCACGCCACTGCAGATGGCCTGCGCGTTGCTCGAACCATGGCCGATAAGGCACACACCCTTGCAGCCGAGTAGCTGGGCGCCACCATACTTGTCGGCCGAGAGCTCATCCTTGAACTTGGAAAGCGCGTCCTTGATGAGAAGGCCACCAATCTTTGACTTGGTCGTCGAGTAGATCGTCTCCTTGAGGCCTGCGAGCAGTGCCATGCCAACGCCCTCGTAAACCTTGAGCGCGACATTGCCGGTAAAGCCATCGGTCACGATGACGTCAAAACCGCCTAGGGCAAGATTACGGCCCTCGGCATTGCCCTGGAAGTTGGGTACGCGGCTCTTCATCAGCTTGTGGCACTCCTGCGCGAACTCGGAGCCCTTCGTCTCCTCTTCGCCAATGTTGAGCAGGCCGACGCTGGGATTCTCAATGCCAAGGGTGACCTGCGCGTATACACGCGCCATGCGGGCGAATTGAACAAGGTAATCGGGCTTGCAATCTGCATTTGCCCCCATGTCGGCAAAGACGACCTTCGCCACGGGAGAGGGAAGCACCGTTGCGATGGCAGGACGCTTGACGCCCTTGATGCGGCCAATGACCAGCGTCGCAGCCGACATGCATGCACCCGTGGAGCCCGCGGAGAAAAAGCCGCCGGCCTCGCCCTCCTTGACGAGACGACAGCCCACGACAATCGAGGAATCCTTCTTGCGACGAACGGCCTCTGCCGGATGCTCTCCCATGCCGATGACCTCGGTGGTGGGATGCGCGATGACATTGGCGTGTTCAGCGGCAAAGGGAACGATCACGTCTTCGGGGCCCGTGAGAATGACGGTGATCGAGGGGTCTTGCGCCACGGCTTGGGAAACGCCTTCGAGGACGACACCCGGAGCGTCGTCACCGCCAAGCGCATCTACAACGACCTTGACCTCATCCATGCTCATCCACCCGCCTTAAGAGAAGTATCTTCTCAGAATAAAGAAATAATCCTGCAAGCGGGTGACCGTCTGCAGGATTACATGCAATGTGTAGATTACCGTTAGTCCTCGACGACGAGAACCTCACGGCCCTTGTAGTAGCCACAGCTCGGGCAAATGGTATGCGGAAGCTTGACCTCGCCGCACTGCGGGCAGACGGAGCGGGGTGCCGTCCTGCACACGTCGTTGGAAGAACGACGAGAATGGGTCCTCATCCTGCCAGTTTTACGCTTGGGTACTGCCATCGTCTGTAACCTTTCTAGCAAGCGCGTCACCATGACGCGCAGAATCTCTTAGAACACGCGAAAAAGAAATATACCACGATTTGCCCAGAGAGTGAAGAGAAAATTGCACGGAGGAATGGGAGGGCAGGGGAATGGCCATGCGCCAGGCGAGGGGATGAGACGGATGCCGCCCCTGACAACCTACCGACGATACTCAAGCAATGCGACGCTTTCGAGATGTCTGGTATGAGGAAACATATCGACGCCCACGAGGCGCTTCACCTCGTATGCGGGCATAATCCGCTCGACATCGCGCGCCTGCGTCACTGGATTGCAGCTGATGTAGACAATGCGTCGGGGCGCTGCCGCACACGCGCTTGCCAGAAACTCCTCGGAGGCACCAGCACGCGGCGGATCAAGGATAACGACATCGAACGCGCCTCCGGCCTTCGCCAGATACTCTCCCGCATCGGCGCAGATAAAGTTCGCGTTCTTCACGCGGTTGATACGCGCGTTCTCGGCGGCGATCTGAACGGCGGACTCGACGCTTTCAACGCCAACGAGTTCGATGCGCGCCTGCTTGGCCGCGATGATGCCAATCGTGCCTATGCCACAATACGCATCGAGCACACGGTCTCCTTCGCGCAGCTGGGCCATATCGATAGCCGTCTGGTAGAGCAGCTCGGTTTGCGTAGGGTTGGTCTGGTAGAACGCATCGGCCGGGATACGGAAGGTGCAACCGCATAACTCGTCCTCGATCCATCCCTGCCCGTATGCTGTCATCGAAAGCGGCCCGAGCACGGCGTTCGTGCGTCGCGTGTTCACGTTGAAACTCACGCTCGCAACAGACGGATGCCTTTTGCGCAACGCCGCGACGAAGGCCTTCTTGCGCGGGAACTCCTTGCGGTTGACGACGAGCGTCACCATAACCTGACCTGTGCTCCTGCCTACGCGCACGATTGCATGGCGCAGCAGGCCCTTACCCGTATTCTCGTCGTAAGCGGGAATGTGAAAGCCCTGTGCGAGCTCGGCGATGCTATTGAGAATGGGGCGACCGAACTTGTGCTCGACAAGGCAGTCGCGCATCTCGACGAGCTCATGCGTCCCTCGTTCATACATGCCGAATCGCGGCTTGCCGTCCTTACCGGGCGCAAACGGGCTCATGATCTTGTGGCGATAGGCAAGCGGCTCATCCATGCCGATCATCGTATCGACACCACACTCGAGCGGCTCGAAGAGCTCCTCGAGCATCGCGCGCTTGCGCGAGAGCTGGATGGGATAGGGAACGGAAAGCCACTCGCAGCCACCGCAACGGGCGGCGTGGGGACAGGTGTATGTCTTATAACCCACGGGAGTGCGTCACTCGTCTTCGAGCTTGAGGTCCTTGAGGACCGCGAAGGGATTAAGAGGATCGATCTCGTCTTCTTGGCTACACGAGCATGGCCCCTCGTTGAGATCGGCCCCGCAATGCGGGCACAGACCAGCACAATCCTCTTTGCAGAGGACAACATAGGGCGTTGCATAGACGAGCGCGGCGACGATGGCCGGAACGATGTCGAAACTACCGTCTGCGTCAATGACCTCGAACTCGTCATCTTCGTAGCCGTCTATTTCCTCGGCAGGCTCGAGCAGGTAATAACCCTCGATCGCACCCGCAATCTCAACACTCGCGGGTGCAAGGCAGCGTGCGCACGATGTGGTGGCGACGCAGCTCGCCTCACCGGAAAGGACAACGCCCTCTCCGGTGTTCGTCAGTTGGAGATGGTAGTGAATGCCATCCGGTGTCTGCATGTCCATGCCACCAACGTGGTACGACGCGACATCAAGCGTTCCTTCGATGGAGCGCGTCGATGCCGGCTCGACTAAATCCGGATGAATGGAAACAATGAGCTGTTGCATTGCTCGACCTCCCAGCTATCGAGCCGCCGAGCAATGAACTACGTTAGTCGGTCATACCGCTGTTCAAGCGCTGGCGGCAACGCGTGACGTTCTTGAGAAGGTTGTCGAGATTCGTTTCGAGATTGGCGAAGATCTGGTCGGCGTAATCCTCGGCACCGACGCGCATCTCGCGCTCGCGCGCCATGGCATCGTCGATGACCTCCTGCGCACGCTGCTCGGCAAGACGCACGACCTCCTGCTCGCCGGCGAGGTGCTCGGCCTGACGCTCGGCGTCTTCCAGGATACGGTTCGCGTCAATCTCGGCGGCTTCGATCATGCCCTGGCGGTCACGAACGATGATGCGCGCCTGGCGCAACTCCTCCGGGAAGATGTCGCGAATCTCGTCAAGAATCTCAAAGATGGGACCAATTTCGACTTGACGCTTCTGGCTATTGCCCAAGACAGGCTTGGACTGCTCGATGCGCTCGGCAAGCTCGTCGAGGAGCTCCTCGATACCTGCGTCGTCCATACTGGGACTCCTTTACCTATCAGTTTCTACATTTGAGCTGCACTTCTGATTGTGGCACCAGATATGCTAATTGCACATGGTAGCACATAATGCAAGCGATTGTCCCGCTTGGCTGTAAACGGAGCGATGAGACAGTCTGGTCAATCCAGAACCTCGCGGGCAGGACCGGTAACTTTGCCGACCGTCACGTCGTCATGCGTTGCCGCGACTCCGTTTGCGAGCACGTAGCCCGGCATGATGTCGAGCAGCGGCGTTACGACGAAGTCTCGTTCCAGAGCGAGCGGATGGGGCAAATCGAGCTCCTCGTCTGCGCAAACGACGCCCGAATAGTCGATGATGTCGAGGTCGAGTGGACGCGGGCCGTTCTCGATACCACGCACGCGGCCATGCTCCTCTTCGAGCCCGTGCAGCACGCGCAGAAGCTCGCGAGGCGGAAGCGTCGTCTGGATAGCGGCAACGGCATTGACGAACGAATCCTGCGCCTCCATGTACGCCGGCTCGCTCATGACGTATTCGGAGACAGCGCCAATCCAGATGTCGGGATTGAGCCGTAGGCTCGTAAGCGCGTCGTCGATGTGCCCGCAGCTATTGCCCATGTTGGACCCAAGGCCAATGACTGCCCGGTGCGAATCGCGCAGCATTTCGCGCGTCTCGACCACATTGTGCACGCGCGCAACGCATGCCCCCTGATCGACCATGAATGCCGCACACAGGGCAGATGCATGATCACGCGACGCAGGCGCACTCTCGCCGGTAATCGCGCCGATAAAGGACTTGCGGCTCACCGCGGCCATGAGCGGATAACCAAGCTCGGTGAAATGTGCCGTCGCCTGCATGAGCCTGAGATTATGCACGACGTTCTTGCCAAAGCCGATACCGAAATCGAGACATATGCGCTCGGGCTCAACACCCTCCGTCGTCAGGCGCGTCACCATGCGCATGAGCTCTTGCTCGACATCGTAGACGACGTCGTCATAGGCAGGAGCATCCTGCATGGTCTTGGGCGTGCCGCGCATGTGCATGACGACGAGGCCCACATCACTTCGCGCGGCGACATCGCGCATATCGGCATCGCGAAAGCCCGAAACGTCATTGATGATGCAGGCACCAGCATCAATGCACGCGGCGGCAACGGATGCATGCCGCGTGTCGATACTCACCATCGCGCCCTGCACCGCGAGCTCGCGCACGACGGGCAAGACGCGTTCAAGCTCGACTTCGGGCGAAACCTCTCCAGCACCAGGGCGAGTTGATTCGCCGCCAACGTCGATGATGTCCGCACCGGATGCGAGAAGCTTGCGTGCATGCTCGATTGCCTCGGGCGCCGTGGCATGCACACCCCCGTCGCTGAAGGAATCAGGCGTGACGTTGCAAATGCCCATGACGAAGGGCGAGGAAAGATCCAGGTCGAAGGGGCCGCAATGCCATTCACGTGCCCGCATGAGCATCTACCTTCCCTGTCGAATGAGACTCAATGCCTCGGCGCGCGTCTCGGCCGAGGTTATGAAACTACCGCGCACGGCGGAGGTCGTCGTCTTGGAGCCGGGCTTCTTGACGCCGCGCATGCTCATGCACAGGTGTTCACATTCGAGCACGACAAGCACGCCTTGCGGATCGAGTTCCTTTACCAAGGTGTCTGCCACTTGCGAGGTGAGACGCTCCTGAACCTGCGGACGTCGCGCGAAGAGGTCAACCAAGCGGGCGAGTTTGGAAATGCCGCAAATCTGACCAGACGGATTGGGGACGTAGGCTACGTGGGCCACGCCATAAAACGGCACGAGGTGATGCTCGCAGATAGAATAGACGGGTATGTCGTGGACGAGCACCATCTCCTGATGACCCTCGTTGAACTTCTTCACAAAGAGCTCGGCTGGATCCTCATGCAGGCCGGCGAGTATCTCCTCGTACATGCGCGCCACACGCGCAGGTGTCTCACGCAGACCCTCGCGTTCCGGATTCTCGCCTACGCCCTCGAGGATGAGGCGAACGCCCTCTTCAATCTTCTTCGTATCCATGCTCTGTGCATCCTAGCCCTCGTCTGAATCAGGTGATGGCGGCGTCGTGGGCGGTGCGAGCCTTTCTGCGGAGTGACGACCCATGAGCTCGTGGGGAGCACCGGCGTTCTCCGTGCCGCGAGCGAGATTCTTGTTGTCCTGTTCCGCCTCGGCGGGATGTGCCTTCTCCCACTCGACGTACTCATCCCAGGTGTTGTCGAGCAGGGCCTCGACGGCCTTGCCCTCGACGGTCTCGCGCTCGAGCAGGACATTTGCCATGAGCTCGAGCTGCGCGCGATTCTCAGACAGAATGCGATACGCCGTATCGTGCGCCGTCGTCATGAGGCGCGCGACTTCCTCGTCGATGGTGTTAGCCGTCTCCTGGCTATAATCGGGCGTCGAGCCGAAGTCGCGACCGAGGAAGACCTCCTGGTTGGGCTCGCCGTAGACCTGGTGACCCAGAATGTCGCTCATGCCATAGCGCGTGACCATGGCCTTGGCCATCTTCGTCGCGCGCTCGAGATCGTTGGAAGCACCCGTCGTCACATCGCCGCCGTTCATGATTTCCTCAGCGACGCGGCCGCCCAGGAACATTGCGAGATTGTCGATCATCTCGCTCTTGGATTGCAGGAAACGATCCTCGCTCGGGATGGAAAGCGTATAGCCAAGCGCCTGACCACGCGCGATGATTGAAATCTTGTGGATGGGATCGGTGTGGTTGAGCAGATGGCCCACCAACGCATGACCCGACTCGTGGTAGGCAATCGTTGCCTTCTCCTTCTCGGTCATGATGCGGCCCTTACGCTCGGGACCGGCAACGACGCGCTCCATGGACTCGGTGACCTCGTCATTGGTGATGACGCTCTTATTGCGACGCGCGGCGAGCAAAGCGGCCTCGTTGAGCAGGTTAGCGAGGTCAGCACCCGTGAAACCACTCGTAAGCGAGGCGAGCGCCGCCAAATCGACATCACCTGCCATGGGCTTGCCCTCGCAATGTACCTTGAGAATCTGCTCGCGCCCCTTGAGGTCGGGGCGATCGACGACGATCTGGCGGTCGAAACGGCCAGGACGCAACAGGGCGGGGTCGAGGATGTCGACGCGGTTAGTCGCGGCGATCATGATGACGGAATCGTTCGTCTCGAAACCGTCCATCTCGACGAGCAGCTGGTTGAGCGTCTGCTCGCGCTCGTCATGACCGCCACCGAGACCGGCACCGCGCTGGCGACCAACGGCGTCAATCTCGTCAATGAAGATGATGGCGGGAGCGGCTTCCTTGGCTTGGGCAAACAAGTCACGTACGCGCGAGGCGCCCACGCCGACGAACATCTCGACGAAGTCGGAGCCGGAGATGCTGAAGAAGGGAACGCCCGCTTCGCCCGCAACGGCGCGTGCGAGCAGAGTCTTTCCCGTGCCAGGAGGACCAACGAGCAACACGCCGCGGGGAATCTTCGCGCCCATCGCCTGGTACTTGGCGGGATTGGAGAGGAAGTCCTTGATCTCTTCGAGTTCCTCGACGGCCTCGTCAATGCCGGCGACATCCGAAAAGCGCACCTTGGGTGTCTCTTCCGAAACCTTCTTGGCCTTGGTCTTGCCGAACTGCATCTGCTTGTTGTTCGCACCGCTCACCTGTGACATGAAGAAGATCAGCACGCCGAAGATGAGAAGCAGCGGCAGAACCGTCGTGAGCAGGGTCGTAATCCAACCCGACGTCGTGACATCCTCGTTGTACTTGACCTCGGGATGCGCCGCCATGAGCTCTTGGAGCATGTCATCGCCCGTGTAGGTCGACTTGAAGCTGGACAACTCGCCGGCTTCCTTGGCCGCCGCATCCTTGTAGTAGGTGCCGTCAAGCGTCGCGGAGGCGGCATGGTAGGTGACCTCGGACACGCGGTCGTCATTGACCGCCGCGACAAAGTCACTCGTGATAAGCTCGTTTACCTCCTCCTGAGTGCCAAAGTTCAGGAGCTGGCTTCCTACGAGGGCGGCGAGCACGAGACCTAGCAGCACGTACAGCACGACACTGCGAATGTTCGGGCCCTTCTTCTTGGGATTGTTGTGCTCTTCCACTCAAGTTCTCCTTATCTGGCATTCACAGGCCTACTGGTAGACCTCTGGCTTTAACGCACCAACACACGGCAGGTTACGATAACGTTCAGCATAGTCGAGCCCGTAACCGACGATGAACTCGTCCGGACAATCAAACCCGACATACGCACATGCGAGCTCGGTCTTCTGCGCACCTTGCTTGCGCAGCAGCGCTGCAACCTCAAGTGACGCAGGCTTGCGGCCGGAGAGCTCCTTGACAAGGAAATCAAGCGTCAAGCCCGAGTCGAGGATGTCCTCGGCAACGAGGACGTGCTTGCCTTCGATCGAGGCGCCCAGATCCTTGACAATTTCCACGGATCCAGATGACGTGGCGCTCATGCCATAGGAACTCACGGCCATGAAATCCATCTCGAGCGGAAGTTCGATGGCGCGGACGAGGTCTGCCATGAAGATGGCGGCACCCTTGAGCACCGAAATGACGACGAGGGGCTGCCTGTCGACATAATCAGCGGTTATCTGCGCGCCCATCTGCGCAACGCGGGCCCGGATCTGCTCCTGCGTGAAGAGCACTTCCTGTATGTCCTCGTACACCAAACGCCTTTCCGTCTCTGGACGATAACTTGCACCATTATGTCACGTGCGGGGAGAAAGTTTAGACTATATTCGCTTCGTCACGAAACCGCAAACAAAGAGACCCGCGTATGCGGGTCTCTTGCTCTCTCACGCACCACGAGGGCCAGCTTCGTAGCAGTCCCCTATTTATCGAGCTCGACTTTCTCGCCGTGATGGTGTTGCTTGACGACAGTTGTGACCACACCCGACAGCGCGAACAGCGCGATGGCGTTGGGAATGACCATGAGCTGGTTGAACATGTCGGCAAGTTCCCACACCAAATCATTCGAGAGCAACGAACCCAGAAAGATGAAGACGAGAGCGACGACCGAGAAGATCTTGACGGGCATTTTGCCAAAGCGGCCAAAGAGATACTCGACGTTGAGTTTGGCGAAAAGGTTCCAGCTGAGGATCGTCGAGAACGCGAACATGAGCAGGCAGATGGCGACGAACGAGTTACCGAAAGTCGACCCGAAGAACGATCCGAACGCCAGCTGCGCCATGTTGGTCTTATCGATGCCCTCGGCCAAACCCGTCGCGTCGACGGAAAGCGGTCCACCCACGTAGAGGACCGAGATGACGACGAGCGCCGTCATGGTGACGACCACGAAGGTGTCGATGAAGACGCCAATCATGGCAACCGTGCCCTGATGATGCGGATCCTTGACGTCGGCCAGCGCATGCGCATGCGGCGTGGAACCCATGCCGGCCTCGTTGGAGAACAGGCCGCGCTTCGCTCCCTGGCTTATCGCGGCGATGATGCCAAAGGTTACGCCACCGACCTCTGCCTGCGGATTGAATGCGCACTGGAAGATGAGCGCGAAGGCGCCCGGCAGGTTCTGGATGTTGAGAATGAGGATGACGAGACCACCAATGAGATAGATGACGGCCATGATGGGAACGAGCTTCTCGGTGACGGATGCGAGGCGCTGCACGCCACCCAAGAAGACGAGACCGGCAAAGAACACGATGAGCAAGCCCATGACCCAAGTGGGGATACCGAAGGCCGTATTGCAGGTCGCGGCAATCGAGTTGGATTGGACCATGCAACCCATGAAGCCCAGAGCGAGAATGATGGATACGGCGAAGAAGGCCGCGAGGAACTTGCCGCCCGCACCCGTGAAGGCTTTGGTGATGTAGTAGACCGGACCGCCATGAACGGTGCCGTCCTCATCGACCTCGCGCGTCTTCTGCGCGAGCACGGCCTCGGCGTAGTTGGTCGCCATGCCGAGGAAGGCGATGAGCCACATCCAGAAAATGGCGCCCGGACCGCCAATCAAGATGGCGCCGCAAGCACCCACGATGTTGCCCGTGCCGACCTGCGCGGCAACGGCCGTGGCAAGCGCCTGAAACGAGCTAATGCCACTTTTCTTCTTTCCGCCGAAAAGATTGAATTCGCCGAACACGCGGCGCATGCCCTCGCCAAAGAAGCGTATCTGCACGAACTTCGTGCGGATGGTGAACACCAGACCCATGGCTACGAGCAGGATGATGAGCACGTAGTTAGATAGATAGGTGTTGATGGTTACGACAATGTCGTATAGGACGTCCATGAGAAAAACCCTCCCTCGCAATACAAAACGGCGCTGCTAGAGAAGGTCGAAAATGTGCCTCTGTCCTTTTGCCTGAGAGTTTCGACCCACGAGGGTCTTGCACCTTCGGCACTCATTTAAGAGATTCTCCAGAGTTTTCTCCACTCCCGGTCTCGCGCCCAAGCAGGATTCCGGAAGCTTCGCAGAAAAACACAGCGGCGAGATTATGGGACAACCGCGTCACATATGCAAGGGACATTTTGCCCATCGGATGAGATGCGTGCCGTGGAGCAGAATGAGACAGTTTGGTCAGACCATCTTGTCTCATTCTGCATTGAGCTTCCTGGTCGTTTATCATGAACGCGACGCATCACGAAGCCAGATGATGGGACTCAAAAACGATGAAGATCTTGCTCGCCGAAGACGAACGGCGCATGGCGGAGGCGCTCCTGGAGCTGCTGCGCCAGGAAGGCCATGATGTCGACTGGTTCGCCAATGGCACCGAAGCGCTGCTTGCGGCCCAGGCAAACGTCTACGATGCCCTCATCCTCGACGTGATGCTTCCCGACTCCGACGGCTTTGCCATCACGAGCGCCCTGCGACACGAGGGCATCTCCACCCCCATCCTCATGCTCACCGCCCGAGGAGAGCTCGAGGACAAGGTGCAGGGACTCGACAGCGGAGCCGACGACTACCTCACCAAGCCGTTTCTCACCGAGGAGCTACTCGCGCGCCTGCGAGCCCTCGTGCGTCGCAGCAGCGGCATGAATGACGAGGCGCAGCTTTCCGGTGGCGACATCGCTCTCGACGAGACGACGCTCACGCTGCGAAACGTCCATACGGGCGAAAGCGTCCGACTCGGCGACAAGGAGTATCGCATCCTCGAGTACTTCCTGCGCAACCGCGGGCGCATACTCACACGTGACCAGCTCGTCCGGCGCGTCTGGGGCTATGACAGCGACGCTGAGTACAACAAGATCGAGGTCTACCTCACCTTCACGAGAAAGAAGCTCGCGTTCATCGGATCGGACGCGAAAATCAAGGCCGTACGTGGCGTGGGTTACGAACTTCAGCTCCCTGACGAGGTGCGATCGTGAAAACGTCCTCGCTGTTCGCGCAATCCCGTCGTCGCATCATCGCTGCCATCATGGCCGTGCTCGTGACGCTCTTCGTCGCCACGCTCGCCGCCATCTACGCGTTTAGCTACGCCGAGGTATACGATCGAAACACGCGCATGCTCGAGAACTATGCCGCGAGCTACCAGGCCGACCGTCTTCCCTCCGGATTCGTACGCCCCGACAACGCGTGGCAGCGTCAGCTGGAAAAACCCTCCCCCTCGGCGCCGTTCTACGCCGTGCTCTTCGACGCAAACGGGTCGGTGGTATCCGCGGAGAGCATCAACGCAAACGGTTACACGGTCGGTGAGCTCGTCGACCTCGCACATGACGCCTTGGGCAAGAACACGCGCAGCGGGCTGGAGGGTTCGCTCATGTTCGCCGTTGAACGCACCGCAGGATATACGCTCGTCGCGTTCATGGACAATACACTCGTGACCGAGAGTATGGGAACGCTCTTTCGCTATACGCTCATCGTGGGACTTGTCATGCTCATGCTGCTCTTCTTCGTGGCCCGTTGGCTTGCCGGACGCATCGTGCGACCCATGCAGCAAGCATACGAAGCGCAGCGCCGTTTCATCTCGGACGCAGGGCATGAGCTCAAGACGCCCGTCGCGGTAATGGAGGCGAACGCCGAGCTTCTGCAGCGCGAGGTGGGAGACAATCCCCGGCTCGCGAATATCCGCCACGAAAACGAGCAAATGGGAATACTCGTCACGCAACTCCTGGAACTTGCCCGCACCGAGAGCGAGGCGATGACACGCGAGATGGTGGACCTGAGCCGTCTTGTCGAGGCGGAATGCCTCTCATACGAGCCCGTCGCCTTCGAGCGTGACATGTGCCTCGAAAGCTCGATTACAAGCGATGTCGAGGTCAGGGGCAATGCAGCCGAGCTCTCGCGCCTTGTCGCCATTCTGCTCGACAACGCCATGAGCCACGGAGAACCACATGCACCCGTGACCTTATCGCTCGAACGGGCGGGCAATGGCGCCCAAATCACGGTAGGCAACGCGGTGAGACCCGAGGAGGTCGAACTCCTGCGGAAGATCTCGTTCTTCGAGCGCTTTACACGCGGTGACGAGGCCCGTACGGGCGGGGCAGGCAATAAGGCCGGCTCGCACTACGGACTCGGCCTCGCCATCGCGCGAAGCATCGTCGACGCACATGGCGGGACGATTGAGGCCATCCTCGACGAGCAGGGCCCCGTCATAACCTTCATGGTGCGCATTCCCGCAAAATAGCGAAATCGCGTGACATGCGAAGATTCAATCTTCGTTCAATGTTGCCTCCCTATCATCTCCTCCCGAAGGCACGGGGAGGAAGACGTGATGATAACGAGCGTATTCAAACGGTGTGAAAAGAAGTACCTGATAGATGCAGCGCAAAGGCAAGCGATCGAGGCAGCGGCCCGGCAATTCATGTCGCCAGACGACTACGGTCGAACACTTGTCACGAGCGTATATCTCGACACGCCCGATCGCTCAATCATCGCGCGATCGCTGGAAAAGCCCGTATACAAGGAAAAGCTGCGCATACGAGCCTACGGGCAGGAAGACGGCACCGCGCTTGTCTTCCTATGCCAACACAGTCTTATCGCCGCGCGGGCTTTCTACGGTGACATGCTCCTCGCGATTCCCGTTTTCTTCGAGCTCAAGAAGAAGTACGAGGGCATCGTCTACAAGCGACGCGTGCGCATGTCGCTCATGGGCGCATGGGCGCTCGCGCACGGCGCCTCCTACGAGGCGGCAATGACGACGTATCCGCTTGTAGAAGACGGCGAGCAAGATACGAGCAGCGTCCTCGATACGCAAATCGCTCACGAAATAGAGGCGGCGCTCGGGCGCTACGACAACCTCGAGCCGTCCGCGGCCATACTCTGCTGGCGCGTGGCCTGGGCTCCCCAAGGCGAAGCCGATGACCCTCGCATCACCTTCGATGACGAGCTTTGCTACATCGACCTCGCGACGGGAGACCCAGTCGCCCGCCCCATTCTCGAACCAACCGCTTCGGTGATGGAACTCAAGGCAAGCACAGCGCTTCCCCATTGGCTCATCGATGCCCTGAGCTCGCTGCATGTCTACCCCCAGTCGTTTTCGAAGTACGGTGCGGCCGCCTGCATATCCGCCGCGCGTCATGAGGAAAGGAAAGCCGCCCATGCTTGATTCCGCGCTCACGTCCATTTACGCCAACTCGCAGTCACTCGCATCTCAGGTGACCTCGGGCGAATTCCTCGTCTGCTGCCTTGCCTCCATCGTGCTTGGCATCGTCTGCGCGTTCGTCTACATGTTTCGCCACGACCACAGCAAGAACTTCGTGGTGACGCTTGCCCTGCTCCCGCTCATCGTCCAGATGGTCATCACGCTGGTAAACGGCAACCTGGGCGTCGGCATCGCCGTCATGGGTGTGTTCAATCTCGTGCGCTTCCGCTCGATCCCCGGCAGCGCCAAGGACATCGGAAGCGTGTTCCTCGCCATGGCCATCGGCCTTGCCACCGGCATGGGATTCATCATCCTCGCCGTCGTGTTCACGGCGATTGTGGCAATCGTGAACGTCATCTACGTGATGACGCCCTTTGGCAAACCGCACGAATCCGACAAGATGCTGCGCATCACCATACCCGAAGACCTCGAATACGATGGCGTCTTCGAGGAGGCCCTCGAGCGATACGCCACCGAATACAAGCTCATGAACGTGCAAACGACGAACATGGGGAGCCTGTTCCAGCTCGAGTACATGCTGCGCCTCAAGGAGCAGGGGCTCGAGAAGGCGCTCATCGACGAATTGCGCTGCCTCAACGGCAACTTGAAGATTTCCCTCGGCTATGCGCCGAAGACCCAGGAGGTGCTCTAGATGAAGAGGGTAATCGCCGCCTTGACGAGCATGGCGTTCGTCATCACCCTCGCCGGATGCTCGGCATCCGGGACGGGCCAGGACCAACAAAGCTCAAGCGACAAGACGGTCGAGAAACAGCTCCGCTTCACCGACCGCGATCGCGACCCCAGCTATGACGAGACAAGCGCCACCAAGATCGTGCTTGACGGCTCGGGTGCCTCCGTCACGGGCGAAGGTGCCACGGCCGACGGATCGACCGTCACCATATCGACCGACGGAACCTATGTCGTCTCCGGCACGCTAGCCGATGGCCAGATCGTGGTGAACCTGCCGGGTGACGGCGACAAGGCGCAGATCGTGCTCGACAGCGTCACCATCCACAACGAGGACGGTCCCGCCATTCAAATCGACCAAGCCGACAAGGTCTTCCTCACGCTTGCCGACGGCTCGACCAACGTGCTTTCGGACGGAGCGAGCTACGCTCTTGCCGAGGGAGAGGATGAGCCGTGCGCCGCGCTGTACTCCAAGGACGACCTGACCATCAACGGGTCGGGCGCGCTTAAGGTGACCGGCAGCTATCGCCATGGCATCGCCTCCAAGGACGACACGGTCATCACCGGCGGCACCATCACCGTCACAAGTGCCGAGGATGCCGTGCACGGCAACGACGCCATCAAGATCGGTGGCGGAGACATAACCGTGAACGCGGGAGATGACGCATTCCATTCGGAATACCTGTTCTACATCGCCAATGGCACGGTAGACGTGGAAAGCTGCGTGGAGGGCTACGAAGCCGAAAAGATCTTCGTGCATGGCGGCGAGACTAGCATCGTGGCAAGCGACGACGGCGTGAACGCATCGGCCGCCGAGGGTTCGATGACTACGGGCGCCGCGCCCCAGGACAGTCAACCGCCCGCCATGCCCCAGGACGACCAGCCTCCTGCCATGACGCAGGGAGGCGAGAGTACGCCTCCCGCAAGGCCCCATGGTGATGCGGGCGAACGCCCCCAGGATGGGACCCCGCCTGACGGACAAGGCGGTAGACCCCAGGATGCACAAGACCCGCAAAACGAAACTGGCCCCGGCCGACAGGGAGGTGCCATGACGATGCCCGATGCGAGCGAGGAATGCCTCATCCAAATCAATGGCGGCACGCTTGTCGTGAACGCCGATGGAGACGGCTTGGACTCCAACGGCTACATCGAAATCAACGGCGGAACCGTATTCGTGAACGGTGCATCGAACTCCGATGACAGCGGCCTTGACTACGAATACGGGGCAACCGTCAACGGCGGCAACGTCATCCTTATGGGTAGCGCCGTCATGGCCGAGGACTTCACCGGCAGCACGCAGGCGCACCTCATGGAGCGCCTGAGCGGAAGCGCGGGCTCGACCGTCGAGGTCACCGATGACTCCGGCACGGTGCTCGTCTCCTACGTCTCCCCCAAGGCCTTCCAAGCGGTAACCGCTTCGGCCCCGGGATGCATGAGCATCATCGTGTCGTGATGTCATTTCGCATTGCAATGCGTCGACCAGACGGCCTTCACCAGATCTTCTTTGAAAGCTGCGATGTCAATTTCTTTCGTTTCCCTAGGATTCGCAGGGCGTGCATGTAGGTTTCTTTCGCTTCCCTAGGATTTGCTGCTATGAAATCCTAGGGAAACGTCATTCTTCTGCATCCATGAATCTTTTGTCCTAGGAAAACGCAATATTCTTACATAGGAGTATCGCATTCGCTAAAGAAACGCAGTATTCCTACATCAGATGCGAAGGCCAGCCTGCAAACGGACGCTTTCTGCCTATTGCGCTTTGCGGATGACGAGCGCATCACCCGATGTGCTCACACGCAGACCACCGGAGGTCTCGGTCGTGAAACCCTCGTCTTCGAGCCCGTCGAGGACGCGGTCAATCTGGCCCGCCTCGAGTCGCGCGTCGGGATTGACCACAAGCAGACAGGCGCGCAGAACTCGTCGAGCCATGGACCGGTCGAGCGAGCCCAACGCCCCGATGGGCACCGACGCGACATCGCCATCCCACGTGAGCGTCCGGTAGGCAATCGAATCCGCCTGGCATCGTAACGTCTCGTCCTCGTCGGCGATGAGGTCCATGGTTTGCGCGAGCGATCGCTCAAACCCCGGACGCAGCTCGCGAAGCACGGGGACGAGCTCGCGACGTACTTGGCTGCGAAAGTTGTCACCCGTGAGATTCGTCTCGTCCTCGCGCCAGAGCGCGCTATCGGGCGTGCCCGGATGCCGCTCTCTCAGCCAATCGCGCAGCTGCTCGCGCGATGCGTCGAGCAAGGGCCTGCGCAACCTGCCACGAACGCGCGGAATGGATGCGAGCCCCCCGGGGCCCGTTCCCACCAAGGCGCGCATGAAGAAGGTCTCGACGCGATCGTCGATTGTATGCGCAGTGCAGATGAGCCCGTCCTCGACGCCCACCTGGAGGCAGGCACGTTCCAGTGCCAGTGACACCAGGCGGTAGCGTTCCTCGCGCGCGACGGCCTCCATGCCTCCCTTGCGCGAGCGCGCAAGGGAGGCGACATCGACACGCTCCACCTCGCAAGGGACGTCGAGCCTCTCGCAAAGCTCACGCACGAAGCGCTCGTCGGCATCGGAATCCGCCCCGCGTAGCATATGGTTCACGTGCAGGACGAAGGGCACGATGCGGTCAGGCGTAGGAAGCTGAGTCGCGAGCATCGCGAAGAGTCCGCTATCGGAGCCCTCGCCCGCAGCATAGGCGCAGGCGAGCTCGAGCAGGGCCGTGGAGTCTGACCCACCCGAGACCATGAGTAAGACGGGGACACTCGATTGCGACTGCCGCATGATCTACCCCCAGAACCGGCTGGAGTTCTCGAGCCTCGCGGCCGGACGCCTGCGCGTGCACACGCTGATGTTGGCGAACTGCAGCACGACCAAGACGAGCAGCAGGCACATCTCGGCAAGATAGGTGATGACCGCCCCCATGAGGCCGATGGAGTTGATGAGCACGAACGAAGCCACGGTCGAGAACGCGAACGTGATGAGGTAGAGCTTCACGACGCTGTTCTGCCGACGCTGGACGGTGATGATCTGGTAGATGAAGTCGATGGCTGCCGTAATGCCTCCGGCGACGATCATGAGGTTCATGAGGACCCTGAACTGCTCGAAATCCGTGTTGTACAGCACGCTCATGATGGGCACGCCAATCCAGTTCATGACGATGAGGTTGAAGGCGGTGATGGCGACGATCGCGCCGAACACAGCCATCATGATGATGTTGAACGTGCGACGCTCGTCTGGGTTTTCCCAGGCCGCGGCGAGGCGTAGCAGAAGCGGCTTGTAGATGAGGCTTGCCGTGAGGAGAATGCCCTGCGCCGGGAAGTAGAGCACGTTGAAATAGAGCTGGTTGTCGTAGGAAAGCGGCCCTTCCATCATGAACTTGGGCATGTTGTCGATGAGGCAGTAGAGGAAGAGGGCCACGAAGACCGGAAAGCAGCGCTTGAAGAGGTTGATGACACCACCCATGCTCCAACGACGCGACTTGGGTGTCTCCATGTACGCGAGGGGCACCGTCAGGACGAGTAGGCTTGCCGCCGCGACGATTGCCATGATGATGCACGAAAACCCCAGGTTGCGCGTGACAAAGAGGACAATGCTGAACACGACGAGCACGATGGCACTTCGAAACGCCTGCGAGATGCCCGCGAGATACATCTTGTCGACCTGCTGTAAACGCCCCTCGTAGACATCGGCCAGCGCGTCGACCATGCGGTACAGGTACACGCCCATGCTGATGACGAACATGTCGGACTCGTAGCCGCGGATGCAGCAATAGACGTAGCCCGCCACAACCATGAGCATGCAGGTGATGATGCGGTTGATCTGGTAGTCGGCAAAGGAATGGTCCTCGTCGATGTCCGACACCTGATAGGTGCGCACGCCGTAATTGCCAATGATCATGAGCAGGGTGCCGGTCACGAAGGCGAGGGAGAAAATGCCAGCCTGATCGGCGCCGACGAGCTGCGTGATAACGATGGTGAGCAGCGGGAACACGACGCCCCATACGCCGATGCCAAGGCTGTTGAAGATGAAGTCACGAGTGGTCTGATGGGACGAGTACTGCTCTTCCTGCCCGGAAAAGGAACGTTGCGAGGCCGCACCGACGAGACGGTCGATCCAATGATTCACCAGTCGTGCGATTGCGCCTTGCTTGCGTGCTTTGTTGGGCCTTCGTTCCATAGCGCGATTATAATATCGCATAGGACGAACGTCATCTGGGAGGCATCATGGCCGATACCATCACGCAAGAGCCCGTTTCGTTTCCGAGCACCGACGCCGAGACGACCATCCACGGCTATATCTGGCGCGACGAGGGCTGCGCCAGCCCCCGCGGTGTCATCCAGGTCGCCCATGGCATGGCCGAGCACATCGAGCGATATGACGACTTTGCGCGCTTTCTGGCCGGCAAGGGGTTCATCGTCGGGGGTTACGATCACCTCGCGCATGGCGAAAGCGTCTCGCAATCCACCTCATGGGGCGAGCTCGACCCCCGCAACGGGGCAAACCATCTCATAGAGGACGTCCATCGCATGCGCTCCTACATGCTGGCTCACACGCCGGCTGGCCTTCCCTACTTCGTTTTCGGGCACTCGATGGGCAGCTACATCATGCGCGACTACATCGCGCGCCACGGCGAGGGACTGGCCGGTGCCATACTATGCGGCACGGGTTATGTCGCGCCCATCGTCTCGAAGGCGGGAAACGTGCTATCCCGAGCCATTGCCGCCATCCGGGGAAAGGGCTACGAAAGCAAGTTGCTGGACTCCATGGCAGCGGGCGGTTTTAACAAGGTCATCGACGACCCGCGCACGGAGGCGGACTGGATTTCGGCAAACGAGGAAAACGTCGACCGCTACCTTGCAGACGAGAAATCCGGTTTCATGTTTCCCGCAGGCGGCTATGCGACGCTCACGGCACTCACCGGCGAGGCGTGCGACCCCAAGACCTTCCAGGCGATTCCGCAGGCCCTTCCCCTGCTCTTCATCGCAGGGGCCGAAGACCCCGTCGGCTCGATGGGAGAAGGTGTCAGGAAGGTCGCCGCAATGACACGCGAAGCCGGTGTAAAGGACGTCGAGGTGCGCATCTACGAGGGAATGCGCCACGAAATACTGAACGAAAGGGATGCGCAGGTCGTCTACGACGACGTGCTCGCCTGGCTTGACGGACATTTGGACGGAGGTGCCCAATGAGCGACAGGTACGTCATCGCCCTTGACCAGGGGACGACATCGTCGCGCGCCGTCCTCATCGACCATGACGGACGGCTCGTCGATTCCGTCCAGCGCAAGTTTCCCCAGATATATCCGCAGCCGGGATGGGTCGAGCAAAATCCCCAGGAAATCATCTTCTCGCAGCTAGGCTCGCTCGCCGACTTGCTCACCTCGCATGCCCTCACGGCACACGACATAGACAGCATCGGCATCACCAACCAACGCGAGACGACCATGCTGTGGGATCGCGAGACGGGCCGCCCCGTCGCAAACGCCATCGTCTGGCAATGCCGCCGCACCGCTCCCATCATCGAGGAGCTCTGCTCGAGTCCGGAGGTCATCGAGAAGATCGTCCACACGACCGGCCTGCGGCCGGACGCGTACTTTTCGGCAAGCAAGATCAAGTGGCTGCTCGACAACACGGAAGACGCGCGTGCCCTTGCCGATGAGGGTCGCTTGCTCTTCGGAACCGTCGACAGCTGGCTCATCTGGAACCTTACGGGCCGCAAGGTGCATGCCACCGACGTCACCAACGCGAGCCGCACGATGCTGTTCGACATCCACGAGCTTCGCTGGGATCAGGAGCTGCTCGACCTATTCAACATTCCCGCGCAGATAATGCCCGAGGTTCGCCCGAGCGCGAGCTCCTTCGGCGTGACCGACTACCCGAACATCCCGACGGGAATCCCCATTTGCGGCGCTGCGGGTGACCAGCAATCCGCGCTCTTCGGGCAGTGTTGTTTCGAAGCGGGACAGGCCAAGAACACCTACGGCACGGGCGGGTTCATGCTCCTCCACACCGGAAACGCCCCCGTCACGTCGAAGAACGGGCTTGTCACGACAATCGCGGCATCAGCCCCGGGTGCGAAGCATGCCGAGTACGCGCTCGAGGGAAGCGTCTTCATGGCCGGTGCCCTCGTGCAATGGCTCGTCGACGAGCTCGGCATCCTCCAGGTGCCGGCGGAATCCCAGCAGCTCGCCGAGAGCGTCCCGGACACGGGTGGCGTCTACATCGTCCCCGCCTTCACGGGTCTGGGCGCCCCCTATTGGAAGCCCGAGGCCCGCGGAGCCATCTACGGCCTTACCCGCGGAACGAGTCGCACCCATATCGTGCGTGCGGCCCTTGAGGCGATCGCCTACCAGATACATGATCTGGCAGGTGCCATGCAGGCCGACGCCGGACTCAAGATCAGGCAGCTCAACGTCGATGGCGGCGCCTCGGAAAACGACTTTCTCATGCAATTCCAAAGCGACATACTGCAGACGCAAATCCAGCGCCCCGTGAACATCGAGTCCACGGCGCTGGGCGCGGCATATCTGGCAGGCCTCACGAGCGGCTTCTGGAACGGGATCGACGAGCTACGTGCCTTACGCGCGACGGACAGCGTCTTTGCCCCGCAAATGAAGCCGGCGTACGCCGAGGAACTGCTCGCGGGTTGGCGCGAAGCCATAGGGAGAACGTGTTAGGACGGCTTGAAAGGCGACTGAGATTGCCGGGCGGATAGAGTCCGAGAAGCCCTACTTCTTCCCGGAGTTGTCGTATCGCTCGATGAGGCCCTGCATGGAGTCTATCTGGGCCTGGAGATCCTCATTGGAGGCCTGGAGCTCGGTGAGCTGCGACTGCTGCTGGTCGATGGCCGCCTTCGCGACCCCGTATTCGCTGGCCGTACCGCCGAAGAGAACGAAGCGAACGATGATGACGGCAGCCAGGACGACGGCAATGACGGCGGCCGCGAGGAGGGCTCGCGGATCAACCGGCTTGACGCGCCGGGCCTTGGCGTAGTTCTGTTGACTCACGGAAGCGCCCCGCTGCTGGCCAGGCTGACTGACATAGCGATCCCTGCTGTACTGGTTGGCCTGGGCGACGTTGCGCTGACCTACGTGCGAACCCGCACGGGCATCCCGTGCTTGCCTGCTTCGCATGTCACGCTGCCGGCCACCACGCTCATCGCGACGATCGTATGCAACGTCACGCATGCCGTCGTGTTGCCTTGAACGCGCCGGTGCCCTCTGGGCATCACGAGCGGAATCACACCTGCCATCCTGTCCCGAGCGTCGACGCGTCTGCTGCGCATCGTCACGCTGCTTCCGGCCTGTGCGGGACTGCGAGCGCGCGGGGCGACCTTCGTCTCTGTTGCCCGAACCGTTGCGGACATAGCGCTCGGATGAACGCGAGTAACGGCTTGACCCGCTTCCCGCACGACGCTCACCATGCTCGGACGCATCGCGGCGAGGGCGTCTGTCGCGTCCGCATCCATCGTCATATTGCCCGCGCGAATACGTCATTCGGTAATCACCACCTGGTAGAAGCCAGGGGCGTCGTAATCGAGCGTCCTGAACTCGTATCCGAGTGCGCGCAGACCGTCGATAATCTCGGGAAGGGCCTCGGTCGTCGTGTTCTTCCCCGGGTTGTCGTGCATGAGCACGCAAATGGGAGAATCCGTCTTCGCGAAGAACTCCGCCTCGCTCAAGACGTTACTCACGATCTTGTCCTTGGGAGTCGAGCCGTTCACGAACTGCGAGGGCTCACTATCACCGGCGAGAACGTTCCAATCGAAGTACTGGTAGCCGCGCTCGAGCATGGCACGGGGAAGCGCCTTGCCAATCTCGGGGTTGTAGTAGCCGATGGTGAGGCTGCCGCCTGCAAAGCGCGTGATCTTGATCTCGTGCCCAACGGCCGCCTCGAGCTTGGCCTTGGCCTTGTCGAAATCGCTCGTGAAGTAATTGTCGACGCTACCCTTGTAGTAGCTATACGAGTCGTCCTGATCCCAGTCGTGTATGCCGACGACCGACCCCTGTGCTTCGATATCCTTGCACAAGTCAAGGTTGAGGTAGGTGTACAGCTCATCGTTTGCCAGGCAAAACCACGTGGCGACGGCACCCTTCTGCTTGAGAATCTCGAGATTCTTGGGCGTGAGAGCATCGCACGGACCGTCATCAAAGGTGAGGTAGGCAACCTTTCCGGATTTGTCGCCAAAGAGCGAGAGCCGGCCTTGGGCATTACGCCAGGCGATATACGTGTCTTTCACCTGCTGCTGTAGCGTGTCGTTTTGCTCGGTAGCGGCGGCAACATCGGCCTGGACCTGTTCGAGCTCGTCGCCTGACTTTGCATAGCTCGTCTCGACATGCGAAATGTAAAACTGCTGGGCAATGGCGCCGATGAAGAGGACGACACAGACGATGATGAGTATGCGGAATATGTTACTACGCGTTTGCATGGGGGTATTATCGCATAAAGCCGCGGCAATACCCCTTCCCGCTCGCGGGAAATACGCTATAATCCTTACCCGCGCGCCGTTGTGCGCCGTATCTAGTGGGGATGTAGCTCAGCTGGGAGAGCATCACGTTCGCAACGTGGGGGCCGAGGGTTCGAATCCCTTCATCTCCACCACTAGCAAAGTTTGCGAACCCTGCTCGAATTGAAAAGTTCGGCAGGGCTCGCGTCTTTCATGGACTTGATATCCTCAAATCTAAACCCGCTTACATTAAGTTATTTGTATGGTCACCGGCACGCATTACTTGGCAAGCGCCCTGATGAATGCCACAAGCTGTGCCATGGTGGTCGATGATGCTGCCACAGAGACACGCCATTTGGCGAAAACGCCACGAATTGCGGCGTGGCGGTCATTGAGAGAGCCATCGGCACACATTATCTGGCGTAACATTCGACAAGTGCCATGAATGGCAGCGTGATAGCTACAAAGATCGAGGATGAGGCAAAGCTGTTCAGAGCGGTATGCCCCATCGTCACTTATGGTACGGCTCGCCGCGCATGATCTTGAAGGCGCGATAGACCTGCTCGAGCAGCACCACGCGGGCGAGGTTGTGCGGCAGCGTGATCTGGCCGAACGAGAGCGTTTCGTCAGCGCGCTCGTAGACCGCTTCATTCACGCCGTCAGAACCACCGATGCAAAACGCGATATCGCTCGTTCCGCGCGTCATCAGTTCCTCGAGACGTCGTGATATTCCCACGCTCGTGCGTTGCGTACCCTCAATCGCAAGTAGGATGAGATGTGCATCTCCTGCCGTCCGGACGATCTCGTCACTCTCGAAATCGATGCCCTTGTCGGGAATCTCGACGATACGCAACTTCGTATAGCCGCCAAGGCGCTTCACGTATTCCGTGACCGCATCCTTCCAGAAGCGCTCCTTGAGCTTGCCTACGGCTATGACCGTTATTCCCATCCGTGTTCCTACTTTCATCGTTACCAATACAGTATAATCATGGGCTGTTATACATATCGACATCACAGAGGATCCATCATGGCAAATCAGCGTTACACCCTGACTTCGTACGACCCCGTCTATGTCGTTGCCGAGGAGGTCAGGATTCCCGAGGAGGCCGTCCGCAAGACCGCCCTTCGCTGGCTCGAGCTCAACGTCTGCAAGGAAGGCGAAACACCCAAGCTCAACGACCAGTGGATTGCGAAGCACGTCGAGGACCTCAACACCGTCGAGGAGCTCCTCATCTTCATCCGTTACAACATGTACAAGGACAACGTCGAGGTCCAGCAGCTTGCCGATCAAAATGTCATCTGCCGCGAGCTCGCCACGCGTCTCGTCGAGGACCTTCCCGAAGACCTGGTCGAAGAGGCCCTGTACGCATCCGCCTATCGACTGGAGGAAATGCTCCGCATGAACGGCTTGCAGAAGAAGGATTACTGTGAGCAGCGCGGCATCTCCGAAGAGCAGCTCGATGCCGAGGTGCGGGAGAACACCATCGAGAGCCTCAAGGAGGACTCGGCGCTCGCCGCCTGGGCAGATCACGCGAACTACACCCTCGAAGCCGAGGACTTCTACGAGATTATCCCGGGCGATTCGGTCCAGGACAAGGCGTACAAGCGCCGCCAGATCGAGCTCGAGGGTAGAATGCCCCAGATGGAAGAATACGCGCTCAAGGCAAAGGCCCTGCGTGACGTCATGGAAAACGCCATGATCAAGCGCACGCCGGATGACAAGGAGTGGATGCGCTACGGCGACACGAGCAAGGACGTGCTCGATGCCAACAAGCAGTTCCCCGATAGCTTCATCTCGCTGTAAGCACTCACGACTTCAACTAGACATGAGAGGAGGCCCGCTTATGCGGGCCTCCTTCGTTAGCGTGCTAATGAAGCGAAAAACTACTCGACAACCGTGATATCGGCCGTCTTCGCAAGCCAGCGAGCCGCCATGGACTGACGGCACATCTTGCGCAGATCCGCCATGCGATGCGCTTCCTTGAGCTCGGCAATCTGAGCCTCCGCATCATCGACTCCGGAAAGCTCGCGCTTGATGTCCTCGTCGGTGACCTCCCAGCCCTTCTCCTTGAAAAGGGCCTCGAGTGCCATGTCACGCTTGGCACGGTCGATGGACTCCTGGTTGACCTCGTCTTGCATCTTCTCGGCCTCGACGTTGTTCTTGAGCATCCAGTCCTGCAGGCCGGTGCCCTCCTTCTGGAGACGCTGCATGAGCTCACGGCTCACGTTGTCCCGCATGAAGTCAACGTAGTACTCGGGAACCTCGCCCTCGAATCGCTCGATGAGCGCATCGACGACCTTCTGCTCGAGCAACTTGGGCAGCTCACGATCCTTCTGGATGTTGATGGTCATCTTCATCTGCTCACGCAGATCGTCGAGACTTGCCGCGCCAATTTTTGCGAAGAACTCATCGTTGAGCTCGGGCAAGACGCGCTTGCGAACCTCCTTGATCTCGACATTGGCATGCAATTTGCCATCGCCCAGCTCCGGACGCTCCTCCTGGCTCTGCGCGTCAAAATCGAAATCGAGCGTATAGCCCTTCTTGGTACCGATGATGTGCTCGTCGAAGCTCTCGGGCATTGATCCCCCGCCGATACTGAGCATACGCTCGACATCGTTGAGACCTTGAATGACGGCTCCATCGTTCATGATGGTCATTCTGACAGTGACGAAGTCGCCATCTTCGATTTCGTAATCCGGATTATCGATAATGTCATAGTTGTAGTAGACACTGAGCAACTCATCGATCTGAGCTTCGACTTCCTCATCGGTCGCCTCATTGGGCGGCATCTCGATAGAAACCTCGTCATAGCTCGAAAGCGTTCCCTCGGGGGGAACGGGACCGGACACCGTGAAGGTGAACGGCTGGTCCTTTGCGGGAATCTTCTCGAGGTTGAACTGCGGGTCGCCGATGAACAGCACGTCGGCATCATCAAGCAGCGCCGGAGCCTCGCCATTCACGATGGCCTCGGCAATGCGCGCGAACACCATGTCGTGGCCACCCGCCTCGCGCTCGATGACCTCACGCGGGGCCTTTCCCTTGCGAAAGCCCGGGATTTCGTTTTTCGCGAGCTCCTTGAACTGCTCTTCGATGTAGGCATTGACCTCTTCCGCGCTTGCGGTCATGGTCACGACCATCTCCTGCACGGCATCATCGGACTCGCGCGTAATATCTGTGATTTCCAACTTGTCTCCCCAAACGTATATGGAACAGCGCGAGTTAGTCGCGATAATTGCCCGCCGGATCGACCTTCCTGCGCAGGGAAAGCTCATCGGAATGGAGAATGACGTAGCGCATGCCCTTGAGCGTGACGATAAGATTCACGACCTCATGCGAGCCAGCGCCGCCATGGTTGTATAGCTGATACGTGAGAACCTCACGATCGATCATGGGCTGATAGATAGGAGAACCATCCACCTTCTCGCGCAGCAAAATAGTTGGCTGGCGGCCAAGTTCCTCCTGGCGTAAGGCGATGTTGTACAGGATATCCTCCTGCTCCTCGGTCAGACGGCCGAGCTCCTCGATCTCTGCAATGATCTCTGCTTCAGTTGACATGTAAGTCCTCCTAGAATTGGCACAGTGTCGATAGTATAGCCGACATGTACCCAAGAATACTGAAAGGGCCCGATACTGTTACATATCGGGCCCTTACAGGTTTGAAGGTTAAGCACTAGATGCCAGCGTAGCCCTTGGAAGGATCGCTACCGCCAACACCCTCGATGCTGTCGCCAGCCTCATTGCCGGTGCGCTTCGTGGAGGTGTAGCCACCCCAAGCACGGGCGATGAACTTGTCCTTGACCCAGAAGATCTGCGCCTTCATGAGGTCAGCCTGGGAAACGCCCTCTTCCGCCATTGCCTCATCCTTGCTCTTGCCGTCGGCAACAAGCTTGTTGAGAATCTCAGCGGCCTCAGGGGCATCGAGAGCCAAAAACTCTTCAGGTGTCATATGAGTTTCCTCCTAATCGTCTGCATTCAAACTCTAGGCCTGGCCAGCCGTAACCGGCCAGGCCTATTCTAGCTTATCCAGGCTCTGATTAGAGCTGGAACAGACACATCGGGCGGTCAAACTCCTTCATCTTGGCAATCATCTCATCGAGAGTGCCGTAATACATGGAGTGCGACTCCTCGACCTGGACTGCCAGGGGACGCTGGCCAGCCTTGTCGCCGCCGGTGCCCCAGTGCTGGGAGAAGATGCAGGTCGGAATGGGAAGGTAGATCCACTCCCAATCGTCACCGTCGTTACCCTCGCCAACCTTGAAGGGGCCGACCTCGACTTCCTTGATAGCAAACTGATCAAGGGGAAGACCGAGCTCTTCCTTGCAGGCGATTTCTGCGGCGTGGTTGCCAGAGAAGAAGGTGTAGTCAACCAGCAGTGCGTACTTCTGATCTGCCATTTAAGTAACTTCCTTTCTTATTAATCCTGGTTCAGGCCGCGGACACGCCTCATGTTGCACATAACGCCCTTGTAGGGAGCACCGAAGCCAAGCTTACCGATGTTCATGTGCGGAACGAGGCTGTTGAAGTTGGACTTCCAAACGCCGAACAGGTTGGGCTCCTCGCCGTCCTGCTCGGGGAACCACCAGCCATGAGCGCAGTTGATGATACCGGGCTTCATGCAGAAGGTGATCTCTGCCTTGAAGCGAGCAGAACCGAACATGTTGTAGACCTCGACCCAGTCACCCTTGGTGATGCCATACTCGGCAGCGGTCTCGGGGTTAATCTGGACCCACGGCCACGGATCGATCTGGCGCAGGGACGGAACCTGACGATGCTCCGAATGGAAGGAGCTGTAGCGACGCGAACCAGAGGTGGAGATCAGCGGATACTGACCAGCGAACTCAGGCTTGCTGAACTGCGAGTAGTTGGGCTCCTCGTAGTACGGCAGCGGATCCTCGCCCCAGGACTCGTACAGAATCGAGTAGGCCTCGATCTGGCCGGTGATGGTGTTGAAGCCCGGCTCGCCGTCGAAGCGAAGCATGCCCTTGGCGTACTTCTCGTACTCGAAGCCATGGGCGCCCGGCTGATAGATGCCCTCCTCGCGGAACTGATCGAAGGTCATGCCGAGCTCTGCCAGCTGATCGCTGTAGAACTGGACGACTGCCTTCTCCAGAGCGTCGCGGTCGAGCAGGCCACGATCCTTGCCGAGCAGCATGGGAGCGTACTCGCTGTGCTCGAGCGTGGAAACGTCGAGCGTGTCGCCGGCCGGCTTGTACCACGGCCACCACGTCGGGTTGAGGCGCTGGCCGAAGACGAGGCAGATCTCGACGTCGGACATGCACTCGCCAACCTGCAGAGCCTTGTTCATCGGGCCCATGAAGACGGTGTTGCGGCCATAGTGCGTGAGGCAGATACCGTCATGCTCAGCCCAGGTGGACATCGGCAGGAAGTAATCGCCCACGGCCATAGCGGTCGGGGTCAGGAAGAGGTCCTGGATGACGCAGAACTCGATGCTCTCGCACAGAGCGTCATGCCAACGCTTCGGCTGAGCCGAGCAGGTGGGCGCCAGGAAGTTGGAGCTGTTGAACCAAGCCATGCGGAGCTGATACGGCTTGTGCGACTCCATGGTGTTCAGGGTCTCGTCCGGCTGAGTGGTAGCCATACCGGTGGACAGACCAGGCCACTCGGCAGCACCGATACGAAGCGACCAGACCTCGTCGGTCATAGCGCCGCGCTGCTCCATACGCCACTTGCCGAGGAGAGCGGACGGGGGACCGAGGGTCAGACCACCCGGGGTATCGATGGAACCGGTCATGGCAGCGAGAAGAATCATCGCCTGGGACAGCTGAACGCCGTTCTTGTTCTGGTCGAATGCCAGACCCCAAGCCCAGCCGATGGGACGCTCGGTGCCGAGGATGTGAGCGACGCGCTCAATCGTGGCGACGTCGACCGTGGTGATCTCGGCGACCTTCTCGACGGGATACTCGGCAGCGCGAGCCTTGAGCTCGTCAAGGCCGTAGATCCACTGCTCCACGAACTCATGATCGTACTCGTCGTTCTGGAACATGAGGTTCATGATGCCAAGAGCCATGCAGGTGTCGGTCTGCGGACGGAGCTGGACGTTGATGTTGCCATTGCGCGAACCCGGCCAAGTGATGCGGGGGTCAATGGAAATCAGATGCGTGCCAAGCTTCATCATGTCAACGAGGACGTGACCGAAGAAACCGTCACCATTGGAGGGCAGCGGCTCCTTACCCCAAACGACAACCCACTTGGAGAGCTTGTACGCGGGATCCTCGAAACGACCAGGCAGGTGGCCTGCATAGTCGAGCTCGGGGTAGCCAGCACCCAGGACGTAGTCAGCGATCGAGCAGCGCGGGCCATAGCAGGACCAGCCAGACTGCGTGTAGCAGCAGTTGGGCGACTGCAGGACGGAGAACGTCAGAGCATAGTAGAAGATGCAAGCCTCACGGCCGGTGCCACCAAAGCAGACGATGGACTCAGGACCATACGTGGTCTGATAGTAGCGGACCTTCTCGCAAATCGTGTCGAGAGCCTCGTCCCACGTGGTGCGCTCCCACTTCATCTTACCGCGATCCTCGTAGGCGCGCTTCATGGGATAGATGACGCGATCGGGGCTGTAGGTGTACTCGCGCAGAGCAAGGTTCATGGCGTTGACGCGACCCTGCGTAATGGGGTTGTCGTCGTCACCCTCGATGCGGATGAGACGACCGCCATCGGTGATAACCTTAACGCCATATCCAACGGGATGCGATCCCGGGGGAGACCAGGTGTTGCTGCGGGTAGCTACAGTGCCATCCTCGCGTGTAACTCGCCACTCTTTGCTGTAAGTTCCAGCCATAGTGTTACTCCTTTTCCTCAATTACCTTTTGGGAAAACTTGAAGCCCTCTTATACGCCTGAAGCCAGATTTAAACTCTTGGCGCATATATGTGGTGTGATTTGTAAAGAATCCCACTTCACACTCACTCCGCATAACCAACAATAACGAGCCTACTTCTCGTCTCCAAGAATTCGACGAACTGGCAAATCAGCTCAAGCGGTCCTTGGGTTGGATTTCAGAGGGTAATGCCTCTAGTCAACCCTCCCTTCACGAATGTGATTGGGTAATGTGTGCTAGGACGCTGTTGTTCTCGATGGTGTCTGGGGCATCGGAAACGCGGGTGACCTAACGCTCCAAAATAATACCAGCAATCGTATAGAAAGCCTGAATGAATGTTGAGAAACTATATCCTATTTAGAGAATAATCATACTATTCGACCGAGTGCATACCGCAGGGGTGATTTCCACATGGTACCGGCGGTTTCTGCTTTCATTTCAAACCGGGGCGTGTGGGACATACATCGACGCAGGGACACTCTCCGCAGCGCGGTTTGCGGGCGCTGCAATACTCTCTGCCAAAGCGTATCCACTGGCTGTTGACGTTCTTCCAGAGCTCCCTCGGCAATAGGGAAAGCAAGTCTTTCTCAACATCGCCAGGGGTCTTCTTGGCGGAAAACTTCAGTCGATGCGCGATGCGAAACACGTGTGTATCAACTGCAATACCCTCGACTTTGTCGAAGCACTCGTTCATGACGATATTGGCGGTCTTGCGCCCCACGCCGGGAAGCTTCTGAAGCTCCTCCATGCTCTGCGGCACCTCACCGCCAAAATCAGACATGATCATGCGTGCGCAGTTCACGCAGTTACGTGCCTTGTTATGGTGAAACCCGATGGCCCAGATGACCTTCTCGACCTCGTCTGCCTCTGCCTGGGCCATGGCCGCAGGCGTGGGCCAGCGTGAGAAAAGTTCGGGAGTGACCTTGTTCACGTTTGCATCCGTGGTCTGCGCAGACAAGGCAACGGCTATGACGCATTGAAAGGGATCGGCAAAGTTGAGCGCGGGCGTGGGCTGCGGATAGAGCCGGTCCATCCGCGCGCAAAACTCGATGGCTCGTTCGCGTTTCTTGGCCTTGGATTCGCGCGGCATGATGAGTCTCCTAGTCGAGCGTGATGCCAGGCGGAAGCGTCGTGGGGTCGATGGGTTCGGCATCCTTCTTGGCAAAGGCATCCGTTGCCGGCATGAAGATGAACTTGTAGAGCGAAGGACGCTGGTAGAATCGTTCGAAGAGCTCGAGATCACGATACAAGCGGAGATATGGCAAATAGGTATTCCACTTCATCTTGACGATACCCACCGGGTTGAGTCCCTGATGCACGAGGCTCCCAGCATTATCCACATAATAGTAGAGCGCGCGATCAAGCAGGGAGACACGATCGACGAGACGCACGTAATCGAGGATGAAGACGTGGTCCTCGCCAAACTGCATGCGCGTATCGAAGCGCATGGCGTGCTCCTCGATGATGCTGCGCTTGAAGACCTTGTTCCACAGGGAAGTGTAGTAGAAGTTGGAAGGCCGGTGAGCCATGAACGTGGCATATTTCTTACGCGACACAAGTCCGACTGCCGGGCCATGCTTATACGACATCACATCGCCTTGCACGCGATAGAAATCGCAAACGACCAAATCGCACGAGGGGCTCGCCGCCGCCTGCATGAACGCCTCGATCGCATCGGGCTCGATCCAGTCATCGGCATCGACGAAGTAGATCCAGTCACCCGTAGCGACATCCAAGCCGATGTTGCGCGAATCGGAGACTCCGGTATTGGGTTTGCATATGAGATGGATGCGCTCGTCGACGGCAACATGCTCCTCGGCGATGGTCGCACTGCGATCACTACTGCCGTCGTCAATGAGAATAACCTCGATATTGCGATAGGTTTGCTCGAGAATACCGCGAATGGAGCGCTCAAGCGTGCGCTCCGCATTGTAGAAGGACAGTATGATGCTGACCCTAGGGTTCACTTTTTCTCCCTTAACCGCGCGAAGAAATCGCTCAGCAGCGCGGCGCATTCGTTTTCGAGGATGCCTGATACTACCGCGAAGCGATGATTCAGGCGAGTATCGTCATGTATTTGATATAAAGTCCCCAAAGCGCCCCCCTTGGAATCACACGCGCCATACACGCAACGGTCAATGCGTGATTGCTGCATGAGGCCGGCGCACATAAGGCAAGGCTCGAGCGTCACGTATACCGTGCAACCAGAAAGCCGCCAGCGGTCAAGCTCGTGCGCAGCCTGCTTGAGTGCGAGAAATTCCGCATGCCCCGCCGGGTCATGGTCGATTTCGCGACGATTGTGCGCCTGGGCGATGACTTCACCATCGTAGGTGACAATGGCCCCAATAGGCACTTCGCCAAGCGCCTCGGCCAATCGCGCCTGCTCGATGGCAAGCCGCATGAAGCGGATGTCGTCTTCCCGCGCCGTCATACAAACGCTATCCGAGCTCCGCCTCGCACAAATCGAGGGCTGCGGCAATGCACGGCGCCATGTCGTAATACTTGTAGGCACCCAGGCGGCCAGCGAAAATCACGCGATCTTCCTTGCGTGCCAGCTTGGCATACTGTTCGTACAGAGCGTTGTTCTTTTCGTCGTTCATCGGATAGTACGGCTCATCTCCCGGCTTCCAGTCGGCCGGATATTCGCGCGTAATCACGGTGTCGGGCAAGATATTGCCGTCCTCGTCCTTCATAAATTCGAAGTGTTTGTGCTCGATGATGCGCGTGAAGGGCTCTTCGTGACTCGTATAGTTGATGACGGCGTTGCCTTGCCAATTCTCCTCGCCCTCGAGCAACTCGCTCTCGAAGCGCAGGCTGCGATATTCAAGCGTACCGAGCTCGTAGTCATAGAATTCATCGATAGGGCCACAGTAGATGACGCGGTCGGCGATATCAGACTCCTCTGCGACGAGCTCCTTGTAATCGCAATTCAGACGCACATCCGTGCCCTCGAGCATGCGCTCGACCATCTTCGTGTAACCGCCAATGGGAATACCCTGGTAGCGATCGTTGAAGTAGTTATTGTCGAAGACGAGGCGCACAGGCAAGCGTTTGATGATAAAGGCGGGCAAGTCTTTGCAATCGCGCCCCCACTGCTTTTCGGTGTACTCCTTCACAAGCTTCTCGAAGATGTCGCGGCCCACGAGCGACAGGGCTTGCTCTTCAAGATTGGAGGGACTGGTAATGTGCTCGGCAGCGACCTGCTCGTCAATCTTGGCACGCGCCTCGACGGGAGTCGTAACGCCCCACATCTTAGAGAAGGTGTTCATGTTGAAGGGCAGATTGTAGAGCTCGCCATGATAATTGGCGACAGGAGCATTAACGTAGTTATTGAACTCTGCAAACTGATTGACGTAATCCCAGACGCGCTTGTCGGATGTGTGGAAGATGTGCGCTCCGTACTCATGCACGTTGATGCCATTGATCTTACGCGTATATACGTTTCCCGCAATGTGATCGCGTTTGTCGATAACCAGACAGCTCTTGCCGGCCTTCTTCGCCTCGTGGGCAAATACGGCACCCGTGAGCCCAGCGCCGACAACCAGATAATCGTACTGAGACATGCTCAATCCCCTTCGTGAAAATGCACGTGTCCAAGCATAGCGTAGATTATCCACGACGCGCAGCGTGATCCTCGAGGAATATCTTGCGCGTAATGAAGTTGAAGACCATGACAATCGCAGTCGCCACCAGCTTGCCGATCCAGGCAAGCCATACAAGCATATCGACGCTAATCCAAAGAATGAGCTGATTGAGACCCAACCCCATGAGACTCAGAACGAAGAAGATGACGAACTGTTGCGTACGTGTCTGGCCTTCCTTGCCCGCAAACACGTAGCGCATGCTCGCCGCGAAATTGAATACGGTCGAAATGGTAAACGAAATCGCCGAGGCGACGAGATAGTTGACCCCAAAGACATAGGTCATGAGCAAAAACAGACCGTAGTCAATGCAGAAGGCAATCACGCCGACGATGCCAAACTTGGCAAACTGGACGGTGAGCTCTCTCAGATTGGTATTCATGGATATATATTGTATCGAGTTTCAATACAATGGCACGCTGGAATAGAATACGTCTATCGACGACCGGCTGGCATAGGAGAGGTGCCGTGAATTCGCAAGCTAGGGAGATGTTTGTGCGCAACACCAGAATCGCCGTGATAACCCAGGCCGTCAAGCTTGCCGACGAGGCAGCTGGCCTCAACCGAACATCCTACATTGCCGAGCTCCTTGTACAGGAAGGCTACGAGGTTGACCTGCTCACCTCGACATTCCAACATTGGGAGAAGACCCGCCGCGACATCGCGAATCCCAAATACCACGAACTTCCCTACGAAGTCATCTTCATCGAGGAGCCTGGATACAGCTCGAACATCAATCCAGTCCGCATACACAGCCAAAACGTCTTCGCCAAAAACCTAAACACCTATCTCAGGCGCTATGGCGCGAACTACGATCTCATCTGGTGCCAAATCCCGCCCAACAACATCGCCGCCACCGCCGGGACCTTCGCTCGCGAACAGAATATACCGTTCATCGTCGACATTAACGACTTGTGGCCAGAAGCCATGAAGATGGTCGTGGATATTCCCGTCCTCTCCGACTTCGCCTTCAGCAACTTCGTGCGCGATGCGGCAATCGCATATGCGAGCGCCACGGCAGTCGTGGGAACATCCGACGAATACGCGCGCCGATGCATGCAGGACATACCGCATCGCACCGTGTATGTCGGCGTCGACATCGAGCGTTTCGACGACGGCGTGAGGAGACATGCCTCCATCATTGAGAAGGACGAGGACGAATTCTGGATAGCCTATGCGGGGTCGCTGGCCAAAAGCTACGACATCGAGACGCTTATCCGCGCATGCCAGTATGCCGCACCTATCATCCAAGAAGAACGCGGAATGCATTTGCACCTGCACATACTAGGTGACGGCCCAGCTCGACAACACCTGGAAAACGTCGCGATGCGCGTCCCGGGCCATGTTACCTTCAATGGCTACCTCGACTACCAAATCATGGCCGCCTATCTTGCCAAGAGCGACATCCTCGTGAATTCCCTCATCAAAGGGGCGCCTCAGTCAATTGTCTCCAAAATCGCGGACTACCTCTGCGCCGGAAAGCCCATTATCAACACAGGAGAAAGTGTCGAGTTCAGGAGCAAATGCACGCAAGACGGTTTTGGCGTAAATGTCGAACCCGAGAACGCAATTGAACTTGCCGGCACGATCGTCGCGCTCGCAGGCAACGATGCATTGCGAAAGCAGATGGGTGCCCGGGGACGTGAAATCGCCGAGGAGCAGTTCAACAGGCCTATCGCCTATCGCGAAATCGTGGAGTTGGTGAACGAGCAGCTACTCCGTCAGATGCCCTGACGATAGGCTTCGCAAACTTCCAGAACGTCACCTTGCATGCGGGCGACGCCCTTCTCGATCCACAACGCGCGCTCGCACACACGCTCGACTTGCTCAATGGAATGCGAGACGAAGAGCAGCGTGGTACCGCGTGCGACAAGCTCCTTAATGCGATTCTCGCACTTCTCCTGAAAACGGAAGTCGCCAACCGAGAGGGCCTCGTCGACGACGAGTATGTCCGGCGTGGTAACGGTCGCGATGGCGAACGCGATACGCGCGACCATGCCCGACGAATAGTTCTTTATGGGCATGTCCTGAAAATCGCGAATCTCCGCGAAGTCAATAATGTGATCGTAATTCTCGTTGATGAACTTCTTGCTGTAGCCGAGTAGCGCCCCATTGAGATACACGTTTTCGCGTGCCGTGAGCTCGGGGTCGAAACCAGCGCCGAGCTCGATGATGGGAGCAATGGTGCCATCGACCGTAACCGTGCCATGGGAGGGTTCGAGAACACCAGCTACGAGCTTGAGCAGCGTTGACTTTCCCGATCCGTTAGAGCCCACGACACCGTATACCTCACCACGACGGATGGTGAACGAAACGTCCTTGAGAGCCTTGAACTCCTCGAAGAACAGCTGGTGACGCACCAGCTTGATGAAGTACTCCTTGAGATTGTTGAGCTGCTCACTCGCGATGTTGAAGATCATGTCAACGTGATCGAAGATGATGATGGGTTCGTCGCTTGCGACTCCCGGGTTCTTCTCGACCCACGCGGTCTTCTTTTGCATCTCCTCGGCCATGGAACGCTCCTACACGTAGAGGATGAACTTCTTCTCGGTCTTGCGAAAGACCAGAAGGCCGACGATGAAGGTTATGAGCGCCATGCCCAGGCAAACGAGATGCTCCATACCGCCCGGGACAGTTCCGTACATCATGATGTCGCGGAAATAGGTCACGTAATGGTACATGGGATTGAATTGCATGACCTGCTGCATCCATGGCTCGAGCAGGTCCATCGGATAGAACAGCGGCGTCGCATACGTCCAGGCCGTGATGAAAACCTCCCAGAAATGAAAGACGTCATGAAAAAATACACCCAGCGCCGCGAGCAGCAAACTGAGCCCCGTGCTGAACAGCATGACAAAAAATAGCAGCACGGGAAGCAGGATAATCTGCCAGGACGGGAAAACCTGGAGATAGATCATGACGCAGATTGCCGCAATGAGCGAAAACCCGAAGTTGACCAGTGCGAAAATGACCTTCTCGAGAGGAAAGATTGCCTTCTCGATGCGAATCTTCTTGATAAGCGACGATGAGTCAACGATGGATACCATCGCCGTCGTCGTCGCCGTGCTCATGAGGCCAAAGAGGATGTTACCCAAGATGAGATACAGCGGAAAATGCTCAATGTTGAACTTGAACATATACGAAAACACTGCGGTCATGACAACCATCATGAGCAAGGGGTTGAGTACCGACCACACGATTCCGAGAATGCTGCGTCGATACTTGATCTTGAAGTCCTTGGAGACGAGAGCCGTGAGCACGCCCCAGTTCTTCTTGAACGCGCTACGTGTTATGTCGCCCTGTTCGCTTGCCGCCATATTCGAACAACCTGGATTTCAGACGTTGTACATGAACTCGAACACGTCTTCGCGCTGGATGACCACTTGCAGGTTGAGGGCCTTTCCATCGCGGGCGAGCAGCTCTTGCACCTCGTTGAAAGTGGCAACGTCCTCGTCGAGCGTGACGAGCATAGTCATCGAGAAAATATCGTTGAGGACGTTTTGCTGAATATCGTCGATATTGGCACCGCAATCGGCGAGTGTCGTGGCAATAGTCGCGACAATGCGGCTACGATCCTTGCCCAAAACGGTTACGACGGTTCTCGTTGGAGTCATCTTGTTCCCTTCAGATTTGCGTAGAGCACATGGTACCGCAAATGCCATCAAGTACCACCCAGGCGTTCGCGTATGGCGAACGGGCCCCATCTTCCGCGAGGCTATTCACCCACGTTGAGGATCGATTCTTTGAGCGACTCACTCAAGTGCGCGCACGGAGCCGTGTCCTTCCAGTTCTCGGGAGGCAGACTGGGGATGGCGACGATGAACACCGCACCGTGCCCAGGAAGATTCGCCGCTTGCACGGTGCCCCCCATCGCCTCTGCAAGTGCCTTGACGATGGCAAGGCCCAAACCGCTATTGCCGCTGCCCTTGAAGCGCGCGCGACTCTGGTCGGCGCGGTAGAAGCGATCGAAGAGATGCTCGGGAGACTCGTCACCGAACCCCGGACCATCGTCTTTGACCGCGATGACCGAATGGCCTTCGTTACAGGTGATCTCGACGCGCACGTGACCGCCCTCGCCGGCAAAGCGACTTGCGTTCTCAATGAGATTCACGAGAATCTGATTGAGCGCATCCGCATTGCCGTTGACATCAGGGGCTTCGCCCACAACCGTCAAGTCAACGCCACGCTCCTCGACCAGACCCTGCATGAGCAACGCGCAATTGTCTGCAATGGCCCGCAGGTTGATGCGCGTAAGCTCCATGCTCTCGCCTTCGGCACGCTGTAGGGTGAGCAGGTCGTTCGCCAGGCGCGTGAGGCGGTCGCATTCCTTGATGATCTGCTCGAGAAAGCGCTGCTGCATCTCTTCGGGCACATCGCCTTCGAGCAGCGTTTCCGCTGCACCGCGAATGGCGGTCAGCGGTGTGCGTATCTCGTGGCTAACGTCGCTCACGAACTGGGCCTGGCGGGCTTCCTCACTGCGCATCTCGTTGATAGTCTCGCGCATGAACTCACGGACTTCGCGCGGTGGATTGGCCTCCTCGAAGAAATGCAAGACTTCAGATGGAACCTCTCCACCGAAGATGTCCCGAGAATCGGGACCGATATTGGCGGCATCTGCAGACATGAAAGCCTCCTTGCCCCTAGCGGTTCTTCTCGTAGACAAGCCGCAGACCATGCAAGGTCAGCCGAGGCTCACGACGCGTGATGATCTGCGACAGCTCGGCAATCACGCCCGAAAAACCGCCGGTGGCGATAACGGGCGCCTTGTAGCCGAGTTCATCGAAGATGGCGCGCACGAGTCCATCGATGCGCGCAACCTCGCCGAAGACGATACCCGAACGCATGGCATCGACGGTATTGGTACCGATGGCATGGTCGGGCTCGACGATATCGACCTGCGGTAGACGAGCGGCGTGCGTGAACATGGCGTCGGCGCCCGTGCCCATGCCCGGGGCGATGATGCCACCCATGAAACGGCCCTTCTCGTCGATAACCTCGATGTTGGTGGTAGTTCCCAAATCGACGACCACGACGGGCGTCCCCTCGAGCTGGATGGCGGCAATGGCATCTGCCACGCGGTCGGCACCGATCTCGGCCGGATTGTCGTAACGCATCGCAAGCCCCGTCTTGATGCCGGGGCCAACGATAATGGGCTCGCGTTGCGTGAGACGACGCGCAACCGTCGCCCAGCATTCCGTAAGTGCGGGAACGACCGAGGCGATAACGACGTCATCACAGGCCCCCACATCGATGCCGTTGAGCTCGAGCTGGCCCGCAAGCAAAAGCTGCACCTCATCGGCCGTGTCTTGCGAGCGCGTGGTGAAGACCCAGTGCGCGACAAGCTCCTCGCCCTCGAAAAGCCCCATCGCGGTTTGCGTATTCCCGATGTCCACGGTCAGAAGCATGCATTCTCCATTTCTCAAAACAGTTTCATTACGACATAGCATGAACTATCCCGCAGCGCATACAATAAAAGCTAATCGTAACAGGTTATGGTTGAGTGGAGCTTACCATGGATGAAAAAAGCGAACAGAGAATTCTCGTCGTTGACGACGAGCAGGCAATAACCGATTTCGTCAGCTTCAACCTCTCGAAGGAGGGTTACAAGGTCGACGTCGCGCACAATGGCAACGAGGCCGTCGATATGGCCAATGCCAACGACTACGACCTGATCATTCTCGATGTCATGCTGCCCGGCATCGACGGCTACGAGGTATGCCGCCGCATCCGCGCAAAGAGCAGCGTGCCCGTGCTGTTTCTCTCCGCCCGCGACACGGAGCTCGACAAGGTCGTCGGGCTCGAGCTGGGCGGTGACGACTATCTGGCCAAGCCCTTTGGCATCCGCGAGCTGCTTGCCCGCGTGCACGCACTGCTGCGCCGAGCTCCGCAAGAAACCGCCACGGGCGCCGATGGCGTGCGCGTCCTTGACGTGAGCGGCATCCATCTCGACGAGGCTGGTCACCATGCCACCTTTGAGGGCAAGGACATCGAACTCACCCCGCGCGAGTTCGAATTGCTCGTGACACTCATGAGCCATGCGGGCACCGTGCTCGGCCGCGAGCAACTGCTGCGCGAGGCATGGGACTGGCAGTACGTCGTCGAAACGAAGACCGTCGACACGCACATCAAGCGCCTGCGTGACAAGCTCGCGAGCGTCGGGCTGGATCCCAACGTCATCGAGACCGTGCGCGGCTACGGCTACAGGTTCGTGAAGGACTTCAACAACAAAAAGTAAGAGCACGATTACTCGCGCTCCCGCGACCACATCGATTACATGCTATTTAGATGCAAGAGGGGTCGACTCAAACGAGCCGACCCCTTGTTGTGCATGCAGGAAAGGCGTTTTAACGGCCAAAGGGATTGAATCCGTAGCCACCCGAATTGCCGCCATTGTTCTGTTGGGCAGGTGCACCGTTTTCCGCATATTCTTGGGTGCTTTGCTCGTCGCTTCCCAACGTCACGGATGCCGTGTGCTCGCTGCCACCCCGCACATACGTAATCTCGATCGTATCGCCTGCGTTCTTGGAACTAACGGCGATGCTCACGTCACTGGGCGAGCTCATGGTCTTACCGTCGATCTTGGTGATGACGTCACCCGTCTGCAGGCCGGCATTGGCAGCGCCCGTATCCTTGTAGACGGAAGTGATCGCAACACCCGCAGGATCGCTTGACGCGGTCATCGTGATGCCGAGGAAGGCATGCGTAACCGTCTTGCCGGCGATAATCTGCTCGGCTACGCGCTTCACCGTGCTCGACGGGATGGCAAAGCCCAAACCCGCGCTCGACTGCGAGGTCGAGGAGATATAGGTGTTGATGCCAATGAGCTGGCCCTTGTCGTTCACGAGCGCGCCGCCGGAGTTGCCGGGATTGATAGCCGCATCCGTCTGAATCATGTCGGTGTAGACAGAGCTCGAACCCGTGGCGTCCTGCACGACATCCGAGCGGTACATGGCCGAGATGATGCCCGTCGTGACAGTTTGCTCATAGCCATAGGGGGTGCCGATTGCCATGACCCATTCGCCTACCGTGAGGTCTGCCGAGTCGCCCCATTCCATCGGGGTATAGCCACTTGCCTTGATGCTGACAACGGCGAGGTCGGTTTTCTCGTCCTGGCCGACGATCTGCGCCTCGTAGCTCTCGTCGCCGATGGTCACGGTCGCCCTCGAAGCGCCGTTGACGACGTGGCTATTGGTGACGATATAGCAGGTGCCCCCATCGTTCTCGATGATGACACCGCTACCGAGCGAAGACGGCGTATTCGAGGATGCACTCGAGCCGGAGAAGGGATTGGCGGATGTGGAGCCCGAGTACACGTAAATCGTCGCAACCGAACCGAGACACTTGGCCGCGACCGCCTCGGCAAGCGTGACGTTCTCCTCATCGGGATTGATGACGACATTGCCATTGCTCGAGGTCACCGTTGCGCCCTTGAACGAATCGAGCAGCGGGGTAAAGCTGCCCAAACACAGGACGAGGGCAACGGAGACAACGCCACCGAGCAGCCCGTAGAGAAACGACTTGAGGCCGCCCTTGGAGTCCTTGGCCTTGGCCGGCCTTGTCTTGGAGGCGCCTTGATTGGCGACAGGAGGCGTGGACGATGGTGTGACGGGAGGCGCACTTTGCGCGCCCTCGGGGGGAATGGGCCTATCGGAGCCATTTTGATTCATGTTGAAGCCCTCACTTTCATGCGATCAAAAATGCGTGCTGCCATAGTAGCCTTTACGGAGGAGAGGCGTTTGAGAAGAACGCGTTTTAACACAAAACCGTAATATAGCCTGCCGGAATGTTACGAGACAAAGATTGAACAAAGCTTGAACCCCAATTGAGGAAACAGGGCAAGTGTTCCGAGTATGCACCCTACTCGAATTCTTCTCGCTCGGCGATTTTGCCCGCGAGGATGCGCTCTTGAGCATCGGCGAGCTCTTCGGGCGTGTTCACGTTTATGAAGCAGCCACCGCGTGGCTCCGCCTGGGCAACGCGCTGCCCGTCGAATTCCGTGATCGCAATCTTGTCGAACCAGCCGTTTGCCCTGGACTCGCCAGCCTCCGTGGCTTCGTGAATGATGGGCAGGCAACTCGAGCGGCGATAGACGGCATGGAAGGGCTCATATCCGTGCTTCGTCTTGGGAACGGCCGCATCGCTACCCTCTTCGATAAGGGCCTCGAGCTCGGCGCTGATGAGATTGCGTGAAGGAAAGACCATGTCGCACGCGACGAGCGCGACGTATTCGTTGGAAGCCGCGTTAACTGCCGTATACACGCCGCGCAAAGCGCCACGCCTATCATATTCATCAGTAACAAGACGAATCTTGCCAAGCTCTACAAGGTCATCGAGAAAGTCGAGGTTCTCGGGCTCGTTCGTGGTAATGATGAACTCATCGGCGAGTGGAAGCAGGCGATTGATACCACGCCAGATGAGGGGCTCGCCCAGAAAGGGCACGGTGGCCTTGCTACGTCCCATACGCCGGGATTCGCCGCCTGCCTGCAGGACGATGGTCAGGTTGCCGCTTTTGCTCATGAGCCCTCCGCTCACCTAGCCACTCAGATGGCCATCTCGAGACGTGTTTGCATAATGTAACACTAACGACCGCTCGAAAGAAGCTTGCGATACGCTTCGAGACGTTCGGCTGTCACGACGCCACGCACCGCGCAACCCGGCTCGTCGCCATGTGTGCAATCACGGAAGCGACAGCCGCGAGATGCCTCGACGATATCGGCGAAAGCTCGCTTGAGGCTCGTCTCCATGTCAAGAATCTGCAAGGTGCGCAGACCCGGCGCATCGATGATAAGCCCACCGTGCGGTAGAGGAATCATGCGTCGCGCAACCGTCGTGTGACGCCCCTTGTCATCCGATGCGCGTACGGCGCCCGTCTCGAGAGTTTCCTCGCCCAGCAACGCGTTGACGAGCGATGACTTTCCAACACCACTCTCGCCGAGCAGAAGTCCCGTCGTGAAAGGCGAAAAGACGCCGCGCAGCTCGTCGATGGACGTCTCGTCATCGACGGAAGCGACGAAGAGGGGCACATCGGGCGCAATGCGCTTGATGCGTTCGCGCGCAATCTCTATCGCCGCGTCATCTGCCATGTCGCCTTTCGTGAGCACGAAGACGGGTGCCGCCTTGCAACCGGCAACCGCCACCATCTGCCGCACGAGCAACCCCTCATCTACGCCATCACCGGTAAGCGACTGACAGATGAAGACGATGTCAACATTGGCAGAGAGGACCTGACGGCGTGGCTGACGCTCACGACCGATGCGCTTGAAACGCGCGATTTCGTTGAGTCTTGGCAAGACACGCTCGATAATGGCCTTCTCGTGACCATGCGGGTGATGCAACGCAACCCAATCCCCCACCGCAACGATGCCGTCTTCGCTCTTCTTAATGGAGGTCGCGAGCTCGGCACGACCCTCGAAATCGGGCGTGCACACAAGCGGATACCCGCGGTCAAGCGATATGACGCAGCCCGGCTCGCAAGGTTTTCCCCGTTGCGCGAGATCTGCGTTGGCGCACTCGAACGCCTCGCGCATCGAAGCGCGGTAGGCAAGACGATCGAAGGGAATCAAGATTGCGCCTTTCTCTGAAGGTAGAGTCTGCCTAGCAGGTAAAGCGTGAGCAGCAGGCCGGAGACAACGCAGAGCGCAAGAGCCGCCGCGAGACGCCCCGGGGCGACCGTGTGAGTTACGGGACCGCCGTTATCCGTCACCTCGGCAGCAGACGCATGCACGTCAAGCGCGCCCTCATGCTCCGGACAGGCGACATGATAGGTGCCGATAATCTTGAGCGATGTGCCCGTCTCGTGATAGCCACCCACATTCTTGATGAGCTTTGCCAGGTCATCGGACATGTAGACGCTGATTACCGCATTGGACGTACCGCTGATATTGACCCACTTATAGCCTTCACCTGCATTCACGATATCTCCGACTGCTTCACCCGTGAAGCTTACCTCGCTGTCGTTAAGGGCGCGATTCGTGGATACGAGTACGCCCACGCGCGTTTCGATGACGACGCTTTCCTCATCCGTCAGGGAATTGCCGAGTTTGTCAAGAGACTCGAAGCGATCGGATAGCGACCCGATATCGAGCGCACTATTGCTATTCGCGGTGTCTTGCGGCACGGCAAAAGCAGGGGCCATCATGCATGTAAGAACCATGATAATCGCAAGGACAATCCCAAATGTCATGCGCCTGCTCATTTTTTCTTCCGCACCCACCTCGAACGCTTGTGCGGCACGAGAAAGGCGAACATCTCGACAATCATCGCGAGAATCGCGATGAACTCGAGACGTCCGAGCCACATTTCGAAAATGTAGATGATCTCGAGGCCATTGGGCATACCCGGCGAGGCGACACCCAGCGAAAGGCCCGTATTCGATGCGGCCGACACGGAATCGAAGATTGCGGGCAGCGCCTCGTAACCATAGGCGATGCCGGCGATAGCACCCGCAGCGTAGGTGACCATGTAGAGTAGGAAGATGATCATTGCCGCAGAGACGAGGTCGGGCGTAAGCCTGTGACGCCCCTTCTGGAAATAGAAGGTGCGGGGACGGGCACGATCAGGGGCGAGGGCCTCGCGCACGGCCTGGACGACGGAGCGCGCGATAATGCCAATGCGCAGGGCCTTGATGCCACCCGATGCCGAGGAGGCAGAACCGCATATTGTCATGGACAAGATGATGACGAACAGGGCACCCGAGCCCATCGCGAAGAGAATCTGCCCGCCTTGAAGCGTCGAGAATCCAAGGTTGAAGGCACCGGAAAGCACTTCGAAAAGTCCGCGGCGCAACACGGCCCCCGTCGTGGTGAAGTACGAACCCACCAGAGCAAAGGCCATGAGCGCCGCGAGAATGGTGACCCAGACAAAGATCGTGCGAATTTCGATGTCCTTGAAGAAGTTGCGAAACACGCCTTTCCAGATATCGCCGTAGAGCACGAAGTTGATGCAGCCAAAGGCGGCAAGGATAAGCGCGAATACCTCGATGGGCCAGCAATGAAACGCAACGATGCCCGACCCCGCACTCGTCATGCCCCCCGTCGAGAAAGCGGCCGCCGTGATGAGAAAACCGTTAATCGCCGCCCGCAGGGGCTCAATACCCACGACGAGCAGGGGGATGATGCAGACTATCGTGCCCACGGCGACAATCACCACGGCAAGCTTCAAGATGAACTGCGAGGTCTGCTTGATGTCGGGCATGACCTGACCCATACGCGCTTCGGCGTGATACAGCGACGCCGCCGCCGAGCCCGTGCCGAACACCCCGAGCGCGAGCGCGATGACGACAACGCCAATGCCTCCGATGAGATGCATCGTACAACGCCAGACCGAAAGCGACAGGGCCATGTGATCCACATCGACGCACAGCGACATGCCCGTCGTCGTGAATGCGGAGACCGACTCGAAAAACGCATCGAGATAGCCGTCGTAGTGTCCGGACATCCACAATGGCAGGGCACCGAAAACGGACAGGACGACCCAGCAGAGGCCCGTGATGACCAGGGATTGACGCCAGTCGAGCGAGGCGAACTCGACCTTCGTGAAAAGCAGGATGCTTCCCACCACGCCCGTGATGCCGATGGAGAGCATGAGATCGACCGCAGTGGAGAACTCGGCAAGGCACAGGGACATGATGAACGACGGAATCATGGCAATCGCGACGAGCAAGATGAGCACGCCGAGATAGTGGCCGATGATGCGCCAGTCTTCCAAGTGCAAGCGAGTAATCAAGGTAGCCCGCCTACATCACGATGAAGTGCACGATGACCGTGACCGCAGCAAGAAACGCGAGGAAAGCGCATATGGAAGCGAGCACGACAAGCATGCCGATTGCCGGACTTCCCTTCTTCTGCACGCGCCTTTGAAATACCGCCTTCATGCCTCTCCTTCTCGTCAGGACATATTATAGCCATGACGAATCGCCAACGCGCTCCGTCAGTTCCTCTCCCATTTGAACAGGTTTCTGAGGCGCACCCTCCCGCGCATGGATTGACGCACGAGCGTCAGGGTGAGCCCTATGACGATGAGGACAACACCGACTATGTAGACAATGGGATAGACGGGATTGACCCAACTCGTGCCCACGGCATTTATCTCGATCTGGTCGGCATGCACTTCGAGCTCGCCATTGTGGTCAACGCAGGCAAGATGATAGACGCCTCGAACGGTAATGGTGTCGCCCGTGTGCTCATAACGCGCATAGTGCGTGATTTGCTCGGCGAGGTCATTGCTCATGTAAACGCCAATCATCGCGCCGCTGTTCTTCATGTTGACCCACACGTGGCCTTCATCGGCGATGATGGGCGATCCCGTTGCCTCGCCCGTGAAGACGACATCGTTTCCATCCTGGCGTTGACCGGCAGAAAGCAGAGCACGGATATCCGCCGAGGCGTACGGCGAGGGATTGCTGAGAGACTCGACGTCTTGCGCGGGGACCTGCGCGCCGCCCGACGTCGCGATTGCCGTGGGCACCCCCATGCCAAAGCAGCCCAAGCCGAGCACGATCGCCCCCGTCACGATAAGCGTCTTGCCACGATGCCCGGAACCTTGGTGTTTGCGACGACGCCAGGCCGTACCGCCGAAGTTCTTGCTCTTGAGCGTTCTTAGGTCACGTGACCTGTCGTTGCTGAAAAGATTCTCGGGATGCAGCGAAATGAGGATGCCGACGATGGCGCCGATAAGCGCGATGAACTCGACACGCCCGGCCCACATGAGCAGTAACGCCACGACCTTGAGGCCCAGGGGCATGCCCGCCTGCGTGATCTCGGTCGTCATACCGCAATTGGTGACATAGCTGACAGCTTCGAAGACCGAGTTGAGCGCGTCGTTTCCGTATGCGATGAAGGCCATGGATCCCAAAGCGGCCGTACCCAAGTACAAAATGAAGACGGTCATCGCGATCATCGCATCTTCGGAGCTGAGCGTCTGCGAACCGAAATGCTCGTACTTGATGCGTACGCGCGCATTATCGGGCGCCAAGCGCAGAAGAATCGAGTACTTGATCCAACGCAATACTTGCAAGATGCGTACGAACTTGATGCCGCCGCCCGAGGAGTACGCACAGGCACCAAAGAGAATCGCGACGATGACGAGAATGACCACGCCATCGGTTATCACACCGCCGATCTGCTCGGGGTACACCGTCTGCATTCCACAGGTCGTTGCTGCCGAAACAACAGTCGACAGGCCATTTTGCATTAGGCCGCCCAAGCTCGTAAACAGGCCCTCGCGCGTCATGATCCAAATTACGAAGGCAACGAGGAGCACGATCCATAGCGCATATACGCGCAACTCGGCATTGCGCGCAACCCTCTTGAAGCGATAGGCGCGTGCATAGGCATATACGGCAAAGCTGATCGCGCCGGCAATCATGAGAGCACTCAATACGAATTGCAAGGGAAGCGAATGATAGTAAATGAGGTCGGAAGTATGGGGCACGAAACCACCCGTGCCGACGGCGGTCATGGCAAGCCAAAAGCCGTTCATGATCGCATCGACAGGATGCAGCCCTAAAAGCAGGCAGATTATCGTGGCGACGACAGCACCGATGAGGGCAAAAGTCCCGTACACACGCAATACCGAAAGGCAAGTCTCACTGATGCGCGCCCGCGTGCGCTCGCCATCGCGACGTTCGCTCATTATGAAAACGCGTGAACCTTCGCCGAAGAATCCCGAGTACATGGCGATGACAACGACCGTCAGGGCACCGGCAAACGACATGATTACGCGCCAGGTAACCTGCGAGTAGCTCATCGAATCGACATCGTTCACAAGCGTAACGCCCGTCGTGGTGAGTGCCGACACCGAATCGAAGAGCGCATCGAACCACGAATTGAACGACCCGGAGAGAAGCAGCGGAACGGCACAAACGACGCCGATGACAATCCAGCCGAACCCCACGAGCAAGAGGGCGCGGCGGCGATCAAGGGCACGCACCTTGCAGAAGCGCAACGCCGCTCCGATGGTCAGGCACACACCAATACCGACTACGAACGCACCGAGCTGGCGAAACTCCCCGAATACGAGCGCGACGATAGCGGGTACGCACATGGCCGCGCCCGTCATCAAGATGAGCACACCGAGATAGTGACCAACGGTCGTAATGTCAGACCAGTGAAAACGGGGCAACATAATATGCGGATTATAGCCGTTTGCACCAACGACGACCGATAGGATGTGGGGCTTTATTCGCCCTCGAAAGAGGCGAGGTAGCGCCGTTCGTAACCAAGAGCGACATTAAAGAGCACATTGAAGAGCACCGTGATGAACACAGCAGCCACGAGAGCAAGAATGACCATGTCAGGCGTGAGGGGTACCAGCATGAAAACGGGGCCAAAGACGAAGATGCCGAGTATGAGTCCCGCAAGAATGACGACAAGCAATGCCACGCGAATGTAATTGAAGGGAATCGAAAGACGTATGACGAGGTTGACACCCGATACACAGGTGAGGAGAACGCACAGCGTCGAGAACTGATCTTGAGAAAGGCCCGTGATGGCGCTGAAGACCACGGCGATGACGACCGAGGTGATGACGCAGATGGCACCGGGTATGGCACGCGTGATCACATTACGCAGAAACTCGCCGCGAATGAGGTCCCGATTGGGCTCGAGCGCAAGCACGAACGAAGGCAGGCCCACGGTGAAGGCGTCGATGAGCGTGAGCTGAATGGTCACGAAGGGATAGTTGTAGCTCACGATGAAAATGAACATGAGGGACATGACGACAGAGAATATCGTCTTGACCAGGAACAACGAACCAGAGCGCTGAAGATTGTTGATCGAACGACGCCCCTCGGCGACCACAGGAGGCATCGAGGCAAAATCGTCATCGAGTAGCACGAGCTGCGCGACGCTGCGCGCGGCATCCGAGCCCGTGCCCATCGCAACCGAACAATCTGCCGCGTGCAGAGCGAGCACGTCATTCACGCCATCGCCTGTCATGGCAACGGTGTGCCCCTGGTCCTGCAAGGCGACGACAAGCTGCTTTTTCTGCGCGGGACTCACACGGCCAAAGACGCGACACGTGCGTGCGACCTCGTACAGCTCCTCGTCGGTGGTCACGGTGCTCATGTCGATGCACCTGTCGGCATCGGGCACGCCGACGGAAGCAGCGATGTTCGAAACGGTCTCGACCGCATCACCGCTGATGATGTTGATGCGCACGCCCTGCTGCTTGAAGTACTCGAGTGTCTGAGCCGCCGTTGAGCGTACGCGATCGCGAATGAATATGAGGGCGAGCGGCTCGACGGGCCCGACAATCACGTCTTCCTTGTCGAAATCAGCGACTTTGGCAAGGACGAGCACGCGGCGTACGCCGGCTAGTCGCTCGATCGTCTTGAGCACGTCCGGAAGCTCGTCAGAGCCCTTCAAAACGAACTCGGCTGCACCCATGGCGTAGTTTCCAGCTTCGCTGCCATAGCAGACGCCCGAATACTTGCGCTCTGACGAAAACGGTACGTAACGTGTCGCGCCCTGCACGGCCTTGGGGGCATCGGGACGCTCTTCGAGCCCGGTAAGATAGGCCTTGATGGCCTTTGCGGTCTCGTTATCGTCCTTCGAGAGCGAATCGAGTGCGACAAGCGCATGCAGGGCCTCATCGTAGGGCACACCGTCGAAGGGAATGACCTCGTCGACACCCATCTCGCCGGTTGTGATCGTACCCGTCTTGTCAAGGCACACGACATCGACACGGGCGAGCGTCTCGACGCAGTAGAGCTCCTGAACGAGCACTTTGTGCTGCGCAAGACGAATCACGCTCACGGCGAGCACGGCCGAGGTGAGAAGGATAAGACCCTGTGGAATCATGCCGACGAGAGCAGCCGAGGTGTGCAGGATCGCCGAGTCTATCGTGCCGCCACCAAGCCAGCATTCCTTAATGATGAGCGCGGCGCCCAAGGGCACGATGAGCACGGTGACGAACTTGATGATCTTGCGTAGCGACTCCATGATGTCGGAGCGCACCTTGCGATAGACCTTTGCCTCGTTATTGATCTTGGTCGCGTAATTGTCGGCACCCACGGCCGTGACACGGGCGATGCAGGAGCCCGAGCTGATGAAGCTGCCCGAATAGAATTCATCACCGGCCTTCTTGGGCACGAGGTCAGCCTCGCCGGTGAGCAAACTCTCATTAGCGCTACACGAGCCTTCGATGACCTGACAGTCCGAGGGAACCTGATCTCCGCGCTCGAGTATGATGACGTCGTCGAGCACGATCTGGTCGAGCATGATGTTCATGCGTTTGCCGTCGCGAATGACATGCGCCTTGGACGAGGTGATAACCGAGAGGCGATCGATGGTGAGCTTGCTTCGCACCTCCTGGTAGATACCGATAGCAATATTGCAGATGATAATTGCCATGAACAGCAGATTGCGATACGAACCCGTCCAGAAAATCGCGACGGCGAGAACGATGTTCACCAAGTTAAAGAGCGTGCAGATGTTGTCACGCACGATGCGTGGGATGCTACGTGTATGCACATCGGCGTTCTCGTTGACTTTGCCGGCGGCGATGCGCTCGTTGACTTCTGCCGTGCTCAGACCCTGTATAGGCTGCATGTGTTGCTGTGTCTCTTCCATACGCTCGATGATAACAGTAAAGATTGCACCCACATGGAAAAGGGAGCCAGCTTCAAAAACTGACTCCCTTTTTACATAGTTTGCTCACATCTTCGAACCGGATTACTCCCCAATCGTCACGGTGTAGTCGCCGTCCTCGTCGAGATCGATGGTAATCGTATCGCCCTCCTGCAGATGACCGGAAACCATCTCATTGGCGACACGGTCGACAATCTCATGTTGGATGAGACGCTTGAGCGGACGTGCGCCGAAGAGCGGGTCAAAGCCATCGAGCGACAGGCGCTCAAGTACGGCAGGCGTAAGCTCGAGCGAGATACGACGCTCGGCAAGGCGCTCACGCACCTTCTCGAGTTGCAGCTCGACGATCTTCTCGAGGTGTTCCATATCGAGCGAGGTGAACGTGATGATCTCGTCGATACGATTGAGAAACTCGGGCCTGAAGGACTGTCGCAGGGCGTTCTGGATGGCAGCATCCATCGCGTCTTTGTCGCCCGTCTCCATGAACTCCCGGATGAACTGCGAACCAAGATTACTCGTCATGATGATGATCGAGTTCTTGAAGCTCACGACACGACCCTGGCCATCGGTCAGACGACCATCATCGAGCACCTGCAGCAGCACGTTGAAGACATCCGGATGCGCCTTCTCGATCTCGTCGAGCAGAATGACCGAGTAGGGATGCCTGCGCACCGCCTCGGTGAGCTGGCCGCCTTCCTCATAGCCTACGTATCCCGGAGGAGCGCCGATAAGGCGCTGCACGCTGAACTTCTCCATGTACTCGGACATGTCGATGCGCACCATCGCGCGCTCGTCGTCGAAGAGCGCCTCCGCAAGCGCCTTGGTGAGCTCGGTCTTGCCCACGCCCGTGGGGCCAAGGAACAGGAAGCTGCCAATGGGCTTGTCCGGATCGGAGAGACCGCTGCGGCTGCGCCTGATGGCACCCGCGACCGCATGCACGGCCTCCTCCTGGCCGATGACGCGCCCATGCAAGGTGTCCTCAAGTCCAACGAGCTTGGCCATCTCGCCTTCCATCATCTTGCTCACGGGCACGCCCGTCCAACTGCTCACGACATCGGCAATGTCCTCCGCAGTGACCTCCTCCTTGAGGATGCTGTCATCGTCCTGAGCTGCCTCGAGCACGGCCGTTGCCTCCTCGAGTTCTGCCTTGAGCTGCGGAATCCTGCCGAAGCGAATCTCGGATGCCGCCACGAGGTCACCCTCGCGCGTGCAACGGTCCTCGTCCACCTGAGCCTGATCGATTTCGGCCTTGATCTCGCGCACGCGATTGATGGCGTCCTTCTGGTTCGACCATTCGGCGCGCAGCTTGTCGAGCTCTTGCTGTTGCTCGGCAATCTGGCCACGCAGCTCCTCGAGACGCTGCTTGGAAAGCTCGTCGTCTTCCTTCATGAGGGCTTGCTCCTCGATCTGCATCTGCGTAAGCATGCGATCGAGCAAGTCGATCTCCATCGGAGACGAGTCAATCTCCATACGCAGGCGGCTACCCGCCTCATCGACGAGGTCGATGGCCTTGTCCGGCAGGAAGCGATCCGTGATGTAGCGGTTTGACAGCTGGGCCGCGGCCACGATGGCCGAGTCCTGGATACGCACGCCGTGGTGGATCTCGTACTTCTCCTTGATACCGCGCAGAATCGAAACCGTTTCCTCGACGGAAGGCTCGCTCACCATGACAGGCTGGAACCTACGCTCGAGTGCGGAATCCTTCTCGATGTACTTGCGGTACTCGTTGAGCGTCGTCGCGCCGATGGCATGCAGCTCGCCACGTGCCAGGGCAGGCTTGAGCATATTGCCCGCATCGAGCGAACCCTCGCTCGCCCCTGCACCCACGATGGTGTGCAGCTCGTCGATGAACAAGATGATATTGCCATCGGACTGCTCGACCTCGCGCAGCACCGCCTTGAGACGATCTTCGAACTCGCCGCGATACTTGGCGCCCGCGACCATGGAGCCCAGATCAAGCGCCACGATCTCCTTATTGAGCAGTGTTGAAGGAACATCACCTGCGACGATGCGCTGGGCGAGACCCTCGACGATGGCCGTCTTGCCGACGCCCGGTTCGCCGATGAGGCACGGATTGTTCTTGGTGCGACGTGCCAGAACCTGAATGGTGTGACGAATCTCGTCGTTACGGCCAATGACAGGATCGAGCTTGCCGTCGCGAGCCTCTTGCGTAAGGTTCTTCCCATATTGTTCGAGCGCCTCGAACTGCGTCTTGGAATCGCGGTCAGTCACGCGCGTATCGCCACGCAGCTCCTCGTAAACCTGCTCGACGCGGCCGCGCGTCACACCGGCGAGCTTGAGCTCCTTACCCGCCTCGCCCTTGTCCTCGGTCAGGGCTATGAGCAGGTGCTCGGTGGTCGCAAAAGCATCGTCCATCTTACCCGCAATCTTGACGGCGTCATCGACGACGGCCGCCAGCCGCTGGCTCACATTGGGCATCGTGCCCGACACCTTGGGTTGCTTCTCCAGGTCTTCAGTTATCGTCATGTCGATCGCACGCGGATCCGCGCCGATCCTCTCAATGATTGCGGTCAGGTTTCCCTCGTTGGAGTCGAGAAGCGCCTTGAGCAAGTGCTCGGGCTCGACTGCCGCCGCCTCCATGTCCGCTGCTATGGAGATTGCATTTTGCAATGCCTCCTGCGCAGTGACCGCCAACTTGTCTATTCTCATTGTCATTCCTCCAATATTCATTTCATTCATATATGCATGCCGCGGCAACCCCACGTAGGGCTGCACGACAGGTAGTTCAAATTGTGCGCATGCGGATGTTCCGCATTAGATGCCGGTGAATCCCTCGCTCAGAAGTCTGGAGTGGTCCGGCTTGTTCATGAGCGTCGCGATGGTCTGGCGCATCTCGAGCTCGTGCATGGCCTCATGCAAACGCTCGATCTCTTCGCGAAGCCTATCGGCCTCCGCCTGAATCTCGCGCATGCGCTCCCTCTGATCGAGGATGCGCATGACACCGGCCAGATTGATGCCTTCGTCCGTAAGCCTGCCAATGAGCTCCAGGCGGTCAACGTCGGCCTGCGAATACATGCGCGTGTTACCACTCGTGCGCTGGGGCGACACGAGACCCTTCGCCTCGTAGATGCGCAGGGTCTGCGGATGAAGCCCGGCAAGATCGGCGGCAACGCTAATCATGTAGAGCGGCTTGTTTCTGTCTGTCTGTGCCATATCGCGCTCCTTATCCTATGCCTTGACGGCCTTCATCTGATCGTTCATCGCGCTTCGCAGCGTATCTGGCGAGGGCGACGCCGCACGGAAGTCCTCAATCGCCTTCTTCTGCTCGGCGTTGAGATTCCTGGGCATCTCGACCTTTACTTTGATACGCAGGTCACCCGTGCCCTTCTTGCCCTTCACGTCCTTGGCGCCCTTGCCTTTGACGCGCAGCACCTTGCCGTCCTGTGTGCCTGCGGGAACGCGCAGTTTGACGCGCGTGCCATCCGGAGCCGGAATGACGATGCTCGCACCGAGAATGGCCTCGTCGATGCTGACCGGAAGGTCCATGACAACATCGGCCTTCTCGCGCTTGTAGACGGGATGCTCGGCGATCTTCGTGACGATGAGCAAGTCGCCTCGCTCGCCGCCATTGGTACCGTGCTCGCCCTTGCCGCGAAAACGCAGCCTGCCTCCGTCGACAGCACCCTCGGGCACCTTGACCGTGACCGTCTCGGTGTCGCCCGTGCTCGGAATCTTGATCGAGACCTTCTTCGTCGTGCCCTTGAACGCCTCGTCGAAGGTGAGTTCGATGGACGTCTGGAGGTCCTGGCCCTTATGCGCCCGATTGATGTTGAAATCCCAATCGCTGCCAAACGCGCCATCGCCGCCACGGATATTGCTGAAAATATCGGCCCAATCGAAGCCGGCCCCATCGCCATTCGAGGTGTAGGTGTAGGTGCGGCCGCCACCAGGCCATCCCTGGCCCGCACCGCCCCAGGCACCCGCCTGGTCGGCGAAATTGCCCACGGTGCCGTAGGTGTCGTACTGCTCCTTCTTCTCGGGATCCGAAAGGACCTCGTAAGCTTCGTTTATCTCCTTGAAGGTCTCCTCGTCACCGCCCGCATCGGGATGATGCTTCTGGGCGAGCTTGCGAAACGCCTTCTTTATCTCATCGGCGGAAGCGGACTTCTTCACGCCGAGTATGTCGTAATAGCTCTTTGACATGTCTTCCACCTTTCTGTTTACAAGAAGAAACGCGTCCTTGCGAACGCGTTTCCTCGGCTATTGCTCGTTAGCTCCGTCTGGCTCACGTGCGGGGCCACCGGTGCTGGTCACAACCATTGCAGGACGTATGACGCGCTCGCCCATCCTGTAACCTTGCTGGAACACCTTGACGACCGTCTCCTCGGGAACGCTTGCGTCCTCCTCGGTACCGACCGCCTGATGCTGCATCGCATCGAACGGCTCATCCAACGCAGCGATTTGCGTGACCTTGTGCTTCTCCAGAATTTGCAAGAACTTGTTCTGGATGGCCTCGACGCCGTCCGTCAGGTTGCCGCCCTCGCCCGTCTCCCTCGCGTGCTTGATAGCGCGCTCGAGGTCATCGAGCAGGGGGAGCAGATCCACAACGAGACTTTCCGCAGCACGTACGCGCTCGGATTCGCGCTCTGCCTGCGTACGCTTGCGGTAGTTGTCCCACTCCGCCTGCAGCCTCGCATAGCGATCGCGCAGCTCGGTCACCTCGGCCGTGATGGCCTCGAAGAGGTTGGGCGCGTCCTCCTGGACCTCATCTTGCTCCTCGATGACCTCGGCCTCGATGGCCTCATCAACCTTCTCGTCTACGGACTCAGCGCCCTCGGGGCTGCCAGTGGCAGCCCCGTCGAGCGTATCGTCCTTTTTCACGGCGGTCATGATTAGTTGTCCTTGTCGTCATCGACGACCTCGTAGTCGGCATCGACGACCTCGTCGCCGCCGGCATTGGTGTCGTACGAGCCGCTCGCGGTGTTGCCCGCCTGGGCACCAGCCTGCTGGCCGTTGCCGTATGCAATCTCGGCGAGCTTGTAGCTTGCCTGCTGCAGAGCCTCGGTCTTGGCCTTGATATCATCGACATCAGTGCCCTCGAGAGCCGTCTTAACGGCTGCGATGGCTGCCTCGACCTCGTCCTTGGACGCCTGCGGAACCTTGTCACCCAGATCCTTCAGGGTCTTCTCGGTCGCGTACACGATCGAGTCGGCCTGATTGCGGGTCTCGACCTCGGCCTTGCGAGCCTCGTCCTCGGCCGCGTGATCCTGGGCGTCGGCCACCATGCGGTCGACTTCCTCGTCGGACAGAGCCGTGGAACCGGAGATCGTGATCTTCTGCTCCTGACCCGTGCCCAGATCCTTGGCGGACACGTTGACGATGCCGTTGGCGTCGATGTCGAAGGTGACCTCGATCTGCGGGATGCCACGCGGCGCTGCCGGAATGCCCGTCAGCTGGAAGCGACCCAGCGTCTTATTATCACGTGCGAACTCGCGCTCGCCCTGCAGGACATGGATCTCGACGGAGGTCTGGTTATCGGCCGCCGTGGAGTACACCTCGGTCTTGCGTGTCGGAATGGTCGTGTTGCGATCGATCATCTTGGTCATGACGCCACCCATGGTCTCGACGCCCAGCGAAAGCGGGGTCACGTCGAGCAACAGGATGCCCTCGACATCGCCGCCAAGCACGCCGCCCTGGATAGCTGCGCCGATGGAAACGACCTCATCCGGGTTGACACCCATGTGCGGGTCCTTGCCCGTGATCTTCTTGACCTCTTCCTGCACTGCCGGCATGCGCGTGGAGCCACCAACGAGGATAACCTCGTCAATCTCCCCGCTAGAGAGCCCGGCGTCCTTCATCGCAGTCTCAACCGGCGTCTTGCAACGCTCAAGCAGGTCTGCGGTGATGCGCTCGAACTCGGCACGCGTCAGCGAGTAATCCAGGTGGACCGGGTTGCCATCGACGGCCGTGATGAACGGCAGATTGATAGCGGCCTGCTGCGTGTTAGAGAGCTCCATCTTGGCCTTCTCGGCGGCCTCCTTGAGACGCTGCAGGGCCATCTTGTCCTTGCGCAGATCAACGCCTTGGTCGGCCTTGAACTTATCGGCCAGCCAATCGATGATGCGCTGATCCCAGTCATCGCCACCCAGGTGGTTGTCGCCTGCGGTCGCGAGAACCTCGAAGACGCCATCGCCCATCTCGAGGATGGAGACGTCGAAGGTACCGCCACCAAGGTCGAAGACGAGGATCTTCTCGTCGATACCCTTCTTGTCCAGGCCATAGGCCAGAGCCGCTGCGGTGGGCTCGTTGATGATGCGCTTTACCTCGAGACCGGCAATCTTGCCCGCATCCTTGGTTGCCTGACGCTGCGCGTCGTTGAAGTAGGCAGGAACGGTAATGACGGCCTCGGTCACCGGCTCGCCCAGATACTTCTCGGCGTCAGCCTTGAGCTTCTGGAGCACCATGGCCGAAATCTCCTCAGGCGTGTAGTCATGCCCGTCGATCTGAACCATGTTACGGCCGTCCTTGCCCTTGACCACGTTGTAGGCGACAGTCGCGCGCTCGGACTCGGTCTCGTCATAATTGCGACCGATGAAACGCTTGATGGACGCAACGGTGTTCTCGGGATTGGTGACAGCCTGGTTCTTAGCTGCCTTGCCAACGACACGCTCGCCATCCTTGCGGAAACCGACAACGGACGGAGTGGTGCGATCACCCTCCGCGTTAACGATGATCGTGGGCTCGCCACCCTCGAGAACCGCCATGGCCGAGTTCGTCGTGCCAAGGTCAATACCAATAATCTTGCTCATATCTATACCTTTCTATGTATGGATTCCCTTGTATGTTTACGCTGCATATTATGAAATCTAAGTGTCCTATTGTCAAGTTTTATAAGCCATTTTTGGTACACGTTACCAATATGTCATACTTAGATATTCTGAGTATGACCGTGGGCTTCTTGTGTTGCGTCCTCGCCGTAGCCTTCCGCGCCAGCACCGCGTTCATACCTTTCTTGCCAAGGATGCGAGGTCGCTGACCATTTCTGAGGCCCTATTGCCAAGAATGCAGGGTCGCTGACCACAAGGCGCCAAGAACTGCGGGGCAATGACCGCCAAACATGGCAAATTGCCCCTGATGTAGCCATTTGAGGAGTCACGGACCTTTATTTCCTGGCATCATTCGCTAACAAGCGGTCACCAGCCGCCTTCTTGGAATCGAATCAAAAAACATGTTGCCTTATGGAGGGGTTACCGCTATTTTGCATACGTGATGTTACCGAGACGAAAGGCTTGCACATGCCCCAGCCCACGATAGACATCGACGAATGTTCAGGATGTGGTATCTGCGTTGATACCTGTCCCAATGACGTGCTCGACATTGTCGGAAGCGTCGCTTCTGTTGTAAACGAGGATAGCTGCGACGGTTGCGGCGAATGCATGGAAGAGTGCCCGCTCGGCGCCATCGAGGTTGACGAGGACTAGGAAACGTCCTCGAGCGCGTACTCCATTAGGTAGTCGTTCATCTCGAATCCGCCGCCAACATCATTATTGACGCACGCGATTCTCTTGAACCCCATGTGGTCATAGCGATCGAGACTCGCGACGTTGTCGCGTGCGCAGGTGAGACGCACGCGTGCGAGACCGAGGTCTTGCGCACGTTGCTTTACGAACTCGAACTCCGCGCGACCGAGGCCCTTGCCACGAGCATCCTTGACGAGATAGAGCTTGCTAAGGTAGAGGAAGCCATCGTCTGGCCTGATGCCGATGAATCCGATATGTTCGCCCGTCGTCCCGTCATCGACGAAGTAGTACTCATAGCCCTCGTCGGCAATGGCGGCAGTGAGCGTTTCTATCGACAGCAGATGCTCTACCAGGCGGTCGACCTTCTCGGGCTCATGCAGCGTCGAGAAATACTCCCTGAAGATACCTTCCGCGAATATGGCGAGCTCCGCGATATGTTCCGGATCCTTGACCCGAATGAAATCCAGCTGGGGCACGGGGTCCTGTCCTCTCTTGCCAGACGCGCAAAGCGCATCCCCATCCATGGCAAACGATACCGTAACAATGGACGCTTCACAAAAACTCGGCAAAAAAGAAAGGGGCTCGACGCCCCTTTCTAATAGTTCGCTGTGGTGCGTACGTGCTACGCGGCGGCCTTCTGGGCGATCTTGCACAGCTCGGCAAAGCCCTGCGGGTCGTTGACCGCCATGTCGGCGAGCACCTTGCGGTCGAGCTCGACGCCAGCCACCTTGAGACCATGCATGAAGGTCGAATAAGACAGACCGTTGATGCGGGCAGCAGCGTTGATGCGGGTGATCCACAGACGGCGAATCTCGCGCTTCTTGTTGCGGCGATCGCGATAGGCATACTGCAGCGAATGCTGAACCTGCTCTTTGGCGGCGCGATACTGACGGGACTTTGCACCGTAATAACCCTTTGCGCGTTTGAATACGGTACGACGCTTCTTCTTGGCGTTAACTGCGCGCTTGACACGTGCCATGTTTATCAACTCCTACTAACAACTAAACGGATACGGGCTTGCGCGCTTTACGCCTTGCCCAGATTCTTCTTGATGACCTTCACGTCGGCCTCGGCAACCACCGTCTCGTGACGGAAATTGCGCTTGCGCTTCTGGGACTTCTTGGTCATGATGTGGCTCTTGAACGCCTTGCCGCGCATGATCTTGCCCGACCCCGTGGTGCGGAAGCGCTTGGCAGTGCCCTTGTGGGTCTTCATCTTAGGCATGATGCTTACTCCTTGTCTTCGTCTTCCTTGCTGGAATTCTTACGTGCGTCCTTGGGAAGCGGCGCGACCATCATGTGCATGTTGCGCCCTTCCATCTTTGGCTGCTGTTCTACGACGGCGAGGTCCTTGAGATCATCGGCAAGCCTCTCGAGAATGGTCAGGCCCTGTTCGGGGTGAGCCATCTCGCGACCGCGGAACATGATGGTGATCTTGACCTTGTTTCCCTTGCCGAGGAAGCGAAGCACATGACCCTTTTTGGTCTCGTAGTCGCCCGTATCGATCTTGGGGCGGAACTTCATCTCCTTGACCTCGATCTTGGTCTGGTTCTTGCGCGCCTTCTTGGCCTTGACCGCCTGCTCGTACTTGTACTTGCCGTAATCCATGACGCGGCAAACGGGCGGGTCTGCATTGGGAGCAACCTCTACCAGATCGAGACCCTGGTCTTCGGCAAAGCGCTGTGCCGCATCGTTGGCCATCTCGTACTTGGTGCCATCGACACCGATGACGAGAAGCTGCGGCGCATGAATCTCACCGTTGATCCGTGTGTCCTGAGCTGCTATGACAAACACCTCCTAATAAAAAACCCGTCGAGCTGCATTCAGCCGACAGGCACGCACAAAGACCCCCGGAGGGCGAATTGTAAGTGACCAGACAACTGAGCGCTTGCTCGTCGAAAGGTGGAAGGTAACTTGCGCACCTTCACTTCGTAGATACGGACGCATAGTTTACACGTGCCCACAGGCACATGCAAGAAGTAATTTGCCCGTCTATCTCATCTTTATCGTAAGTCGACGCTCAGCGTGCGAATGACGCTGTTGTCGCCAAGGGTGACACCTGCCGTATGGTCGTAGGTCTCGGTCACCTTCCAGGTCGCTGGTGCGCCCTCGATATTAGTGGAGCCCGTAAACTCAGCAACTTCCTGGCCTGAGGTATCACGTGAGATCACCGCCTGCGGATTGCCCGTAATAGTAAGTTGCGCGGAATCCACGACGGCGCTGTCGAGGCCGATGCCCGCAAGTATGGAGGCAGCCACGACCTTGGAAGCAGCGAGCTCGTCGAACTTGGCATCGGCCACGCCAAAGGCGTCGAGGTCGAACGACGCGAAGATGTAGTTGATATTGCCTTCCCCATTGAGACCGAAAGTAATGCTCGCGAGCGTCTCGCCACTGGATCCCACAAGCCAGCCATTACGCGTCTTCGCAACATTGGGCAAACTCGCATCCGTAGCGCGCACCGCCTCAGCATCAAGGGAAATCGAGTTGCCACTCGCCTCGGCTGCGGCTTCCGGAGTCATGCCGAAGTACGTGACGAGATCGGGAATACGATCGGCCTCGATTGCCTGAAACTGCGTGGCATTCGTCCCCGCCTCGGAAGTCTGCAGGACATCGGAATCCGGCTGCTTGACATCAGGAGGGGTGCTATTGCGCCAGATGAACAAGCCGATCACGGCAATGAGCACCAGCAAGATGATGATGAAGAAAAGGAGCAGGCGGCGCAGGCGGCGTCTACTGCGTGCGGCACGCTCGGCCGAAGCCTCCTCATCCTCATCCTCAACGTACGCAATCGTCTCCTGCTCGATGATGTTGATGGAATCGGGTAACTCGTCCAGGTCGGCGTTTTCGGAAAGGCGCTCGCCCTCACCACGGTCCACGATGACATCGCCGGCATTGACGACTTCATCGGAGGATACCTCGCCCGGCTCAAAATCGTCATCGTTCATCGAGGCATGCATGGTATAAGAGCTGTCTGATTTGATGTCGTCGAGCATGGATTCGGCAGCCTCGCCGAAGTCGACCGTTATCTCTTCCTTGACGGTTTCCTCGACCTCATGGTCGTCATTGAAGTCTTCCTCCGTGAAGAGGTGAATTTCGACTTCATCCTGCCCGTCGTTTTCGCGCTTATCCATCTATACCCCTATACGAAGTGTATCCAGCTATTGACAATATACAGTATTGCGACAATGACGACGACGACCGCAATGGCAATTAATGCCCTATGCCCGGTTCCCATAGGTTGGGTCGAGTCGAGACCGTGAAACTTCTCTTCCTGCTCGGCACTCATATCGCCCTGCTCGGAGACACAATCATATTGGGCTGCTTTCGGTTCTGGAGTGCCCTGGGGCGCATGATCCGGTCGAGCCACTTGGGCATCGCGCGCTTGTTCCTGTTGCGCGCGTCGTTCCACATCCTCGATATGGCTGAGCTTGCTCATTTCGCCTCCCCGATCCGCAAAGGGTTGGTTATCCCTTGCTCACGACGTCAGCAACCGAGCGCACGACGTTGTGCGTGATCGGCTTCCACTCGACCTTCTTGAACACGGCAATGAGGGCGATGGGGACGTAGGTGAGCATGAAGATGGGGAAGGTGAAGAGGTATTTGATCTTGTCGGAGGCCTTCGCGTGAATGTGATTCCACTCGGTGATGGTCGTGAGCGTGCCAAACACGAGCATGACAATCGCGAAACTCAGGAAGCAGCCAGCCAGCGAAAGTACTGAGGTGACGATGGTCGCACGTGCCTCGGCATAGGCGAGCACGGTCGAGACTTGGCTCACATTGAAGGAGCTCAGCGGGTCCCCTTCGAATACGGAACCACTCATCATGCCGGTAGCCATCGAAAACCAGCTGGGGTCACTTGCCGCGATACCGGCAGTGCCCGACGTGCTCGCGGCGACCGTCTGCACGGATGCCGCGATACCGGCCATCTGCACGATGCCGGTGAGACAGAAGACGAGGTTGACGGCAACGCCCGCCAACGTGAGGAGCATTGCCGGGGCGATGGTCATGAACATGTCGTAGCAGGCGAAGCGTCCCTGCTTGCCCTTGAAGATACCGTTGAAGAGGAACGAGCCGTACTTGAGCAGCACTTGGTAGAAGCCCTTGGCCCAGCGCATGCGCTGACGCCAGGAATCCTTCATGGTCGTGGGCTGCTCGTCGTAGACGTAGGCATCGGCGCAATAGCCAATGCGAATGCCATGCGCGATGCAGTCCGTCGAAAACTCAATGTCCTCGGTGAGCAGATGGTGGATCCAGCCGCCGTTGGATTCGAGGATATCCGCGCTGATCATGAAACCCGTACCGCTAATCGCGCACGAGCTGCCCATCATGTAGCGGGCATTGGAGAGGAACTTGGCCTCGCGCAAGAACCACAATGCACTACCGGCGGAAATCCAGTTCGAGTCGTAGTTCTTCGAGTTGCGATAGCAGGTGAGAACCTGGTACCCGCGGTTTACACCGCGATTCATCGCCGCGACGAAACCAGGATCGAGCACGTTATCGGCATCGAAGACGAAATATGCGTCGTAATCGGTACGACCCGAGCAATCACCATATAAGACGCGAATACGGTTGAGCGCGAAGTCGAGCGCATGACTCTTGCCGACGACCAGGCGATCGTTGCGCACGAGCACCTCGGCACCTGCCTCTTCGGCGACCTGGGCCGTATTGTCCGTGCAGTTGTCAGCAATGACGAAGATGTCGATAAGCTCCTCGGGATAGTCCTGATTCTTGATGCTGCGCACGAGCTCGCCGATGACGGCCTCCTCGTTGCGACCGGCAATCATCACCGCGAACTTGTGCAGAGGGGCATCTTGCGTATGCGTGATCTTGCGCCGATGGTCCTTCACCAAGACGATGACGGCATACACGGCCTGATACATATAGCAAAGGCTGAATACGAAGAACAGAAACAGGTTGAAGGTGTTGACGAATGTCGCCATATTCTCGCTGCGTTACCTCTCCGGGTGATGTCTGCAGATTCGTTGTTGCATTGTAATGCAAGCCAGTGGCAAGCGCCAATCGCTTCACAACATGTGCACGGGATGTTGAGGGGGTATTCAGGTGAGCAAATCGCGGACTTTCTCTCACGCCCGAGTTACGCTTCGCCCGCCTTCATTTTTGCTCACACCGGCAAGCTGCGGCGCTCCGACGGTCGCTTCCCGACAGCCCGCTTCGCGGTCTTTACGGCGCGCTCCCTTGGACCTTCGCTTTGCAGCTTGCCGGTGCGCTCACCTCATCCACCGCCTGCCTACGCGTCGTCACATCGACAATAACGCAATGGCCATTTGAAGATATGTCTCGGGCTCGAGAGTCTCGCCACGCGTCGTGGGGGCGATATCGCATTCGGCAAGCAGACGATCGACTACGTCCTTGGGATAACGGCTGCTCATGGAGTTGCGAATGGTCTTGCGCCGCTGGGCGAAAGCCGCATCTGCCAAGGCACTCGCAACTTCGAGCAGCTCGGAGTCCGGCGCGTCCTCGTTTCGCTCGATATGGATGACGGCGCTCTCGACATGCGGCGCGGGCATGAAGCAGCTCGGTGGCACCTGGAAGCGATCGGTCACGTGCGCACGCAGGCGCAGCTTGACCGTGTAGGCGCCGTAGTTCTTGGTGCCCACCTCGGCGCACATGCGATCAGCGACCTCGCTTTGCACCATGACCGTCATGGCTTCGAGGAAATCGAAGCGCTCGAGCCAGTCGAGCACGACCGTCGCCGCGATGCCGTAGGGCAGGTTTGATACGAGTTGATGGGGCATTGGCGCATCAAGCATGACAGCAGCTTGCTCAAGCTCTTCGCGTGTCAGCTTGAGAGCATCCTTCTCGATGAGCGCAAAACGATGTGAGAGATCCATCGTCGTCTGTGCGAGCACATCGATAAGGTCGGCATCGCGCTCGATGGCGATAAGCTTGGCACGTTCGAGCAGCGCAATGGTGAGCGTGCCAATTCCCGGACCGATTTCGAGCAACGTGGGTAATTCCTCGCCCGGCTGCGGGTCATCAAGCTTGGCGAGGCGCAGAATGTTGCCAACGACATTATCGTCCACGAGAAAGTTCTGGCCGAGGGCATGTTTGGCACTCAAGCCAAACTCCTGCAAGATGCCCTTAGTCACACGCGGATTCGCTAATGCTGAGTACGGCATCGTCACATCCGTCCGATACTTGCCATCACCCTGCCAGCAAGCATGACGGCGTTTCGCAAGTCGTACTGGTCGCCGATCATGCGCATGATGCGGTCGGGTTCGATGCGCAAGTTCGCACAATTGAGGGCCGAGGTGCAGATGGTCTCGAGGGGTTCGGTCCCAAAGGGATCTCCCCCATCGCCGATGACGACGAGATGCGCGGGACGTTTGCGCGGGATCCAATCCTTGAGCACGTACTTGCGCGCCCAGTACATCTGGCAGCGGTCAAGTGCCGCCTTGAGCCAGCCCGAGGGGCCGGCGAAATAAACAGGTGCAATCACGACAAGTGCTGCGCAGGAGTCCATGTGGCGGGAGAGCACGTTCCAGGCATCGCCCTTGATGCAGCATAAGCCGGTCTGGCTACATGCTTCGCAACCCGTGCATGCCGCGACCGGATACTTCGCGATTTCATAGAGCGTGACGGCGGCCCCAGACAGGCGCAGGTACTCCGAAAGCTTACGCCCGAAGAGCGCCGACTTGCCATCCGTGTGCGGCGAACCCACGAGAACGAGGACTTCAGGCGGACGGGGAGCGTCATCGTCTAGTTCCTCTTCGCCGGTTTCTTCCTCGGGCTCCTCCTCGTCCGTACCTCTACCGACGATCGGTTCATCAAAGGCTAAATCATCGTCGATCCCGGGGTCTTCTTCAGGCCCCTCCTCTGCATCAGACGCTTGCCCGCCGGTGACATCCCCTGCCAACGAAACCGACATGCCCCCATCAACGCTATAAGTCAGGCGGGCTCCCGCATCCTCATCTACGGGTGCAGCCTCATCAGGCACAGTATCTGCCGATTCCGAATCGACAACCTCTACCTCATTTGCGGAGTCTACTTGTGCATCGACATCCAACGGGGACTCGGTAGGCTCGTTCGAAGCCAGTGCCTCGTCCTTGACAGGTTTTGACCCTTGCTTGGGCGCGTTGAGCCTCTCGAAGTCCTTCTCGGTCGGAAGCTTTCTCCTGCGTGACTTCTTTGCCATGGAAAGATCCCCTCAGACGCGCTCAATGTCGAGCAGATCGATAGCGTTCTGGAAGACGCGCTCGGCGAACTGCGCCTCGGTGAGCCCCCGTTGCAGAATCGCATAGTCTGGCATCAACGTCACCGGCGCCACGGCGCCCTTGTCGATGTCGCTTTGACGCGGCTGCAGAAGCCCGAAGGCGCGCTCGACCCCCGCATATCCAAAGCAATCGAGCAGCTCGCGCAAGGTGAAGACGGTCTGACTCGGCGTGCAGACCGTGCCGCGCAAGGGCTCGGGAGCCATATAGGGAGCATCGGTTTCGGTCAACAGGCGATCGACGGGAACATCGAGAGCGGCCGCGCGCGTCTCCCAGCTCTTCTTGAAGGTGAGCGGCCCGCCAAAGGCAACATAGCAGCCAAGCTCGAGAAACGGGGCCAGCGTTTGGGCGTCAAGGTTGAAGCAGTGCACGATGCAGCCAGCTTTGGGGACGCCCGTCTCGCGCAAGATGGCAAGCGCGTCATCATGGGCCTCGCGCAGATGCAGGCTTACGGGAAGCCCGTACTCCTGTGCCATTTGCAATTGCGCGGCAAAGACCTCGCGCTGCACGTCGCGCGGGCTGAAATCGTAATGGTAATCGAGCCCCACCTCGCCCAGGCAGCTCGTCTCGGGACGGGCAAGCAGGGCGGCGAGCTCATCACGCGCATCATCAAAGTACTTGGCGTTGTGCGGATGCACGCCGCAGGCAAAGCGAACGCGTGGCATGACGGCCTGCGCCATTCCCCACTCCTCGAGCAATGCAGCAGCATCATCAAACCACGAGCCGAGCCCGTCGTAGGTGTCGCGCGCCGTCCGTCGCGTCACGTCTCCATCGTCACCGTCGAGCTCGGGGCTTGTCGGGTCGGTCATGCAGCAGATGAAGTCGACGCCATGGGCCGCCGCCTGCGCAAGCGTGAGCCCCGGTTCGGGAAACATGCCCAGGTGACAATGCGTGTCGGCAACAAGCGTGCCGTACGGCAATTCGGGAGCAGACTTGACCTTGCCCTTCGAGTTGCGAAAGAGCGCGTCGCGCTCATCGAAGTGTTTGAAGTCGTTGTAGCCCATTACTTCTCGAGACGCGGGAAGAGAGCGTCGCCCTTGGTGACCTCGTTGCCGGCGGGAAGCCCGCCCCACAGCGCGAGCTCGGCGGCATTGTCGACAGCGCACGGGTCTTCCAGGCCCAGACGCCTCCACAGTTCCGTCGACGTATTGGGCATGAAGGGGGCAAGGAGCAGCGCGGCGATGCGGCAGGTCTCCAGCGCGTTGTAGAGCACGAACGCCAGCTCGCCCTGGGTCTCCTCGCTCTTGGCGAGATTCCACGGTGCACTTTCCTCGACGTAGAGGTTTGCGCGATGCAGAAGCTCCATGACATGAGCGGACGCCCCGCCGAAGTCGATGTCGTTCATGCACGCGGCGTAGCGGTCGTAGAGCCCCTCGGCAATCTCCGAGAGCGGGTTTTCCTCCAGACCGAATTTGGTGGGCACCTCGGGCACCTGTCCATCGAAGTACTTGATGACCATATTGCTCACGCGACTGAAGAGGTTGCCGTAGGTGTTGGCCAGGTCGGCGTTGTAGACCTGCGTGATGCGGTCGTGGCCAATATTGGCATCGGAACCAAAGGTCACGTCACTCAGAAAGTAGTAGCGATAGGCGTCCACACCGTAGCGCTCGATGAGGTCGCGCGGATAGAGTGCGTTGCCCTTCGACTTGCTCATCTTGGAGCCGTCAGCGGCCATCAGAAAGCCGTGCGCGAAGACGTGACGCGGGCACTTCATGCCAGCGGCCATGAGCATGGCCGGCCAGATCACACAGTGGAAGCGGATGATGTCCTTGCCCACAAAGTGGAAGTTCACCGGCCAGAAGCGCTCGAGCAACATGGTGTCATCGCTGCCGTAGCCGAGCGCGGTGAGGTAGTTGATGAGCGCGTCGACCCACACGTAGGTGACATGCTCGGGATCGAATGGCAGCGGGATGCCCCAGTCGAACGCCGTGCGGCTCACGGACAGGTCATGCATGCCGCCCTCAATGAAGGAGCGGATCTCGTTCTCGCGAATCTGCGGGCGAATGAAGTTGGGGTGCTCGTCGCAGTACGCGAGCAGCTTGTCGCCAAACTCGGAGAGCTTGAAAAACCAGTTCTCCTCGTGGATGACCTTGACCTCGCGGCCGCAATCGGGGCACTTGCCATCGACAAGGTCGCCTTCGGTGAACTGCGTCTCGCATGGCGTGCAATAGTAGCCGTCGTAGGTTCCCTTGTAGAGGTAGCCGTTGTCGTGGAGCTTCTGCATGAAGTCCTGGACGCCTTTCACGTGGCGCGGCTGCGTCGTGCGAATGAAGTCGTCATTGGTGATGTCGAGGTCGCGCCACAGCTCGGTGAATTGCGTCACCTGGCTATCGCACCACTCCTGCGGCGTCATATCGTGCGCGGCAGCGGCCTCGGCGACCTTCTCGCCATGCTCGTCCATGCCGGTGAGGAAGAAGACATCACGCCCGTCCATGCGGGCGAAGCGTGCGGTGGCGTCGGTCGCGACGGTGGTGTACGCAGTGCCGATGTGCGGCTCGCCATTGACGTAGTAGATGGGCGTGGATACGTAGAAGGGTTCTTTGCTCATGGGGTCTTGGTCCTCACTCGTACGGATATGCTGGGGGTGATTATAGCGGCTTACATAGGGCACAGGCTGTCTAGATTGAGCGCAAGAGTATCCGAATAGATGATCTGAGTCTCATGAATGTATTTCATTGTGTTACAATTACATCATAATGAAACACATACTTAAGGGGCGCATGATGGCTAAAACAGCAGCAATCAGCATGAGGATCGATCCCGAAGTTAAGAGCAAGGCCGAGTCCATCTTTGGGAATTTCGGCCTTACCCTTACCGATGCTATCAACGTATTTCTGCACAAATCCATTATGGAGGGCGGCCTTCCATTCGACGTTAGGCAGCCTCGATATAACGCCGTAACAGAGCGGGCAATACAAGAGGCGCGGGATATTATTGCCGGAAAGGCTGAAGCCGCTGGTTATGATTCGGTCGATGCCATGTTTGCTGAATTGGACAAATAGACGATATGAAGTTAACGCTTGTCCCAACGTCACAATTCAAAAAGGACTATAAACGTATAAAGAAGCGTGGTTATGACCTTGGAGCACTCCATGACGTGCTTCAAAAGCTTGCGAACGGCGTGCAGCTTGACGAACGTAACCATGATCACGCACTCGCAGGCGGTTACATAGGCTTTCGTGAATGCCACATTAAACCAGATTGGTTGCTCGTCTATGCGATTGATGGGGAGAAGCTGATTCTCACCGCTTCCAGAACTGGTACGCATTCGGATTTGTTTGATGAGTGATGCAGCGCATGTGTCAAAGAGCAGCATAATCATTTATGGGCTCTCAGCTAAATGATTATTTAGCTGCGTGATGTCGACTCTCGAGACGTCGATTTCGC
>CAUHSG010000001.1 GCA_959608885.1 uncultured Coriobacteriia bacterium | reverse complement strand
CACGTTGCTAGTCAAACTTGTCCTTGCATGCGTCCTGTGGCAGAGATAGAATTGGCGAGCTATGCGAAAACGCATGGCAGTAGCTTTTATTTCACATGCGAGGGGAGCCGCCCCGCTAGTGGCCCCGGTGGGGGTTGCGGGCAGCACGGCGATGATCCGAGCAGAGGACTAACGAAAACTGGAGGTTTACCCGCAATGGCTACAACTGTATCTATCAAGTCCCTTCTGGAGGCCGGCGTTCACTTCGGCCATCAGACCCGCCGCTGGAACCCGAAGATGAAACCGTACATTTTCGGCGAGCGCAACGGCATCTACATCCTCGATCTCAAGAAGACGCTCTACGCTATCGACGATGCGTACAGCTTCCTGCTCAACCTGGGTGCCGCTGGCAAGAAGGTCCTCTTCGTCGGCACCAAGAAGCAGGCTCAGGAGCCCATCAAGACCGCTGCCGAGCGTTGCGGCATGCCCTACGTCAACTACCGCTGGATGGGCGGCATGCTCACCAACTTCGCCACGATCCGCACGCGCGTTCAGCGCATGGAGGAGATCGAGGCCATGAAGGCTGATGGTCGCTTCGACGCATACACCAAGAAGGAGCAGGCCGGTCTCAACAAGGAGCACACCAAGCTCGAGCTCGCCTTGGGCGGCATCCGCAACATGCATGACCTACCCGATGCGCTGTTCATCGTCGACACCAAGCACGAGGACAATGCCGTACGCGAGGCCCATCGTCTGCACATCCCCATCATCGGCCTCATCGACACCAACGCCGACCCCGACGATATCGATTACGGCATCCCCGCAAACGACGATGCCATCCGTTCGGTCAACCTCCTGAGCCAGCTCGCCGCCGATGCTCTCATCGCCGGTTCCGGCACGGTTGTCACCGAGCAGGAAATGACTGCGGATGCGGACAAGGAAGTCCCCGCGATTCCCGAGGAGCCCGAGATTTCCGAGAGGGTCGAGGTTTCCGAGTCCACCATTAAAGAAATCGAAGAGAAGACCGAGGAGGTTGCAGAGTAATGGCAGAGATCACCGCAAAGATGGTTAAGGAGCTCCGTGAGGCAACCGGAGCTGGCATGATGGAGTGCAAGAAGGCTCTTACCGAGGCTGAGGGCGATTTCGAGAAGGCCGTCGACGTGCTGCGCACGCATGGTCTTGCCAAGGCTGCCAAGAAGGCCGGCCGCGCGACCAACGAGGGTCGTGTCAACGTCGCCGTCTGCAAGAAGGACGCTACCAAGGGCGCTGTCGTCGAGATCAACTGCGAGACCGACTTCGTCGCACTCACCGATAAGTTCCAGGACTACTGCGACACCTTCACGCGCGCCGTGGTGCATGGCAATCCCGCTACCGTCGACGAGCTCCTCGAGAGCGAGTACGAGGGCGAGAAGGTCGGCGATACGCTCACCGAGGCCATCCACATCATCGGCGAGAACATGCAGATCTCGAACTTCAAGCGTCTCGAGATCGAGGGTACGGGCGCCCTGGTTCCCTACATCCACATGAACGGCCGCATCGGCGTGCTCGTGGGCTTCACGTTCAACAACGAGGCTACGGCTACCGATGAGCGCTTCCTGGCCATGGGCAAGGACGTCGCCATGCAGATCGCCGCGACCAATCCCGTGTCGCTCGACAAGGACAGCGTACCCGCGGACATCCGCGAGCACGAGTTCGAGATCTACAAGGCCCAGGCCGCCGAGTCCGGCAAGCCCGAGAACATCCAGGAGAAGATCGCCACGGGCCGCATGGAGAAGTTCTACAAGGAGAACTGCCTCGTCGAGCAGGAGTTCGTGAAGGATCCCGACACCACCGTCGGTGCCTACATCGCCAAGTGTGCCAAGGAGATTGGCGATGACATCAAGGTCGTCTCGTTTGCTCGCATCGAGCTCGGCGAGTAACGCTCCTTCAGCTGCACGTCAGTCGAGAGGGGATAGCGCACCGCGTTATCCCCTCTTTTGCGTATGAGACAGAATGTGACAAAAGTCGCCGGAGCAGTTTTGTCACATTTTCCGGTTTCGAAAGGTTGGAAACGATATGAGTGAGGTTCGAGTTCGCTTTGCCCCGTCGCCGACGGGCAAGCTGCACATCGGTGGCGCGCGTACCGCCATCTATAACTGGGCGTTCGCGCGTGCGATGGACGGTACCTTCGTCCTGCGTATCGAGGATACTGACCCCGAGCGCTCCACGAAGGAGAACATCGACCTCATCATCCGCGCCATGAAGTGGCTTGGTCTTGACTGGGACGAAGGTCCGCATATCGGCGGCGACTACGGCCCCTATATGCAAACCGAGCGCTTCGACACCTACAGGGAGGCTCTCGAGCAGCTCAAGGAGAGCGGTAACGTCTACCCCTGCTTTTGCACTTCCGAGGAGCTCGCGGCTCGTCGTGAGGCCGTGCAGGCCGGCGCTGCCAACGAGCCCGATCCTTGCCGCGGACTGAGCCGCGAGGAGGCCCAGAAGCGCATCGATGCGGGCGAGCCCCATGTGTGGCGCCTCAAGGTCCCCGAGGATCGCGGCACCATCGTCGTGCACGACATCATCCACGGCGATGCGGAGTTCGACGCCGCCCTCATGGACGACATGATCCTCGTGCGCAGCGACGGCACGCCCACTTACAACTTCGCGGTCGTCTGCGATGACGTGAACATGAAGATGACGCACATCATCCGCGGTGATGACCATCTTTCCAACACGCCGCGTCAAGTCCTCGTCTACGAGGCCCTCGGCTATCCCACGCCGACCTTCGCTCATCTGCCGATGATCTGCGGTCCGGATGGAAAGAAGCTCTCCAAGCGCCATGGTGCGGCAAGCGTCGAGGAATATCGCGATATGGGTTACCTGCCCGATGCCCTGTTCAACTACCTTGCACTGCTCGGATGGGCGCCTGATGGCGAGACCACGCTGTTCACGCGCGAGGAGATGGCCAAGCTCTTCACGCTCGAGCGCATCAGCAAGAATCCGAGTTCGCTCGATTACGACAAGCTCGAGTGGATCAACAGCCAGTACATCCAGCAGATGGGTGCGGCGGCCTTCGTCGACGTGCTCGCGCCGTATCTCATCGAGGCGGGATATGCGACAGACGAGGCCGGTGTCGAGGCGATGCGCCCGCGTCTGGAGGCCATCTATCCACTCGTGAGCGAGCGCGTCAAGCTCATGACGGAGGCCGTCCCCATGATTGCCTACCTGCTCGACGAGCATATCGAACTTGACGAGAAGAGCGTCGAGAAGGTGCTTCGCAAGGAGGGAAAGGGCGCGAAGACGGCGCTCGTCGAGGCTGCTGCTGTACTGAGCGACTGCGAGTGGACGGTTGATAGCATCGAGGCTGCGTTGCGTGGCCTGCTTGAGAAGCTTGACGCCAAGCCGAAGTTCGTTTTCCAGCCGATTCGCGTTGCCGTGTGCGGCAACATGGTGAGTCCGCCGCTCTTCGAGTCAATCGAGCTCCTGGATCGCGTCGTCGTGGAGCAGCGCCTCAAGGCAGCTGCCGAGCTCGCTCTCGACTAGTCGACCGCAAAGCTGTTCGCACACAGGCCGCCGTGGTCGATGGCGATGACGCCCTCGTTACCCAGGCGGCAGTAGAAGCCAACGGGCTTGCCCTCATAGAGATAGACGCCGGGCATGGACTGCCATGACTCGACGCGACATGGATCATCGCCATCGATGACCGTGTTGATAATGTCGACGCGCGGGGGCTGGTAGAACTCCTGCACGATGTATCCGGCATCGAGATTCTTGTCCACGATGCGCTCCCATTGCTCCCGGTCGAAGTCAACGCCGGGATAGACGCCGTGCGCTCCGTAGTCATCAGCCGGCTTGATGATCCAGGCATCCTTGTCGTCCTTGACCTCGTCGAGCGTGAAGCCGTCCACGCCGCTCTCGAGGCGATAGGTGCGCGGCACGTGCGCGTCCACGAAGGCAGCCTCCTCCTCGCTCAAGAACGCGCGCGTGCGCTTGTCGAACAAGGCGATATTGACCTCCTTGGAGTGCACGACCGTCGTGCGGAAATGCCCGATGAGGCATACCTTGCCCGCTGCCACGGCATCGATGAGGGCATCGCATTCGCCCGGGTGCTGGAGTATCTCGCTCGTGACCGCCCGGCGATATATGGCGTCGACGACGCACCCGTCGGTCGAGTCGATGAGATGTTCGCCGTCAAACTCGAAGTCGCGTATGTCGGTGAAGCGTGCGTCGTATCCCGCCTTCCGAAATGCCTCGATGAACCGGTTGAAGTCGCTGAAAACGCCGCTCTCGCGAAAGTCGGTGACGGCGATGGTGGGATGGGGGCGCGCACCGGGGCGCGACTCGTATATGCGCATGAACGACTCGACCCAGCTATCGAAGAGCTCGAACTGCCTGAGCTCGTGGCTTTGCGCGAAACGTCGATAGGCCTCGCCTCGCATGAGCGCCTTGCCGATCATGAAGTCGCGCGACATGGCGCCGCTGCCATCGGTGTTGAACTCGCAGAACTTGTAGCTCAGGTCATCTTCGCTCAGGAAGAGGTCGAAGCGCGCCATGGGTAGAAGGTCATCGTAGTCGCAGGGCAGCATGATGAGACGATGCATCTCGGTAGGGAAGTGAAAGAGCTCGCGGTAGCTCTCATCGTCAAGATAACGCCGTATCACCTTGCAGAGGATGCGGTGCATTGTCGTGACCTGCTCGGCGATGTAGGCGCGGTCATCGGCGTTGAACAGATATGGCACGTAGGGAAACGGCGCTGGCTTGCCATGAACCCACACGTCGGATTCGTCGATGAACGCAAGTGCCATCTTCCTTCCCTCGACATCACCGTCAAGGGCACGAATGTTGGCAATGTACTCGGCGCGTTCCTCTTTCATGGCTCCTCCATCTCGTCGCCTGATCTGCCCAGTATCCCACGGCTCGTACGTTGTGCATAGCGAAAATGACGGAGGAATTCGCTCCGAGTTTTGTTGGACACATGCCCGAAATTCCACGGAAGGAATTCGGTGATTCGACCACGGTCATTCGGCGATTTTGTTAGATGCGCCTGAAACAATTTCGTGCACTGACCTTTGACGAGGAAGGATGCACATGGTTTCGAAAGAACAAGCCGCAAGTCCCATGCGTGACGAGGACGACCGAGACGAAGAGCTCGAAGATACGCTCGACGAGGAGGTGGACGAGACCACCATCGAAGTGCAAGACGCTGACGATGAGCTCGAAGAGGAGCTTGAAGATGAAGCCGAGGGGCGAGATTCCTCCGATGAGGAACCGCTCGAAGATCTCGGGGCCGATGAGTCTACCTGTATGGAAGGCGTCCCGCCCGATCGTTGCTTCGATATCTCGCCCGAGGAGTTCTGCGGTGATCCCTATGAACAGGAAGGTCACATCGAGTCGCGCCAGGAGCTCGGTAGGAAGGGCGAAGAGGCAGCCGTGCGCTATCTCAAGTCCCGTGGATACACGATCGTCAAGCGCAACTGGTTTTGCCGTTTCGGCGAGGCGGATATCATCGCCCGCGACCCGGAAGGCACCCTATGCTTTATCGAGGTGAAGACGCGACAGAGCGTCGAGGCGGGCCTTCCCGAGGAAGCGATTACGCGCAGCAAGCAAAGCCGCTACGAGCGCATCGCCCTGTGTTACATGATGGTCACGGACGATTGGGATGACAACGACAGCGTGCGCTTCGATGCCATCGCCATCTGCGTCACGGCCCCGCATCGTGCCATGCTGCGCCATCACAGGGGTTGCTTCAATGAGTGCTTCTAGGACCGTGCGGGCCTCCGTTCCCACCTGTGCTCTCTACGGCGTGCAGACCGTGCCCGTCACGGTCGAAATCGAAATCGGCCCGGGTTTGCCGGGTTGGCACATTGTCGGCATGGCCGATGCGGCTGTTCAGGAGGCACGTCTGCGCGTGCGTAGCGCCGTGCGAGCCGCTGGATTCGACATGCCGAGTAGTCACGTCGTCATCAACCTCGCACCCGCCTGCGTGCGCAAGAGCGGTTCGGGTTTCGACTTGCCCATTGCGATTGCGTATCTTCTTGCCACGCGCCAGATCAATCCGAGCTTCGTCGAGGAGACCCTGGCAGTGGGCGAGCTCGCCCTCGACGGCGCCGTGCGCCGTGTCGACGGTCTGCTTGCCTACGCCATAGCGGCCCAGAAGGATCATCTGCGGTTGTTATCGGCTTCCGATGCGACGTGCATGCCCAAGCTCACGGGGCTCGATCACGTATGCATCGATCATCTTGCCCAGCTGCGTTCGGCTTCGTTTTCGCCACCGGATATGTTTGTGGCGGCGCAAGATGACGAGCGGCTCGATTATCGTGACGTGGTCGGTCAGCAATTTGCCGTGCGCGCTCTCACCATCGCTGCCGCCGGTGGGCACGGTGCGCTGCTCATTGGGCCTCCTGGGGCGGGAAAGAGCATGTTGGCCAGGCGTCTGCCGGGCATCTTGCCGCCGCTCGACGAGGACGAGCGTATCGAGACGGCGCTCATCCATTCGGTTGCCGGCCTCGACCTGCGATCTATCACGGCGGGCGTGCGGCCCTTTCGTGCGCCGCATCACTCGGCGACGGTTGCCTCGCTTGTCGGCGGTGGCTCGAACAACGTGCGACCAGGCGAGGTGTCACTTGCCCACAACGGCGTGCTTTTCCTCGATGAGTTTGCCGAGTTCTCGAATAGTTCCCTGCAGGCTCTGCGCCAGCCCATTGAGGACGGCAGGGTCGTCGTGAGCAGGGTCGGCTCGCGTGCGGTGTTTCCCGCGCGCTTTCAGCTTATCGCTGCATCCAACCCATGTCCGTGTGGATACCTAGGCGATGCAGATCATGGCTGTCGTTGCAGCGAGCATCAGGTCAATCACTACCAGGCTAAGCTCGGAGGCCCGCTCAAGGATCGAATCGATCTCATTTGCGAGGTGTCTCGTGTCGATCCCACACGCGTCTTGCAAAGCGGCCAGGGGGTGACATCTGCGCAGATTGCCGACGAGGTGCTCGCGGCTCGCGAACGTGCGGCACAGCGCGGAGAGCGCGTAATCTCGCTTGCGAACATTACGCCGCATGAGGTCATCGAGTCATGCGACCTCACGACGAGCGGTCGCAAGCTCATCGAGGACATGGCACGCAAGCACTTTCTTTCGGGGCGTGGCATCATGCGCATCTTGCGCGTGGCACGTACGATTGCCGATCTCGATGGCAGCGAAGTGGTCTGTGATGAGCACCTGCTCGAATCGTGCATGTATCGCGTCGACAACAGCTTGGAGTGAGCATGGGTGATTCGTGCCAGTTGAACGGCCCGCATTTCGAAATCGACATCGCCTCGGCCGAATATCCGGCCATATTACGCGATACGCCCGACCCGCCTCGCGTGCTTCGCGGTATCGGCAATCCGGCTGCCTTGCGGCCGGGCATCGCCATCATCGGATCGCGCAAGGCAACGCCCTACGGCCTGGCCTGTGCCGAGATGTTCGCCTCACATATCGCCTCGCGCGGCATTCCCATCATCTCCGGTGGCGCGATGGGATGCGACCAGTGCGCGCATCGCGCGGCACTCGATGGCGGCTGTCCGACGGTCGTTGTCTTTGGCTCGGGTGCTGATGTGACCTATCCCAAGCGCGGTCGCGAATTGTTCCAGCGTGTCATAGATGCCCAAGGTGCCGTTATCTCCGAAAACCCCTGGGGCACCCAGCCTCTGCGTCCGACTTTCGTGCGGCGCAACCGCATCATCGCAGGACTTGCCGCGCTCGTGCTCATTGTGGAGGCAGGCCTTCCGAGTGGCACCTTCTCGACGGCGGACGCAGCTTTGCGCGCCAATCGTGACGTCGCCGCCATACCCGGTTCCATCACCTCGCCCAACTCGCGCGGTACCAATCATCTCATCACCCAGGGTGCCTATTGCGTCGTCGATACTGCCACCCTCGATTCCGCAATCGAGCTGGCTTGGGCCCATTCCATGTATGAGCTGCTCGCCGACGGGGTCGCGAAAGGGGAGGGCGATGCAAGCGATGACCTCATCGGCGACGATCCCGTCTTGCGTGCGCTTGCTGCCGAGGCGCTTTCCGCCCAGCAGCTTGCGGCCTACTTCGACTTCTCTCCCGGCGAGCTTTCGAAGCGCCTTGCCCAATACGAGCTCGACAACCTCATCCAACGTGGCATGGATGGCCGCTATCAGCTCGTGCCAAGACGCTAGGAAGGAGGGAGTCATCATATGTAATTCTTTGCTTCATGAGACAAGAAGATGGAGGCAATGGTAAGGTGAATCGTTGAGTTCAAGCAGCTTGCCGAAAGGAATGCACCATGGAGGATCAGGAAATGACCAAAGAGGAAATGCAAAGGTACCTGAATCAGCAAGCTGAAGCGGGTATTCCAGAAGAGCAGGCGCTCAAGAACCTCGCGGATGTCTTGGGCATCAGCTATCCCAAGCTCGAGAAGTAGGATTCCGGAGCGGTTCTCTATAAGTGAGGTCGTTTGTTGTCCATGGTCGGTAGAGAGTTTCCCGTAGTCACGGTCATCGGGGCAGGACTCGCTGGTTGCGAGGCCGCGTTGCAGCTCGCTGCACGCGGAGTCCCCGTACGCCTCGTCGAGATGCGTCCCGAGCATCCCACACCCGTGCACAAGACGGGTGACGTCGCCGAGCTCGTCTGCTCGAACTCGCTCAAGAGCGTCAACCCCGAGACCGCGGCAGGGTCGCTCAAATACGAGCTCAATGCGCTCGGCTCCAGACTCCTTGCCTGTGCCTTTGACACGCGCGTAGCCGCAGGCGGCGCGCTCGCGGTCGATCGCAACGAATTCTCCGCCGCCGTGCAGCGCCTCATCGACGCATCACCCAACATCGAGCTCGTGCGCGAGGAGTGCACGGGCATTCCCGAAGGTCCGGCCATCATCGCGACCGGCCCGCTCACCGCTGACGTGCTCGCGTCCCAGCTTGCCGACGAGCTCGGTTCGCAGGGCCTTGCGTTCTACGATGCGGCAGCCCCCATCGTCGAGGCCGATTCCATCGACCGCAGCATTGTGTTTGCCCAGTCGCGCTATGACAAGGGTGGCACGGCAGATTACCTCAACGCCCCCTTTACCAAGGAGGAGTACGAGGCCTTCGTCGATGAGCTCGTTGCGGCGCGACGTGTCATCGAAAAGGATTTCGAGCGCCGTGAGCTCTTCGCGGCGTGCCAGCCGGTCGAGGAAGTCGCGCGTACCGGGCGCGACGCGCTCTCGCATGGTGCCCTCAAGCCGGTCGGGCTCACCGATCCGCGTACGGGCAAGCGCCCCTGGGCTGCCGTGCAGCTGCGCGCCGAGAACGCTGCGGCGACGGCATACAACCTCGTTGGCTTCCAGACTAACCTGCGCTTCGGCGAGCAGGAGCGTGTCTTCAGGATGATTCCTGGCCTCGCCAACGCCGAGTTCTCACGCTATGGCGTCATGCACCGCAACACCTTCGTCGACACGCCGCACGTGCTGACGAAAACGCTCGCCATGCCCTCAAGGCCCGAGGTGCACCTGGCCGGTCAGCTCACGGGTACTGAAGGCTATCTCGAGGCCGTTGCCTCGGGGCTCTTCGTCGCGCTCGCCGTCTACGCCGAGCTCGCCGGCCTTGCCGAGCCTGTGCTGCCCCGCGAGAGCCTCTTCGGTTGTCTGCTCGCATACGCGACCGACCCTGCCACGGCAGACTACCAGCCCATGCATGTCAATTACGGCATCATCGATCCCATCGAACCCAAGATACGCAACAAGCGCGAGCGCAAGGCTGCCTATGCCGCGCGGGCGCATGCGGCTATCGACGATTTCGTTGCGGGACGTCCTGACCTCTTCGATGGAGTATCGCAATCATGACGAAGGTCTTCTCTCCCGAGGAATGCTTCGCCGATGAGCGCTTCGACGCGCAGGCCGTGCGCTGGGCATGTGCGTTCGCCCGTCATCTCGCGGTCGAACGCGGTCTTTCGCCCAACACCGTGCGGGCCTACTGCATCGACATCCGCAGCTATCTCGATTGGGCAGTACGTAGCGGACTCGATCCGCTCCAGGTTGAGTACCGCCGCTTTCGCCGCTATCTCGTTGAGCTCAACGCCGCGGGTTATACACCCAAGACGACTTCGCGGCGCCTGTCGGCCATCCGCACCTTCTTCAAGTACCTCAACGTTCAGGGGGTGACCCAGCTCAATCCCGCCGCCGCAACATCTTCGCCCAAATTGGGGCGCGACCTGCCGCGCAAGACGAGCGATGCCGATATCGCGCAGCTGCTCGCGGTCTGCCCGGACGATCAGGTCGGCATTCGTGACCAGGCGTTTCTCGAGCTCCTGTACGCAAGCGGCGCCCGCATCGCCGAGCTCGCGCGCCTCGAGGTAGGTGACGTCGACTTCTCCGATGCGAGCGTGCGGCTCTTCGGCAAGGGTTCCAAGGAGCGCATCGTCCCCCTGTACCCGGTCGCGCTCGAGGCCGTGGATCGCTACATGCGAGAAGGACGTCCGGCTCTTCTGGGCGATGCGCGCAGCAACGCGCTCTTCATCTCCACGCGTGGCAACGCGATGTCTGCCGATAGCCTGCGTCGCGTCTTCAAGCAGCGTGCCTCCCAGGCGGGCCTCGACCCGAGCCTGCATCCTCATGACATGCGTCATGCCTTCGCGACCGATCTTGTCGAGGGCGGTGCTGACCTGCGCAGCGTCCAAGAGATGCTCGGACATGCGAGCCTTTCGACGACCCAGATTTACACGCACCTCTCCTTGCAGCACATAAAGGACGTCTACAAGGATGCCCACCCGCGCTCTTGAATGTCCTCAAAGAAGATAGGCAGAAAAAGGGAGGAAGAAAATTCCTCGTTCCCACGTATGTCATTTGTGCTATAGTTCTGAATTCGCGTGGTGACACGCTTAATCCGTATGGAAATCCGGCGCAAGCCGTTTGCAGCAAGGAGAACGAAGATGTCGAAGGTATGCGAAGTCTGCGGAAAGCATCCGGCAGCAGGCCGCAATGTCAGCCACTCCCACCGTGTGACCAACAGGGTCTTCCGCCCCAACATCCAGAAGGTCACCATCAAGGACGCCAAGGGTCACGTCCGCAAGGCCAACGTCTGCACGAGCTGCCTGAAGGCCGGCAAGGTCACCCGCGCCTAGTCTTTGTGCATATACGCGCTATCTCGAGAGGCCCTGATGGGCCTCTTTTGCGTAGATGACCATCATCTGCAAAGGAGCTATGCATGAGTAGTTTTCAGGAAACCGCCAAAGAGCTCATCGATAAGGGCAGCGAGTTCGTGTCAGGACTTGCGTCGACGGCGGGTGATGTGGCAACTAAGGCCAAGATAAAGATGAAGATTGCCGATCTGGTGCTTGAGGAGAACAAGCTCATGCAGCAGCTTGGTCGCGATGTCTACGAGCAATTGGCAGATGATGCGGAGTTTCGCACATCGCATGCCGAGCTCATAGCTCGCATCGAGGAAAACGCCGCTCACAAGCAGGCATATGAGGACGAGCTTACGACCATGAGCGCAACCGTCGAGGATGTGCAAAATTCGGATGATCCGCAGCCCATCGATGTCGATGCCATCGTCGTGAGCGACGAGCCTGGCACAAGCGGAGACCAGACAAATGAAAAGGACGGCAAGTAATGCGATACAAGGCGCCGAAAGGTACTCAGGATCTTATCTTTGACCGCGCAGGTGCGTGGCTTGAGTTCGTTGCACGTGCGAACGAGGTGTTTTCCGCCTATGGCTACGAGCCCATCCAGACGCCGATTTTCGAGAGCACCGAGCTCTTCACGCGTAGCGTTGGAGAGACGAGTGACGTTGCCAGCAAGGAGCTCTTCTCGGTACGGTCGATGGGGGCCATGCAGACAATGCGCGAGGGCGCCGCGCTCAAGAGTGACCAGGTCCTCTCGCTGCGTCCCGAGGGCACGGCAGGCGTTGTGCGTGCCATCGCCGAGCACACCCTCGTACCGCAGGGCGCGGCTCCGGCAAAGCTCTGGTACGCGGGGCCGATGTTTCGCGCCGAGCGTCCGCAGAAGGGCCGCTATCGCGAATTCAGGCAGGTGGGTGTCGAGTGCCTTGGCGCTACCGAGCCAATTGCCGATGCCGAGATGATCATCATGTGCATGCGTTTCTTTGCCGCGCTCGGTATCCCCGCCGAGCAGATGACACTGCTCATCAACTCGATGGGTGATGAATCGTGTCGTCCCGCTTACACGCAGGCGGTACGTGATTACGAGGCCGAGCATGCCGACGAGCTTTGCGATGAGTGTAAGCGTCGCATCGACGCCAATCCGCTGCGCTCGTTTGACTGCAAGAACGAGACGTGCAAGCGTGTCATGGACGATGCTCCGCGCTTTTCGGACTACCTTTGCGAAAGCTGCTCCGACCGCTTCGAACAGGTCAAATCGTGCTTGGATGCTGCCGGTATCCCGTACGTGGAAGATTCCCGTCTCGTTCGTGGCTTCGACTATTACACGGGTACTGTCTTCGAGGTGCAGGTCACGGCTGGCCTGGGAACGCAGACCGCCATTGGCGGCGGTGGTCACTACGACAAGCTCATGGGCGAGATTTCGGGTAAGGATTTGCCGGGCCTCGGCTTTGCCGTTGGTTTCGAGCGTATCCTGCTCGTGCTCGAGGAGTTCGGCATCGAGCTCGCACCCGAAAGCCGCCCCTTCGTCTACGTCGCGCTCGCGGATGCCGCGCTGACCGAGCAGGTCTTCGGCATCGTCCAGAGCCTGCGTGATGCGGGTATTGCCGCGCAGATGGACATGCAAGGCCGCTCGCTCAAGTCGCAATTCAAGGTTGCCGGCAAGACACAGGCAGCTTACGTGCTTGTCATCGGCCCCGATGAGCTGGCTTCCGGTACGTGCACGGCACGCAACATGAACACGCACGAGGAGACGCCTGTGTCACTTGATACCATTGCCGAGGATATGGCGCGCTTGCTCTAGGTGCGCTTGGCGAAATGCCCCTCGCGCGGGCTTGTCGCTTGTTTCATAATAGCTAGCTTGTGAGTAAGAAGGACGCGACCTTCCACTGTCTATGGCGGGTCGCATGATGAAGGAGGGCATACAGTGCCTGAGGATTTTGCAAACGAGTATTCCATGCACACGCGTACGTGCGGTGAGCTGCGCAGTGCCAACATTGGCGAGGAGGTCACGCTATGCGGCTGGGTCGCTCGCCGTCGCGACCATGGTGGCCTGATCTTCGTCGACCTGCGTGACCGCACGGGCATCACTCAAGTTGTCTTTGACCCCGATACCGCCAAGGATTGCTTCGAGCTGGGTGAGAGGATGCGCCCCGAATGGGCCATCGAAATCACCGGCTTCGTGCGTGAGCGTCCCGAAGACACCGCCAACCCCGATCTGCCCACGGGTGAGATTGATGTGGTTGTGCGTGAGTGCACGATTCTCAACGAGTCTGCCACACCGCCTTTCCCACTCGATGATGACATCGACACCGATGAGCTCACGCGCATGAAATGGCGCTATCTCGACATGCGCCGCACGCCCGTCACCGACGCGTTGCGTCTGCGTGACACCGTTACCTGGTCGATTCGCAACGCTCTGCATGAGCGTCTCTTCATCGAGGTCGAGACCCCCATCCTGGGCAAGTCCACCCCCGAGGGCGCCCGTGACTTCATCGTGCCGTCACGCACCAATCCCGGTCACTTCTACGCGCTTCCGCAATCGCCGCAGCTTTTCAAGCAGCTTACGCAGATTGGTGGCATCGAACGCTACTATCAAGTCGCGCGCTGTTTCCGCGACGAGGACCTGCGCGCCGATCGTCAGCCCGAATTCACGCAGGTCGACATCGAGATGTCGTTCGTTACCGAAGATGACGTCATGACGATGATGGAAGACGTGCTCGCCGAGGTCTTCGAGGCCGTCGGCATCAGCGACGTGAGCTTCCCGCTCGACCGTGTGCCTTACGCCGAGGCCATGGCCCGCTATGGTACCGACCGTCCGGATCGTCGTTTCGGCATGGAGCTCGTCGACATCTCCGACATCGTCAAGGACTGCGGATTCAAGGTCTTCTCCGGTGCGCTCGCCAACGGCGGCGTCGTCAAGGCCATCAACGCCAAGGGCGCGGGCGATTGGCCGCGTGCGCAAATCGACAAGCTGGGCGACCTGGCGCTCGAGTGGGGTGCCAAGGGCATGGCCTGGATTCAGTTCCGCAGCGAGGGTAAGGTCAACAGCCCCATCACCAAGTTCTTCACCGAAGATGAGATCGAGGCGATCAAAACGGCGCTCGACGTCGAGCCGGGCGACCTCATCATGTTCGGTGCCGATAGCACGAGCGTCGTAAACGAGGTGCTCGGCAACATGCGCCTGCACATGGCGCACGCCATGAACCTCGTCGAGTCGGGCACGCATGACCTGTGCTGGGTCGTGAACTTCCCGATGTTCCGCTACGACGAGGACGAGAAGCGCTATGCCGCCGAGCATCATCCGTTTACGCGCGTGCGCGACGAGGACCTCGACAAGATCGAAAGCGATCCGCTTGCCTGCGGCAGCTATTCCTATGACATCGTCATGGACGGCTTCGAGATGGGTGGCGGCACGATCCGCATTCACACCCCGGAGCTGCAGCGTCGCATCCTGCGCCAGATTGGCATGACCGACGAGCAGATCGACGAGCAGTTCGGGTTCCTCATCACGGCGCTTGGCTTCGGCGCGCCTCCTCACGGCGGCATCGCGCTCGGTCTCGACCGCCTGGTCATGCTCATCGGCGGCTATGCGTCCATTCGCGATGTCATCGCCTTCCCCAAGACGAGTTCGGGTGCCGACCCGATGACGGGCGCTCCCGGTGAGGTGAGCCGTCGTCAGCTCAAGGAAGCCAACATCAGCATCAATCTCTAGTTTCCGCTTCACATCGAGGACGCCCCGGGCTCGTCTTGGTCCGGGGCGCCTTTGCGTGTCGATGGTGCTTGCGATTTGATCCCGGGGTGATGATCACCTGCCTGTCTTGGCCGCGCATTTGCGCCGCTGACGGGCGTGCTGTATTTGCACGGGGTGTCCGCTTGCGACAACAGTGGCATCATGATGCTGCTGAGCGGGTACGATGCTCGCGACTCTCCATGAGCCTCAAATCTTTATCCGAAAATCAGAATAAATCACCATTCTCGTTGCTGCTAAGGTGTGCCTGCTTTTGTTGGATGCCAAGTAAAGGAGTACGTAATGGCTTGCAATCACACTTATCGCGACTACACCAAGATGACCGTCGAGGAGATGGTTTCCTACATCGCTCAGGACGGTAAGATTCAGAGCACTTTCTCCGAGGACAACTATCGTGACGGTGCACTGGCTTGCTCCGTGCGTGGCGCCTTCGTGGGCAACGAGGAGCGATAAGCGCGTTTCGAAGCGTATGCACCCGGCGCAAACCGGGTTTACGAGGAGGGTGGATGCTGCGGCGTCTGCCCTCCTCGTCGTATATGCGCGTCGTTGTGCTCGTTGGCACGTGGTACCATGTGCGACATCTGATTTCGAGCTACATCGCAAGCGAGGGTACCTTATGAGCATCATGCATATGAGCAAGACGTATTGTCCGACGTTGAAGGAAGATCCGGCGGGAGCCGACATCGCGAGCCACAGGTTGTTGCTGCGCGCGGGCATGATTCGCCAGATGGGTTCGGGCACCTATACGTTCTTGCCCCTGGGCATGGCCGTGCTCAACAAGGTGCAGGCCATCGTGCGCGAGGAGATGAACGCGACCGGTGCCCAGGAAATCCTCATGCCCATCCTGCAGCCCGCCGAGCTCTGGCACGAGTCGGGTCGCTGGGATGATTACGGTCCCGAGCTCATGCGTCTCAACGACCGTCACGAGCGCGAGCTGTGCCTCGGTCCCACGCACGAGGAGCTCATCACGAGCCTCGTGCGTGACGAGCTGCGTAGCTACAAGGACCTGCCCTGCACGCTCTGGCAGATGCAGGTGAAGTTCCGCGACGAGATGCGTCCGCGCTTCGGTTTGTTCAGGACCCGCGAGTTCGTGATGAAGGACGCCTACAGCTTCAATGCCGACGAGGAATCCCTCGACGAGAGCTATCGCAATATGGAAGTCGCCTACGCGCGCGTCTGTGAGCGCCTTGGCCTTGAGTACCGCATGGTCGAGGCCGATTCCGGCCAGATCGGCGGTTCGGAGACCTGCGAGTTCATGGCGCTGGCCGATGCCGGCGAGTCCGATCTCGTGCACTGCACCTGCGGGTTTGCGGCCGATGCCGAGGCGGCAAACGTTGGCGTGACGATGGCACTCGGCGAGGAGCGTGCGCTCGAGAAGATCGAGACGCCGGGCGTGCACACCATCGCCGATCTCGCCTCCTTCCTCGACATTCCCGAGAACGCGACCGTGAAGGCCCTGTCGGGCACCGGTGCCGACGGCAAGATCTACGCGCTGTTCATTCCGGGCGACCACGAGCTCAACGATATCAAGGCCGAGAAGGCCATCGAGGGCTGGCGTCTGCTTACCGACGAGGAGATGCTCGATGCGGGCTTGCACAAGGGCTCGATGGGTCCGGTCGGCTTGCCCGATGGCGTCATCTGCATCTGCGATGCCGCGCTCGAGGGCACGCATGCCTGGGCCGTTGGTGCCAACGAGGATGGACATCACTTCCTGGGCGCCGAACCCGGGCGCGACTTCACGCCGGATGCCTGGATTGATCTCGTGCTCGCCAAGCCGGGCGATCTATGTCCCGCATGCGGCAAGGTCCTGTCGGGTTCGCGCGGCATCGAGGTGAGCCAGGTCTTCAAGCTCGGCACCAAGTACTCCGAGGCGATGGGCGCCACGTACATGGATGCCGATGGCGTCGAGAAGCCCTATGTCATGGGCTGCTATGGCATTGGCGTGACGCGTTCGATGGCAGCCGCCGTCGAGCAACGCAACGATGAGCACGGCATTTACTGGCCCGCGAGTATCGCTCCGGCGCATGTCTGCGTGATTCCGCTGCAGATGGGAGATGATCTCGTCGAGCCACTCGCGTTCAAGTTGGCCGACGAGCTCGGGGCCGCCGGCATCGAGGTCGCACTCGATGACCGCGATGAGCGTGCGGGTGTCAAGTTCGCCGATGCCGATCTCATCGGCTGGCCGTTCCAACTGGTCATCGGTAAGCGTGGTGCGCAGAACAACGTCGTCGAGTTCAAGGATCGCGCGACGGGTGAGAAGGTCGAGCTCGATGTGAGCGAGGCGGTTTCGCATATCATGCGCGTCGTCCACGAGGCCCTCGAGGCGCTCGAGCCCGTGACCACAACGATGTAGCAAATTGCCTATTCCATACCGCGGGAACTTTGCGTTACAATATCGCTTCGTGCGCGACCCGTCATCGCGCCAGGTCTCAATTTCACGCCTGCAATGGGTGCAGGCGATAGATTGAAGGAGAAGTTTTGGTAGTCATCCGTCTGGCACGTCATGGTGCCCACAAGGCCCCGTTCTATCGCATCGTGGTCGCCGACCAGCGCAAGAAGCGCGACGGTCGCATCATCGAGCAGGTCGGTACCTACGACCCCGCAGGTGATCCGTCGATTATCGATCTCGACATCGCCAAGGTCGACGAGTGGATCGCCAAGGGCGCGCAGCCCTCTGACCGTGTCGCCAAGATCATCGCGAGCGTGAAGAACGAGCCGCTGCCCGCCAAGCTCGCCGAGCGCATCGCCAACAAGACCGAGGCCAATCGCATCGCCGCCGAGGAGGCAGCCAAGAAGGCTGCCGAGGAAGCAGCGCGCAAGGCCGCCGAGGAAGCCGCTGCCGCAGCCGAGGGCGACGAGGCTGAGGGCGACGAGGCCGGAGAAGAGTAAATCATGGTCGAGTCGTTCGAAGACGTGACGCAACTCGTCCGCACGCTCGTCGAGCAGATTGTCGAGAATCCCGAGGCGGCGATCGTTACCGGCACCGATCAGGAGAATGGCGAGCTGTTTATCGAGATTGAGGTCGACGAGGGAGATATCGGCAAGATCATTGGCAGGCAGGGCCGCATCATCAAGGCAATCCGCACGCTCGCACGCGCGGCTGCCTCGCAAGACGGCTTCCGTGTCGAGGTCGAGCTCGCCGAGTAACTCTGATGGCTTGCGCTGAATACGAACTCGTTGCTCGCGTGGGTAAGGCCCGCGGGCTAGAGGGGGAGGTTACGGCAACGACTGCCGGTAACCTTCCCTTTTCCGTCTATGCGGGATTGCACGTCCATGTCGTCCCGCCCACCTTGCAAGGGCCTCGCGAGCTCGATGTCTCCTCGGTCTGCGAGGGAGCCGGCAATACCTATCAGCTGCACTTCGAGGGCATCGACACCATCGATGCAGCCGAGCAGATCGCCGGACGTTTCCTGCTTGCGGATACGCGCGACCTCGAGGGGATCGACATGCCCTTGCGCGAGATCGGCCGCATGGTCGTCGACGAGCGTCATGGCAATCTCGGCGAGATTCGCGAGATCATCGAGACAGCCGCACACAACGTATGGGTCATCGATGGACCGCACGGCGAGGTGCTCGTCCCGGTCGTGGACGAGGTCATCGTCTCCTATCCCGAGGATGAGAACGAACCCATCTGCACACACGTCATGGATGGTTTGCTCGAATCATGATCGTCGAGACGCTCTCCGTATTTCCCGAGATGTTCGAGCAGGTCATGTCGACCTCCATACTCGGACGTGCGCGTAAGAGTGGCATACTCGACTTTCACGCCTATGACTTACGTGATTGGACCCACGATAGGCATCGTACGACCGATGATGAGATCTACGGGGGAGGGGCTGGCCTGCTCATGTGCTGCCCGCCTATCTTCGAGGCCGTCGACGACATCGTCTCGTCAGGGCCCGTGCCGCATGTCATCTTCTTCACGCCTACGGGCCATCCCTTCAACCAGGACATGGCCGTCGAGCTTTCGGGCTACGAGCGCCTGCTCATGGTATGCGGTCGCTACGAGGGCTTTGACGAGCGCGTCTACACGCTCGCGGATCGTTGCATAAGCCTGGGCGATTACGTTCTGACGGGCGGAGAGCTTGCCGCAATGGTCGTAACCGACGCGGTGTGTCGTCTGCTTCCCGGCGCGCTCGGCGACGAGAACAGTGCCGTCGAGGAGTCCTTTTCCGATGGTTTGCTCGAGTTTCCGCAGTTCACACGTCCCGCAAAATATCGTGACATGGATGTTCCCGAGGTGCTGCTCTCGGGCAATCATGCGGCAATCGCGCGATGGCGCCGTCGTGCGGCAATCGAGAAGACGGCCCGTCTGCGCCCCGACATGCTCGAAACTGCCGAGCTGACGGATGACGAGCGCACATTCGCGGATACCATTCGTACCGATTCTGACTGAGATGACGCGCAAGGCGCGCTATCATATACGCTTACATGTCCGTTCCAAACGAGCAAGGGGGTGAACACGTGAAGAAGAATTCGCCATTACGCCTGGTCATCGAGATACTTCTCATCATCGTCGTGGCGGTTGGCCTTGCCACCCTCTTCACGCGGTTCGTCATGCAGCCCTACGAGATACCTTCGGGCTCCATGGAGCAGACCATCGAGGTCGGTGACCGTGTCTTCTCCGAGAAGGTCAGCTACATGTTTGGCGACCCTGTGCAGGGAGACATCATCACCTTCGAGGATCCGGCCGATTCCGAGCGCGTGCTCATCAAACGTGTCATCGCCACGGGTGGTCAGACGGTCGATCTACGCGATGGCGTTGTCTACGTCAATGGGACGCCTCTTGACGAGCCCTATACGCAGGGCAAACCGAGTTACGACCTCAATTCCGGAATCACGTATCCATATACGGTACCCGAGGGCTACGTTTGGGTTATGGGGGATAACCGCACCAATTCCGCCGACAGCCGTGCGTTCGGGGCCATTCCGCTCGAAAGCGTCACGGGACACGCCGTTCTCAGGTACTGGCCGCTCGACCGCTTCGGTGGGCTATAGGGACGCGCTGGGATATATCAGCTTGCACGCACGATTGGATAGGGAACATGCTGACCTTTCAAGACATCATTCTGACTTTGCAACAGTACTGGGCCGATCAGGGTTGCGTCATCTTGCAGCCCTATGACTCCGAGGTGGGTGCGGGCACCTACCATACCGCGACCGCCCTGCGTTCGCTTGGCCCCGGCACGTGGAAGACCGCCTACGTGCAGCCTTGCCGTCGTCCGGCCGACGGCCGCTATGGTGCCAATCCCAATCGCATGCAGCACTACTATCAATTCCAGGTCATCCTCAAGCCCTCTCCCGATGACGTGCAGGAGCTCTACCTTGGCTCGCTGCGTGCCATCGGTATCGAACCGTATCACCATGACATTCGCTTCGTCGAGGATGACTGGGAAAGCCCCACGCTCGGCGCATGGGGTCTGGGCTGGGAAGTCTGGCTCAACGGCATGGAGGTTACGCAGTTCACCTACTTCCAGCAGGTTGGCGGCATCGAATGCGATCCCGTTCCCGCGGAAATCACCTACGGTCTCGAGCGTCTTGCCATGTACATCCAGGGTGTCGACAGCGTCTACGACCTCGTCTGGAGCGAAGGCTCCGATGGCACGGTTTTCACCTATGGCGACGTCTTCTACGAAAACGAGCGCGAGCAGAGCGCCTATGACTTCGAGTTCGCAGACATCGACATGCTTTTTGCCCGTTTCGACGCCTCCGAGCGCGAGTGCATGCGCCTGCTCGACCTGGGCTTGCCCCTGCCTGCCTACGATTGCGTCATGAAGTGCAGTCACGCGTTCAATCTGCTCGATGCCCGCGGCGCCATTTCCGCGACCGAGCGCATGGCCTACATCCTGCGCGTGCGCACGATGGCCAAGGCCTGCTGCGAGTCCTATCTCGAGCACGTGGTCGAGAAGGGCGGCGCCTACATCGCCTCGCAGGACGGTCCGCGCGAGACGCCCGCCAGCGTCGATGAGGAGGGGGTCGCATAATGAGCACGTCCAAGCTTGTCTTCGAAATCGGAACCGAGGAAATTCCCGCAATGCCGTTGTACGCGGCAACGCGCGATCTTGCCGCTGCCGCCGAGGCGGCGCTTGACGAGGCACGTCTCGCCCATGGCGAGGTCACGGCTTGCTCGACGCCGCGTCGCATGATTCTCGTCGTGGACGAACTCGCCGATGCGAGCGATGCGCTGTCCATGCGCGCCAAGGGCCCCGCCGCAACCATCGCCTTTGACGAGGATGGCAATCCCACGAAGGCCGCCGAGGGTTTCGCTCGCGGCAAAGGCGTCAGTGCTGATGCCCTCGTGCGCGAAGCCGACGAGAGTGGCAAGGAGTATGTCTACGCCTTGGTCGAGGAGCCTTCGCGCAAGACGACCGACATTCTGCCCGACCTGCTTGCCGGGCTCGTCGCTGGCATTGGCTGGCCCAAGTCCCAGCGCTGGGGCAGCGGGCACGTCACCTTCTCGCGTCCCATTCGCTGGTTCATGGCTCTGTACGGCGGCGACGTCATCCCCGTTGAGTACGCCGGCCTCGTTGCCTCTCGCAGCTCGCGCGGCAATCGCCTCATGGCCGATCGTGACTTCGAGTTCGCGTCTGCGGACGACGTTCTCGCGGGCTACGAGGAGATGAAGGTCATCCCCAGCGCGAAGAAGCGCGCCCAGGCGATTCGTGGCCAGATCAACGCCATCGAGGCCGAGACGGGCCTCAAGGCCGATACTCCCAAGGGCACCTTCGACGAGGTCGTCAACCTCGTCGAGTATCCCACCGTCATGCTCGCGCACTTTGACGAGCGCTTTCTCGACGTCCCATCCGAGATCATCACCGACGCAATGCTCGAGCATCAGCGCTATTTCCCGATGTACCAGCCCGACGGTACGCTCGATAACGCGTTTCTCGTCGTGAGCAATGGCGACCCGGCGTATGTCGAGACCATCGTCGCCGGTAACGAGCGTGTCGTGCGCGCCCGTCTCGACGATGCGGCCTTCTTCGTGGTCGAGGATCGTCGGAAGCCGCTCGAGGATTACGTTGAGGGCCTCAAGCGCGTCGTGTTCCAGGAAAAGCTCGGAAGCGTCTACGACAAGACCATGCGCATCGTGAAGAATGCCGAGGCAATCTGCGATGCCGCCGGCATCACGGGGTCCGAGCGTGATGACGTCGTGCGCACCGCGCTCTTGTGCAAGGCCGATCTCATCACGAGCGCGGTTGTCGAGTTCACCTCGCTGCAGGGCATCATGGGCGGGCATTACGCGCGCTTTGCGGGCGAGACGCCCGAGGTCGCCCTCGGCATCACCGATCACTACCGTCCGCGTTTCGCCGATGACGAGCTGCCGCGCAACCTCGCGGGCACCGTCACGGCGCTTTCCGACAAGCTTGATACCATCTGCGGCATCTTCGCGATTGGCGCGGGTCCCACGGGCTCGTCTGATCCCTTCGCATTACGTCGTGCCGCGATCGGAGCCATCAACATCCTGCTTTCCGGTCTTGACGTGTCGCTCGCCAAGCTCATCGACGTGGCGCTTGGCAACTACCGTGATGTCGTCGATTTCGACTTTGATGCCGTATGCGAGCAGATCCGCGCGTTTTTTGCCACGCGCCTCGAGGTCATCGCACGCGACCGTGGCTATGCCCCCGACTGCATCGCTGCCGTCATGGCAACGGGCATGTTTGAGCCTGCCGAGACGCTCGCGCGCATCGATGCGCTGCAGACTGCGCGTGACGAGCAGCGCGAGACGTTCGAGAATCTGGCGACCGCCTACACGCGCGCGGCTAACCTCACCGACGCTTCCTTCGGTTGCGATGCTGATGCCTCGCTCATGGGTGCGCAGGAGCGCACGCTGGCCGATGCCGTAGCGTCCGCCCAGGCTGCGGTAGAGGCCGCGATTGCCGCCGGCGCGCATGCCGATGTCATCGAAGCGCTCGCGAGCCTGCGTGCGCCCATTGACAGCTTCTTTGACGAGGTACTCATCATGGACGATGACGCCGCCTTGCGCGAGATGCGCCTGCGCCTACTCAATAGCTTCGTTGCCGTGTTCGCCAACGTGGCCGATATCGGCAAGATGGCCAAGAAGTAATGGCATCCTCGAGCGACATGCCCTCGTTGCCGACCATCCACGTCATCAGTGACTCGATGGGCAATACGGCAAAGACCATCGCTCGTTCGGCTGCAAGTCATTTCGGGGAACTCGACCCCAATATAACGGTGCTTCCGCATGTCACCTCCTTCGACGAGATTCGCTCGTTTCTCGAGAAGGAGCAGTACATGCACCGCAAGTTGTACGGCGACGATAGGATCATTGTCTTCTACACCCTCGTTATCCAGGAACTGAGGGAGGATCTGGAGTCGTATCTCGCAAAGCATCCCAACATCCATGCCGTCGATATCCTATCGGATTCGATCGTGGCCATCGAGCAGGTGAGCGGCAAGGTCCATAATCCCATTCCCGGCGAGCAGCATAAGATCAACGACCGGTACTTCCAGAGGATCGAGGCAATCGAGTTCACCGTCAACCACGATGATGGCCTGCTCGTGCAAGATCTTCCCGAGGCCGACATCGTCATCCTCGGTGTCTCTCGCACGAGCAAGACGCCGACGTCCATCTATTTGGGACAGCAGGGCTACAAGGTCGCGAACGTGCCCCTCGTCGAAGGACTCGATCTCCCCAAGGAGGTCTACGACGTGGATCGCGAACGGCTCTTCGGCCTCATCACCGACCCTTCCGTATTGGTCGGGGTGCGAAAGACGCGTATAGGCGGTCAGTTGGGAGAGCAATCGAGGTATTCGGACATCGATGCCGTGACGCTGGAGCTTGACCGCGCGCGCACCATCATGCGGGGCTTGGGCTGCGTCATCATCAACACGAAGGATCGTGCCATCGAGGAGACGGCGCAGGAGATCTTGCGTCACTATAACGCCGCGTTTCCCCGCATCCCGTCTCTCTAGGGCTCGTTTGGTTTTCCGTCACAGGCTCAGGGGTCAAACCCGATTCAAATACCCTATAATGTCGAACATTGGAAACGGGGATCTTCACACTACATAACGCACCGCATCCTCTCCGACATGAAAGAAAGGACAGGCAAGATGGATCGTGATAAGGCATACGTTCTCTGGTTCGATGAGCTTCGTCGCGAGGACGTTGAGATCGTTGGTGGAAAGTCCTCGTCTTTGGGTGAGATGACCTCGAAGACCGATGTCCCCGTGCCCTATGGCTTTGCCACCACGGCATACGCGTATCGCCAGTTCATGGAGAGGACGGGTCTTGACGAGAAGATCCGCGAAGAGCTCAAGAAGCTCACCGACGTCGAGGATTCCGCGCTGCTGCGCGAGGTGACCGACAACATCCGCGCCATGATCGTCGCCGAGGACATGCCCGAAGACATTGTCGAGGCCATCAAGGACGCCTATGCGGAGCTCGGCGATAAGATGCACGTGGATGACCCGTTCGTCGCCGTGCGCTCCTCCGCCACCGCAGAAGACCTTCCCGACGCCAGCTTTGCCGGCCAGCAGGATACCTATCTCAACGTGCATGGCCCGGATATGGTCGTGCAGAAGATCAAGGAGTGCTACGCCTCCACCTTCACCGATCGCGCCACCTACTATCGCGAGAAGACGGGCTTCGATCACCTGTCCATCGCGCTTTCCGCAACCGTTCAGATGATGGTCTTCTCCAAGGCCGCAGGCGTCATGTTCTCGCTCGACGTCACCAACGGCAACGACAAGGTCGTCACCATCGAGGGCTCCTATGGCCTGGGCGAGATGGTTGTCCAGGGCGCCGTCACGCCCGATAACTTCGTTGTCGATAAGGCGACGGGCGACATCACGCGCCGCATCATCTCGGACAAGCACATCAAGATGATTCGCAAGCCCGAAGGTGACGTCGAGGAAGTCGAGGTTCCCGCCGACGAGCGCAAGCAGCAGGTCATTACCGACGAGCAGATCAAGGAGCTCGCGGACTACGCCAAGCAGCTCGAGAAGCACTACGGTTGCTACATGGACATGGAGTGGGGCATCGACGAGCGCGATGGCAAGGTCTGGCTGCTCCAGGCGCGTCCCGAGACGGTCTGGTCGCGAAAGAAGGCCGACGGCGAGGTCGCCGACGAGGCGGATATCGCCGGAACCGAGAACCTCGACGTCATTGTCACCGGTCTGCCGGCCTCTCCCGGTAAGGTCGCCGGCAAGGCACACGTCATCACCGATCCCGCTCTCATCGACGAGTTCAAGGACGGCGAGATCCTCGTCACCACGATGACCGCACCCGACTGGGTTCCCGCCATGCAAAAGGCGCTCGCCATCGTCACCGATGCCGGTGGCATGACCTGCCATGCGGCCATCGTCAGCCGCGAGATGGGCATTCCCTGCATCGTCGGCACGGCAAGCCGCTCGCAAGAGGCCACGGCCTCGATCGAAGACGGCCAGGAGATCACGGTCGACGCTTCCAATGGCACCGTGTACGCGGGCATCGTCAAGAGCATGGTCTCCGAGGCACCTGCCGCCGATGCCGCGCCTGCGGCCGCGGCGTACGTGGCGCCTGTCACGGGTACCAAGATCTACATGAACCTCGGCAATCCCGACCTCGCCGAGAAACACGGCAAGCTTCCGTGTGACGGTGTCGGCCTCATGCGCGAGGAGTTCATCTGGACCACCTTCATTCACGAGCATCCCATGCACCTCATCGAAACCGGCCGTGCCGATGAGGCCGTCGAGAAGCTCGCCGAGGGCATGCGCAAGGTCGCGAGTGCGCTTTCCCCGCGCCAGGTCGTGTTGCGCCTCTCCGACTTCAAGTCCAGCGAGTATCGTGGCCTTACGGGTGGCGACAAGTACGAGCCCGAGGAGCCGAGCGCGCTGCTCGGCTGGCGTGGTGCATCGCGTTACTATGACCCCAAATATCTCCCGGCCTTCAAGCTCGAGCTCCAGGCCATCAAGAAGGTTCGTGACGAGTACGGCTTCAAGAACCTCCAGGTCATGATTCCGTTCTGCCGTACCGTTGAGGAGGCTGAGATCGTCACGGGCATCATGGCCGAGGAAGGCCTCGTGCGCAGTGCGGACTTCAAGATCTGGCTCATGGCCGAGATTCCCAGCAACATCATCATGGCCGACCAGTTCAACAAGTTCGTCGACGGCTACTCCATTGGCAGCAACGACCTCACCATGCTGATTCTGGGCCTCGATCGCGACAACGAGATCATCCAGGATGTCGCCGATGGTCGTGACCTTGCTGTCAAGCGCGCCATTCGCCATCTCATCGAGGTTGCCCACAGGGACGGCAAGACCGTGTCCATCTGTGGCCAGCTCCCGAGCATCTATCCGGAGTTCTGCGAGTTCCTCATCAAGAGCGGTATCGACTCCATCTCGGTCAATCCGGATGCGGTCATCCACACCAAGCAGATCGCCGCGCAGATCGAGCACAAGATGATGCTCGACAAGCTTACGGGCCGCGGCAAACAAGAGGCCGAGGACCTTACCTGGTAAGCGTATTTACCCATAGTTCATAGGAAGGGGGGGCAGCCGTCGTGGCTGCCCCCCTTCTTGTTGCGTCGGGGGACCAGACAAAAGTCGCCGGGGCACAATTGTCTGGTTTCGAGACATTTGTTATGTAACCAGACAATTGTGCCCCGGCGACTTTTGTCTGGTCCCCCGACGGCATCCACTCCGCCCCATTCAGCACTCCCACTGGTGCCTGCGCATATCGACGTGAATGTCGTCCTTGAGTTCAACGCCCTCTTCGGCCAGGAGCGCGGCTTGCTCATCCCAGCCGGGCACGAGACGACCTGCGGCGTTTACGACGCGATGACAGGGGTATTCGCCGTAGCTTGCGGCCTCCTTGAGCACCTTGCCCACGAGCCGCGCGTTTCTCGGTCGTCCGACGAGCCGCGCGATTTGCCCGTAGCTTGCGACGCGTCCTATGGGGATTTCGGCAACGACCTCGAGTATCTCGTAGGCAAGCTCGTCGTCGAGAACGAGGCCGCCGCCTGCGTTCTGTGGTTTATCGAAGAAAAAGCCATCGCAGTTCAAGGCCGCCTCCTTCCCCTTTTCCAAGAAAGTATACGCAAAATTGCGTGGTTGACTGTGAACGAAGTGTCGCCTGAATTACAATTACCGCATCTATGTAGTTTCAATTACGAAGGAGCTTGCACATGGTTGATGCTATTGCCGGCGAATTGACCATCGCCGAGGACGTCATCACCGACTTGGCCGGCTACGCCGCCCTCGAGAGCTACGGTGTCGTGGGCATGGCCGCCCCGACGCTTTCCGATGGCATTGCCAAGCTGCTGCCCGCGAGCCGCCTGCGTCGTGGCATTAACGTCGAGATGGTCGATGGTGCCATTGACGTCGACCTCTACATCATCATCGAGCACGGCACCAATCTTGCCGAGGTAAGTCGCATGCTGGCCGACAAGGTCAAGTTCGTCCTCGAGGACGGTGCCCAGCTGCCTGTCCACGAGGTGAACATCCACGTCCAAGGCGTGAAGGTCCGCGATTAGCAACTTGTAAGTCACGAAATCAACGGGGATACATCCATGAACATTGACGATATTCGCACCTGCATTGCAGTCGCTTCGACGGAGCTCTCCTCGCGCAAGGAGGAGATCAACCGTCTGAACGTCTTCCCGGTGCCGGATGGCGACACGGGAACGAACATGTCGCTGACGATGGAGTCGGTGGCCCGCGAGGTCGCCGCGCTTCCGGCCAACGCCGATGGCGCGGAGCTACGCAAGGCCGTGACGCATGGCTCGCTCATGGGCGCACGTGGCAACTCCGGCGTCATCACGAGCCAGATCCTGCGTGGCCTGTGCGAGGGGCTCGCCGATGCCACCGAGTACAGCACCGAGACGATCGTCCGCGCCGCCCAGCGCAGCGTCGAGGTCGCCTTCCAAGCCGTGCGAAAGCCGGTGAAGGGCACGATCCTCACCGTTCTCGAGGATTGCGCGACTGTCGCGCAGCAGGCCCACGAAGACGGGTTCGACGTCACCACGACGCTGCATGCCATCTCCGACGAGGCACTGGCCTCCGTCAAGCGCACGCCGGAGCTTCTGCCCGTGCTCAAGGAAAACGGGGTCGTCGATTCCGGCGGCTTCGGTCTCGCCATCCTCATCCAGAGTTTCATCGCCGCCTTGACCGGCGAGCAGGCGCATCTGGCTTCCGCCGAGGACTTCACGCATGCCGAGGCGAAGGTCGCCATCGAGCACGTGCGCGACTGGGCGGGTTCGGACTACATGTACTGCACCGAGTTTCTCCTGCATAGCGATGAGGTCGATCCCGCCGAGGCGCTCGAGTTCCTCGCCTCGCTCGGCGATTGCGAGCTGCTCGTCGGCGCTCATCCCGATTTCAAGGTGCACGTGCACACGGACACGCCGGGCATGGTACTCACCTACATGACCGATCGTGGCCAGGTATCCGAGGTCTTCATTCACAACATGGTGCTCGAGAGCGAGGAGCGTGCTGATGGCATCGCCGCCGATGAGGCTGCCTCGAACGAGCCCGCGCAGCGCAAGCCCATCGCGTTCATTGCCGTGGCGGCGGGCGAGGGCATGGCCAATATCCTGCGCTCGCTCGGTGTCGATTATGTCGTTTCGGGCGGTCAGACCATGAATCCTTCGACGAAGGACCTGCTTGATGCCATCGAGAAGGTCAATGCCGACTCCGTGATCCTGCTTCCCAACAACAAGAACATCATCATGGCTGCCAACGCCGCAGCCGAGAACGCCGATATTCCGTGTAGGGTCGTACCCACGACCTCGGTGCCCGCATCGTTTTCCGCGATGCTCGTCGCCGATCTCGAAGGTGACCTCGAGGAAAATGCCGAAGCCATGATAGACGTGCTCGATGAGGTCAAGTGCGGTGAGGTCACGACGGCTATCAAGGATTCCAAGACTTCGGATGGCTGCGAGATTCATCCCGATGACATCATCGGCATCGCCGACGGATCGCTCGATGTCGTGGGGAAAAGCGTCGAGGAGGTCACGCTCGCACTCATTGACGAGCTTGACGACGACCTCGACTCGCTCACGCTCCTTGCGGGAGAGGATTTTGCACAGGAGGATTTCGAGAAGCTCGTCGAGCGGGTCGAGGAGCTCCATCCCGATCTCGAGGTCGACGCGCAGCGTGGCGAGCAGCCTCTGTATCCCATCGTTTTCTCGATCGAATAGGCGAAGGTGATGTAGGAGATGCAGATGGAGAAGATAGCGATCGTGACCGATAACGCCTGCGATGCGTCGGATGCCGAGCTTGCCGAACTCGGCGTCAAGTGCGTGCACCTCAGGGTCATCGAGCCTGACGGCACGCATTTCCCCGAGGACAACACCATCGAGAACATCGAGGCGTTCTACGATTACATCGTCGCCTGCGACAAGCTCCCCGGCACTTCCATGCCCCCTTTGCTTGAGTTTGCCCAGATGTACACCGACCTGGCCCTGGAGGGTTATACGCATATCATCTCGCTGCACATCTCCTCGAGTATGTCGGGGACCGTTCACACCGCCCAGATGGCGGCCGAGAGCGCTCCCGTTCCCGTCGAGGTCATCAACACGCATTGCAACACTATCGCCCAGTTCCTCTTCGTACGCCGCATTGCGCAGCTGCGCGAATATGGGCTGAGCTTCGAGGAACTCGTCGAGGCCGCTCATGATCTCGAGGGCAAGACGAGTATCTGCTTCATGCTCGACAAGCTCCGCAATCTCGTCAAAGGGGGCCGTACCGGAAAGGCGACCGGCCTTGCCGCCACCCTGCTCAAGATCAAGCCGCTTCTCACGGTTGATCCGGAAGGGGAGGTCGAGATGTTCGGCAAGGCAAAGTCGCCCAAGCGCGCCGTCGCCAAGCTCGTGCAGCGTTACAAGGAGCTCGAGGAGAGCTTCGGACCGCTCGAGTGCTGCTTTGCCCACACGCGCAACATGGCCGGTGTTGACGAGCTGCGTGACGCCATGATCGCGGCGGGCATCAACCTGCTCGAGGTCGGGGTGCGCATGGTCGGTCCGGTCATCACCACGCATGTCTCGACCGGCTGCTTCGGCTTTGCCTATATCCCGCAAGACGAACGGGTGCTGGGGCTTGCCTGATGACATCACGCGGAGATTCCGATTTCCTGCTTGATTGCGATGTCGGCAAGGTGCGTGCCGTGAGTCCGTCGCGTGCGAAGAACCTCGCCAAGATGGGCATCATGACGGTGCGGGACCTGCTCGAGAACTACCCACGTCGCTACATCGACCTCTCCAATATCGAGACCGCCGCTCGTGCGCCCATTGGCCAGTTCGTGACCGTCGTGGGTACGGTCGACGAGATTACCGAGAAACAGCCACGCCGACGTCTGCATATTCTCGAGGTCGCGATTTTCGATGGCACGGGTGTCATCATCGCCACCTGGTTCAGGCAGCCCTGGATGACCGCCAAGTTCGAACGCGGCATGCGCGTGGCCTTCTCGGGCAAGGTGAGCTTCGAGTACGGTTTCAAGCGCATGAGCAGTCCGTACGTCGCCTTCCTGGGCGAACCGGGCCAACCGCACGCGCGTCTTGCCCAGATGATCGCCGTGCATCCCGCGACCGAGGGCATTTCGACGACGTGGATGCGCCGCTTCGTCGCCAACGCACTCGAGCAGGCTGCCGATATGACCGACGCCCTGCCTGTTGACTTGCGGCTCAGGCACGGACTCATCGGCAAGAAGGCCGCGCTGCGCCAGATTCACTTCCCCGAGAACCACGCGCAGATGCTCCAGGCTCGCAAGCGGCTGGCCTACGAGGAGGTCCTGCGCTTGCAGCTCGAGATGATGCGCCTGCGTCGCGCCGAGACGCTTGACGCCAATCCCATCGTGCACGATTCCGGCCCTCGCGTGGGGAGCCTGCGTGCGCAGTTGCCCTATACGCTGACCGATGAGCAGGAGCAGGCCATCGCCGACATCACGGGTGACATGTGCGCGCCGCGTTGCATGAACCGCATGCTGCTCGGCGATGTCGGCACGGGCAAGACGATCGTCGCGGCGTTCGCCCTGGCACTCAGTGCCGATAGCGGTTGCCAGGCAGCCATGATGGCGCCGACCGAGGTGCTCGCGCGCCAGTACGCAAGCAAGCTCGGGCCGCTCTTCGACGAGGCGGGCATCAGCTGGGGTACGCTCACGGGCTCGACGGCATCCGAAGAACGCGAGCGTTTGCTCGCGGCAGCTGCCGATGGAGGCCTGCAGGTTCTCTTCGGCACCCATGCGCTCATCGAGCCCACCGTGAGCTTTGCACGCCTCTCGCTCGTCATCATCGACGAGCAGCATCGCTTCGGTGTCAACCAACGCGCGGCCTTGCGCATGAAGGGTCCGGGCTGCGACTTGCTCGTCATGACGGCTACGCCCATTCCGCGCACGCTCGCGCTCACGCTATACGGCGACCTGGATACGAGCTATATCCGTACGCGTCCCGGCAACGTGACGCCAACGCGCTCCGAGCTCGTCTCGCGCGATGCGCGCGGCAGGGCCTACGAGGCGATGAAACAGGCGCTTGCCCAGGGCCGGCAAGCTTACGTCATCTGTCCGCTCGTGGGGCTTTCGCGCGAGCGTAGGGCCAAGCGCGCCGAGGACGGTTCGCTGTTTGCCTCGCTTGCCAGCGGCAGTGACATTTCCGATCCCAGGGCAGCCGAGGAGGAAGCTGCCCGTCTGCAACGCGAGGTCTTCACCGGCTATCGGGTGGGCTTGCTCACCGGTCGCATGAGTGCCGCCGAGAAACAGCAGATCATGAACGCCTTCAATGAGGGCTCTATCGATGTGCTCGTCGCCACGACGGTCGTCGAGGTGGGCGTCGACGTTCCCAACGCGACGATGATGCTCATTGAGGATGCCGAGCGCTTCGGCCTCTCCCAGCTGCATCAGCTGCGCGGCCGTGTGGGCCGTGGCGAGCATCCGGGCACGGTCTTTCTCGTGGCAGACCCCGGTAAAGACGACACCGAGACGCAGGCACGCATGGATGCCTTCGTGAGCACGACGGATGGCTTCGAGCTCGCCGAGGCCGACCTACGCACGCGCCATGAGGGCGACGTGCTCGGAAGCAGGCAGCATGGCGCCGAGACGCTCAGGCTCGTCAACGTCATCGATGACGCGAAGCTCATAGCCTGCGCGCACGCCGATGCGCTTGAGATTCTCGAAAACGATCCCGACTTGCACGCGCCCGAACATGCGGCGCTTGCCGCCGATATCGAGCGCGTGTTCACAGATTTGGACGAGACGGCGAGCAGAGGAGCATGACATGCGCATTGTCGCAGGCGAATTCAAGAGTCGCATCATCGAGAGCCCGAGCGAGAGGACGACACGCCCCACGACCGATCGCGTTCGCGAGTCCATCTTCTCTTCCATCTACTCGCGGCTGCCCGATCTGATTGATGTCGTCGTGCTCGATGCCTTCGCGGGCAGTGGCGCCCTGGGCATCGAAGCGCTGTCTCGCGGTGCACGCAGCTGTACCTTCATCGAACGTGACCGTGCGGCTCGTGACGTGCTCGAACGTAACCTCGGCGCGCTCGGCCTCAAGGCTCCACGCGTGCGCATTGTCACTGGTGATGCCTTCGATATCGCTGATCACCTCGCGGCGCAGGCTCGTTTCGGGCTCGTATTGCTCGACCCGCCATACGCCGAAGAGCCCGCTCGCGTTTACGGTCTTCTTCTCGAACTTTCCAACCAGGACAAGATCGCCGATGGCTGTGTCATCGTCTACGAGCATGCGCTGCAAGACAAGCAGGCGGTGGCCGACGAGTTTGCAGCAGATGAGCGCTTTGCGATTGATGGCCAGAAGAAGTATGGCAAAATCGGCGTGACCTACCTGAAGCATCACGATCGCGAGGAATAGACATGCGCAAGTCATTGGTCCCCGGAACCTTCGACCCCATCACCTTTGGTCATCTGGATGTCATACGTCGTGCGAGCCGCATGTCCGATGAGGTCATCGTCGGCGTCGCCGCATCGACCAACAAACGCGGCGGCACGCTCTTCACCATCGACGAGCGCGTCGGGCTCGCGCGTGCGGTCACGGCCGAGTTCGATAACGTCGAGGTCGTCCCCTTCGAGAACTTGCTCGTCGATTTCGCGACCTCCATCGGCGTCACCGCCATCGTCAAGGGGCTGCGCGCGACGACCGACTTCGAGTACGAGTTTCAAATGGCGATGCTCAACTACCGTCTCGCTCCCGAGCTCGAGACCCTCTTCGTCATGTCGTCGCCCGATTACATGTACGTCTCATCATCCATCGCCAAGGAGCTCGCCTCGCTGCATGGCAGCACGGAAGGCATTGTTCCTCCAGTCGTGGGGGAGGCTCTTGCCAAGCGTCTGGGGTAGGATGCCAAGAGGCCTGGTCGCGCTTGACGCGGATGACGACATGGAAAGGACAGAGCCGAGGTTTAAGGGAGCGCGCCGTAAAGACCGCGAAGCGGGCTGTCGGGAAGCGACCGTCGAGGCGGTGCCCTTTCCATGTCGTCTCGGTCCATCCGTGCGCACAAGCGTTGCTGCTTCGTATATAATCAAAGGCTCTATAGCTAATTTCCGGGTTCGCGAGAGCCCGTGCAACTTGAGAAAAGGAGGCGATACGTGAAACCCTTGCACATTATGGACACGACGCTGCGCGACGCGCATCAGTCGCTATGGGCGACGCGCATGGAGACGGGTGACATGCTCCCCATCCTGCCAAAGCTCGACCAGGTCGGCTATTGGTCAATCGAGATGTGGGGCGGCGCAACCTTCGACACCTGTCTGCGCTTCCTCGACGAGAACCCCTGGGATCGCCTGCGCGTCATCAAGCAACATTGTCCCAACACGCCCTTGCAGATGCTCACTCGCGGGCAGAATCTCATCGGTTACCATCACTACTCGCGCGATATCGTCAATCGCTTCATCAAGGCCGCCCATCGCAACGGCATCGACATCTTCCGCGTCTTCGACGCGCTCAACGACATCCGCAATGTCATCGATAGCGCCGAGGCGCTCAACGAGTGCGGTGCGCATTTCGAGGGTGCTATCAGTTACACCATGAGCCCGGTGCATACGCTCGATTCCTATATCGATTACGCCTCGGAGCTCAAGGCGCTCGGCGCCAAGTCCATCTGCATCAAGGACATGGCGGGTATGCTCACGCCGTATCGCACGGAGCGCCTGGTCAAGGCTCTCAAGCAGGAAGTCGGCCTGCCGGTCCACGTACACTGCCATTACGTCGGCGGCATGGCACCCGCCAACTACATCAAGGCGGCCGAGGCCGGCGCATCCATCGTCGATACCGCATCCGCGCCGCTGGCCTTCGGCAATTCGCAACCGGCCGTCGAGATGATCGTCGCCGCGCTCAAGGAGTCCGAGTACGATACGGGTCTTGACCTCGACCTGCTTTTCGAGATTGCCGACTACTGGGAGGAGATGCGCATCAAGAAGGGCTACAAGCGCGGTATCTCCACGCTTTCCCACATGCGCGTCTACAGCCATCAGGTTCCCGGCGGCATGATGTCCAACCTCGTGAGCCAGCTCGAGATCCAGAAGGCATCCAATCGCATGGACGAGGTGCTCAAGGAGATCCCCCGTGTCCGCGCCGAGGTCGGCTATCCGCCGCTCGTCACGCCCATGTCGCAGATCGTCGGCACGCAATCGGTTTTCAACGTGCTCACCGGCAAGCGCTGGTCGGTCATCTCGAAGGAGATGAAGGACTACATCGCCGGTTACTATGGCAAGGCCCCGGGTAAGATCGACCCGGCCATCCAGAAGGCCGTGCTCGGCGACGAGCAACCGCTCGCGCCGGACGTCGCGCCGGGCTCGCTCGTCACCACCACCTATGACGAGCTCGCCGAAGAGCTCGGTGATCTGGCGAAGAGCGAGGAAGACGTCCTCATGTACGCCATGTTCCCCAACGAGGCACGCCAGTTCCTCGAGAAGCAACGCAAGATCGAGAATACCAATTTCCTGATGAACAATGCCGTCAGTATCACCAAGGAGGAGGACTACGTGGACATCGCACAGATTCGTGACCTCGTGAAGCTCGTCGAGGAGTCCGGTGTCGGAGAGATCACCGTTGAGGAGGCTGGTGCCAAGGTCACCATCCGCACCCCCAACATGCAGCCCGCCGCGGCCTTTGCCCCGGCTCCCGTCATGCCCCAGGTAGCTCCCGCGCCTGCCGAGCAAACCCCGGCTCCCGCGGCCGCCTCGTCGCGTCCGGCAAGCTGGAAGGCCGTTACTGCCCCGATGGTCGGTACCTTCTATGCCGCTCCGTCACCCGATGCCGACCCCTTCGTGACCGAAGGCGCGACGGTCAGCGCAGGCGATACGCTCTGCATCGTCGAGGCCATGAAGCTCATGAACGAGATTGCCGCCGAGGAGATGTGCGTCGTGCGCGAAGTCTGCATCGGCAACGCCGAGCCCGTCGAGTTCGGTACCGTCATGTTCTACGTCGAGCCCACCGCCGAGTAGGAAAGGCCCAGGTCTCGAATGCTTGACAAGATTCTCATCGCCAATCGCGGCGAAATCGCCCTGCGCGTCGTGCGTGCTGCGCACGAGCTCGGCATTCGCGCCGTGGTCGTGTACTCAGAAGCGGATAAGGACACGCGTGCCGTCGAGATGGCAGACGAGAGCGTCTGCATTGGCCCGGCGCCTTCCGCGCTTTCGTACCTCAACATCCCCAACATCATCGCGGCCGCAAAGATCACCGGGGCGCAGGCCATCCATCCGGGCTACGGCTTCCTTTCCGAGAACGCCGACTTCGCCCGTGCCTGCGCCGATAATGACATCATCTTCATCGGCCCCTCGCCCGAATGCATCGATTCGCTCGGCAACAAGGCGGCGGCCAAGGCGACGATGAAGGAACTGGGCGTTCCCACGGTGCCCGGCAGTGATGGTCCCGTCGATACCGTCGAGGAAGCGCGTGCGTTCGCCCATGAGGTCGGCTATCCCGTGCTCATCAAGGCATCTGCCGGCGGCGGCGGAAAGGGCATGCGCGAGGCCAACGATGACGACGAACTCGAGAGGATGTTCGTCGCCGCCCGCGCCGAGGCGGCCAACGCCTTCGGAAACGACGAGGTCTACCTCGAGAAACTCATCCGCCGTCCGCGTCATGTCGAGATCCAGGTCATCGCCGACACGCACGGCAACGCCATGCATCTGTGCGAGCGCGACTGCTCGATTCAGCGCCGTCACCAAAAGCTCATCGAGGAGGCGCCTTGCCCCGTCATCGACGAGGCCACGCGTCAGGCGATGGGTGAGGCTGCCCTCAAGGCCGTACGTGGAGTCGGCTACGTCAACGCGGGCACCATCGAGTTCCTGCTCGATACCGATGGCAGCTTCTACTTCATGGAGATGAACACGCGCGTGCAGGTCGAGCATCCGGTTTCCGAGCAGATCACGGGCGTCGACATCATCAAGCAGCAGCTCATCGTCGCATCGGGAGATTCCATTACCTGTGCCGATCTCGCCCCGATGTCGCCCAAGGCATGCGCAATCGAGTTTCGCATCAACGCCGAGGATCCAGATCACGACTTCCGTCCCTGCCCGGGTACCATCACGCGCTTCGACATGCCGGGTGGTCCCGGCGTGCGCGTCGACACGCATCTGCGTACCGGCGACGCGATTCCGCCCACCTATGACTCGCTGATGGCCAAGCTCATCGTCTGGGGCGACACGCGTGCGGAGGCCATCGCACGCGGTAAGCGCGCGCTCGACGAGTTCGTCATCGAGGGCGTCGCGACGACGATACCCTTCCACCGTCGCGTGCTCGATAACGCGACCTTCAACTCAGGCATGGTCTATACGGATTTCATCGAATCCGAAACGAATGGGGGACAGCTGTGAAGGAAATCGATCAGGGCTACGCGATTGACGGCATCACCATCGCTCCCGGCGTCGTCGAGACCATCATCTCGCTAGCCGCGGCCGAGGTGCCCGGTGTCGCGGGAGTGGGAACGGCCGGTGCCATCTCGACCATCAAGTCGGCGTTCAATGCCGGCAACGCCATTCCCGCAGGTGGTGTGCGTATCGAACCGCAAGGTGACAAGCAGGTTGCCGTCACCATCTCCATCCAGGCCTACTACGGCTACCGCCTCGTCGAGATAGCCGAAAACGTGCGCAAGGCCGTCGCCGATGCGCTCGCGGCCCAGATTGGCGTGACGGTGACATCGGTCGACGTGCATGTCGACGCGCTCTCCTTCGAAGAGTAGGGTCGCGTTATGGCCTCGGTTCGACATGAGCATACAGCTGCGCGTCGTGAGGCGCTGCAGCTCCTCTATACGGGTGAGCTGACCGGCCTGCCCTTGCAAGAACTCGTGAGCGGTGATGTATCGGAGCTCCTGCTCGTTCCCGAGTGTCCCCAGGGCGTGAGCGATGCCGACCTGCTTGGCGTCGACCTCGTCGAGTATGCCTCGACGCTCGTGAGCGGCATCGTCGAGCACATCGACGCGCTCGACGAGCGCATTGCTTCGACCGCAGAGAACTGGACGCTTGAACGCATGCCCATCGTCGATCGCAACATCATTCGCATCGCCACGTACGAAATCGTCTATTGTGACGAGATTCCCACGGGCGTTGCCATCAACGAGGCCGTCGAGATGGCCAAGGCTTTCGGTACCGACGAGTCCCCCAAGTTCGTGAACGGCGTGCTCGGGTGCATTGCGAGCGAGACCTACGGCGAGGACGTGTCGCAACTTGACGAAGCCGATCTGTAGCGACAGCTAGTGGGGTAATGACATGGCGGAGAGTTCACCAGAAACATTCGGCGAGGTTCGGGCGCGTCTCGACGAGATCGTCACCGAGGTGCGCAGCAAGGACGTCTCGCTCGAGAAGAGCCTCGACCTGTACGAAGAGGCCATCAGGCTCGGCAATCGGTGCGCCGAGCTCATCGACAAGCCCGATTACACGGCATCCGAGATAGCAGAGGCGCAAGAGGTAATCGAGACCGGCCAGGAAGAGAAGCCCGAGATCACCATCTGATGTCGAAGAGCGGACAGGATTTGACTGAGAAGATTCTGGATACGATTGACTCGCCTGCGGACCTCAAGGACCTAAGCTACGAGCAGCTTGAGCGCCTCGCTTTCGAGATGCGTGCCGAGATGATCGCGGCGACTTCGCTGCATGGTGGCCACCTGGCGCCATCGCTCGGTGCCGTCGAGCTCATCATCGCCCTGCATCGCGTGCTCGATTGCCCGCGCGATCGTCTCGTCTTTGACGTCGGTCATCAGTCCTATGCGCACAAGCTCCTCACGGGACGCCGCAAGGTTTTCAAGACCCTACGCACCTACGATGGCATCTCCGGATTTCCCAAGATTACCGAAAGCGAATACGACGCCCATGATTCCGGCCACGCCTCTGACTCGCTGTCCACGGCGCTCGGTTTCGCGCTCGCTCGCGACCTCGACGGATCGGACGCGACCATCGCGACGCTCATCGGCGATGCGTCGTTCACCGGTGGCATGGCGCTTGAGGCGCTCAATGACATCGGACGTGCCAACACGCCGCTTCTGATCGTGCTCAACGACAACGGCATGTCGATTTCGCCCAACGTCGGTGGCTTTTCCGCCTATCTCGCCAAGGTGCGCATGTCGAGCCAGTACACAAACCTACGTAACCAGGTCGAGGATGCCTTCAACGCAAGCGGCACGTTGGGACGCCTGCTCATGCGTGGTGGTAATGCGGCCAAGGAGTCATTCAAGCAGTTCGTGCTGCCAGGCGCGACCTTCCTCGAGGGCTTTGGCGTTACCTACATCGGTCCGGTGGACGGTCATGACATCCAGACGCTCGAGGGAATCTTCCACGATGCCAAGGAGCTTGATGGTCCTGTCGTCGTACATGCGGTAACGGTGAAGGGAAAGGGCTATGGCCCGGCTGAGCAAAACCCCGCCGTCTTTCACGGCGTGGGTCCCTTCGACATTGCCACGGGCATGCCCAAGCCCAAGACAAACGATGATCCTACCTGGACACAGGTCTTTGCCGACGAGCTCGTCAAGCTCGCGGCTGATGACCCTGACATCGTCGCCATCACTGCCGCCATGGCAAGCGGCACGGGGCTTTCGGCTTTCGCCAAGGCCTATCCCGAGCGCTTCTTTGACGTCGGCATTGCCGAGGAGCATGCCGTCGGCATGGCAAGCTCGCTTGCGCTCGCTGGCAAGAAGCCCGTTGTCGCCATCTATTCGACCTTCATGCAGCGCGCCATCGACCAGGCCATCGTCAACGTTGGCTTGCAGAAGGCCCATGTCGTCTTCTGCCTCGACCGCGCCGGTCTCGTGGGCGATGATGGCCCCACGCATCATGGCGTCTTCGACCTCGTGTACCTGCGCATGATTCCCGACATGCGCATCCTCGCACCCTCCAACGACGCGGAGCTACGTGCCGCGCTGCGTTGCGCCATCGACCTCGAGGGCCCGGTCGCCATTCGCTATCCGCGCGGAAGCGCGCCGATTGCCCCGGCAGCCAGCGAGCCGTGGCGCGAGGGTGTGGCCGTCAAGCGCAGAGACGGTGCTGATGGTGCTCTTCTGGCGCTTGGCCGCATGGTCGATGTCGCGCTCCAAATCGCAGATGCGGCCGCCCAATCCGGTATCGAGCTTTCCGTGTGGGACATGCGCTGGGCCAAGCCCATCGACGAGGGGGCCGTGCGCGAGGCCGCGCAAACAGGACATGTCTTCACGCTCGAAGACGGCGTCGTTACCGGTGGCTTCGGTTCGGGCGTGCTCGAGTTGCTCTCCGATTTGGGGATAAATTGCCCGGTCAGGCGTTTTGGCATTCCCGATGCCTTCGTGACCCAGGGCGCGACCGACAAGCTCTTCGAAGTGATTGGCCTAGATGCGTCAAGCATCGGCGCCGAGGTCATTGCGACTTGCCGAGAATAGGTGCGATACATGCGACTTGACGAGCTGCTCGTGCAACGTGGCTTGTGTGCAGACCTCCACGAGGCCCAGGCGTGCGTCATCGCCGGCGAGGTCGTGGTGGGGGAGCACCGTGCTGCGAGCGCGGGCATGAACGTGAAGTCCGATGTCCCCGTACGCCTCAAGTCGGGCAAGCAACGCGGCGGTTTCGTGTCGCGCGGCGGTCTCAAGTTGCAACATGCCCTCGACACTTTCGACCTTGATGTCACGGGGCTTTCCTGCGTGGATCTCGGGGCCTCGAGCGGTGGTTTCACCGACTGCCTCCTGCAACGCGGAGCGGCGCACGTGAGTGCAGTGGACGTGGGCGTGGGACAATTCGACTGGGGCTTGCGAAACGATTCGCGCGTGAGCCTCTTCGAGCGCACGAACATTCGCAACGTGAGCGCCGCTGACATCGACGGGCCCTTTGACCTGGCGGTCGCCGATCTCTCGTTCATCAGCCTCACGTCCGTCATGGACGACGTCGCGGGTTTCCTGAAGCCGCAGGGGAGCTTCGTCTCCCTCGTCAAGCCGCAATTCGAGGCTCGTAGGGAAGACGTGGGCGAAGGGGGCGTCGTGTGCGATGCCCATGTGCATGCGTCTTGCATTCAGTCCGTCTTCGAGAGCGTTTGCGCTCGCGGGTTCGAGGTTTGCGCCTTGACGTATTCGCCTGTCAAGGGTCCGGCAGGCAATATTGAGTTTCTGTTTTGGGCAAAATTTCGTGGAATCACGTCGCGGCAAGAGGGTAGTATGTGCTTCGACGAAATCGAGCGTGTCGTCGCCGGGGCGCACGCCAAGCTGAAAGGTGATTCGTGAAGGTTCTGATCGTGCCGAGTGCTTTGGATGAAGTCGGCGCAGCTGCCCATTACCTGGCTTCGCGTCTTGTCATTGCCGGTATAGACACGCTAGTACAAGATCCAAAGGCCCCCGATGAATTGCCGGTTCCCATTGACGAGCTTGCCCTCGTCGTGTGCATGGGCGGTGATGGCACCTTCTTGCGCGCCGCGCGTCTCATTGACTTCGCGCCGGTGCCCATGCTTGCTCTCAACTATGGCACGCTCGCTTTTCTGGCGGGTAACCCCGATCGCGATGATGTCGAGCTCATCACGAGCGCCCTTGCTGGCGACATGGTTTTCGAGCATCGTTCCACGGCCGACGTCACGATCGAGCAGGCCGATGGCCAGATAATGCACATGACTGCCCTCAACGAGGTCGCCTACACGCGCGGTCGTAGCGGCCGCGTGGTCGAGTACCGTTATGGCATCAATGGCATCACCATTGCCCAGCTCAAGGCAGATGGCCTTGTCGTGGCCACGCCCACGGGTTCGACGGGCTACGCGCTTTCGGCTGGTGGCCCCGTCGTGTCTCCGGCCTACACTGGGCTTGTTGTCGTTCCTGTCGCACCCCATGCGCTCAACACACGTGCCATCGTGCTCGCGCCTTCCGATGTCCTCGAGGTCGTCATGGACACGACGCGCTCGCGTGATGCCTCGGTGTTCGTGGATGGGGTCATGATCGAGGTCGACCAGCCCTCTTCGATCGAGGTTCGCCGCGGCGAGCGCGATCTGCTTCTGGCACGTGGCGGCGATGCCTTCTTCCGCAATGTCTCGCGCGTCTTCTTCGGCGGCCCGCACCCCGACATGCCCGAGCGGCAGTAGGGAGGCCCCATGCTTGACGAGCTCCATGTATCCAACATCGCCCTCATCGAGGACGCGACGATCGCCTTTGCGCCGGGCCTCACCGTGCTTACGGGCGAGACGGGCGCCGGCAAGACGGCGCTGCTCGCCGCTCTCAAGCTCATTTGCGGCGCGCGCGCAGACGCTTCGGTCGTGCGCGACGGTGCCGAGGAGGCGCTTGCCGAGGCTCGTCTTGTCGATGATGACGAGCATATCGTGCGCCGCCGTCTGAGCGTTGCCGGGCGCAGCCGCTGCACGATTGACGGCGCGATGGCCACGGTTGGCGAGCTCGCCGCGCTCACGTCGTCCATCGAGGTACATGGCCAGCACGAGCAGGTGCTCTTGCTCGAGCCAGCTCGCCAGCTCGCCTATCTCGACGCATGGGCGCAAGACGCCGACCTCGTGGAACGCTATGCTCAGGCACGCAGTGCCTATCAGGAGGCACGTGTCGCTCTTGACGAGCTCGAGCAGGCACGCGGCAAAGACGAACAAGAGCTCGAATTCATGCGCTTTACCTGCGAGCAGATCGAGAAGGTCAATCCTCAGCCCGGCGAGCTCGAAGAGCTCGAAGATGAGCTTCCGCGTCTGCAGCATGCCGACCAACTTGCCCAGGCTCTCTCGCGTGCATGCGCCGCGTTGCACGATGATGGGGGAGCGCTTGACCTCATCGCTCAGGGCACGTCAGAGCTCATGCACCAGCAGGGTATCGACGACGAGCTCGATGGCCTTGCCGTGCGTCTCGATGGCCAGATGCGTGACCTCGAAGATCTCACGCGCGATCTGAGCGCCTATGCGCACGCCATCGACACCGATCCCGCTCGGCTCGAGGAGACGCTCGAGCGTCTCGACAAGCTCAATGGCCTCATGAAGCGTTTTGGGCCCGGTATGGAGCAGGTCTTCGCGACTTGGCAGACCGCCAGGCGCGCAATCGAATCCGCCCAAGACTCTCCGCAGCGCATGGAGGAAACCCGCGCTCGCGTTGTGCAGGCAGAAGACGCGTATCGTCAAGCTGCTGTCGCGCTTTCGGCTGCACGTCACGATGCCGCCCGAACGTTCTGTGAGCAGCTTGGCCATGCCGTTGCCGAGCTTGCGATGGAAGGCGCGCGCTTCGAGTTCTCGTTTGACGAGCTTGCATTCGAACGCTGGGGCGAATCCGGTTCCGAGCAGATCGAACTGCTCTATCAGCCCGCGCCCACGTCAAAGTCACGTCCGCTGCGCCGCATCGCCAGTGGTGGCGAGCTTTCGCGCATCCTGCTTGCGCTCGAATGTCTGCACTACGACTCTTCCGATTCCGGCATCACGCGCTCCACCATCGTCTTCGATGAGGTCGATTCTGGCATCGGCGGCGCCACGGGTAATGCGGTTGCCCGGCGTCTCGCCACGCTCGCCAAGGGTGCCCAGGTCATCGTCGTCACACACTTGGCCCAGGTCGCTGCCCTTGCCGACGAGCATTACGTGGTGAGCAAGCAATCCCTTGCAGACGCATTACCGCACACCAGCGTCGAGCCTGTCACGGGTGAGGCACGCGTGGCGGAGATTGCCCGCATGCTTTCGGGTGACGATGACGAGCGTGCGCTCGACCATGCACGCTCCATGCTCGAGGCGGCATGCCGATGATATCCTCGCTGCTTTCCCAGACATTGCGTGACGGGCAGCTCGTCATCGTCGCGACCGATACTGTCTATGGCCTCGCGGCTCTTCCCGGTTCTACGGGATACGCGAGCATCTTCGAGCTCAAGGAGCGTCCCGCCGATCAGGTGCTTCCCTGGCTCGTGCATGATGCCGGCGCGCTTGACGTACTTGCGTCCGTCGCTCCTGCCTACGCCCGTCGTCTGGCCCAGATGTTCTGGCCTGGCGCGCTCACCCTCGTGTTGCCTGCCTCGAAGGCAGCATGCGAGTTGGGTGACGTCGCGGCAGACGGGACGGTCGCCCTGCGCTGTCCCGACGATGCCGACCTGCTCGTCCTTCTCCACGAGCTCGATGGTCCGCTTGCCTGCACGAGTGCGAACGTCCACGGCGAACCCGCGCCCACGTGCCTGGCAGACGTTCCCATCCCGATGCGCGCGCTTCCCGGTGGCGAGCTTCTGCCCGAGGCGTGCCGTGATGGTCGCGCGTCAACGATCGTGGACTGCACGGGCTCTTATCCGAAGATACTGCGTGAAGGGCCGATACCCGAGCAAGTCCTGCTCGATGTGGCTGCCTTCGGTGCTACACTAACGAGCCACGAGTAAAGTGGCAGATAGGGATCGCAGATGCGGACTTGCTTTCGCACCCGATTCGCGATTCATTGCGAAGCCGCTGCGGAACTCGCACGCAAAGACCGCGTGCTCAGACAGTCCTCGCGCCCGCTTCGCATGAATCGCTCACCTGCTCAAGATGCCCGCATCTGCGATCCCTATCTGCTGGGGTATATATTGTTTTGCCAATGTACATGCTGCATTGGATTGATTCGTACATGAAGACGAGAGGGTCAGCTATGACACGACTACGTATCGCGTTGGCATCGGATCACGGCGGCTTCGAGCAGAAGGAGGATCTCAAGCCGTGGCTCGAGGGCTTGGGCTTCACGGTCGACGACTTCGGTTGCGACAGCGAGGAAAGCGTCGACTATCCCGATTACGCCGAGCGTGCGGCACGTGCCGTCGCGCAAGGCGATGACGACTACGGCATTCTCGTGTGCGGCACCGGTATCGGCATGATGATCGCAGCTAACAAGGTCGCCGGCATCCGCGCCGCAAACCTCACTTCGCCCGAGTTCGCCAAGCTTGCACGTGAGCATAACAATGCCAACATCGCGACGCTTTCGGGACGCTTCACTTCCCTCGAGGACAACAAGCAGATTGTCGAGACGTTCCTCGGCACCGACTTCGCGGGTGGCAGGCATGCCCGTAGGGTCGAGAAGATCATGACCATCGAAGACGCAGAGTAGGAGAGCCTCGCCCATGAACAACGAGCTACTTGCCCAGGCAGACCCCGAGATTTCCGCCGCCATCAATGACGAGCTGACGCGCCAGCGCAACACGCTCGAGTTGATCGCATCCGAGAACATTCCCTCGTTGCCGGTCATCGAGACGATGGGCACGATTCTCACCAACAAGTACGCCGAAGGTTATCCCGGCAAGCGTTATTACGGTGGTTGCGCCAACGTCGACACCATCGAGACGATCGCGCGCAATCGTGCCTGCGAGGTGTTTGGGGCCAGGTACGCCAACGTGCAGCCGCATTCGGGTGTCTGCGCTAACTCGGCAGCCTATTTTGCGCTCCTCGATCCGGGTGCCATCATTCTGGGCATGTCGCTTCCGGCTGGCGGCCATCTTTCGCACGGTGCCAAGTTCTCGCTTTCGGGTCGGTTCTACGATGCCCATTCCTATGGTCTGAATCCCGAGACCGAGCGCATCGACATGGACGAGGTCCGTGCCATTGCCCAGGAGGTCAAGCCCGATCTCATCGTCGCGGGCGCCTCGGCCTATCCGCGCATCATCGACTTCGAGGCCTTTGCCGATATCGCCCACGAGGTGGGTGCCTATCTCATGGTCGACATGGCGCACATCGCCGGCCTTGTCGCTGGCGGCGCTCATCCTTCGCCGGTACCTCATGCCGACATCGTTACCTCGACCTCGCACAAGACCCTGCGTGGCCCGCGTGGCGGCTTCATGGTCACGAACAACGAGGAGATTTACGACAAGTACAACAAGGCCGTGTTCCCCGGATGGCAGGGCGGTCCGCTCATGCACGTCATCGCCGCCAAGGCCGTCGCCTTTGGCGAGGCGGCGCAACCGTCGTTCTCCGAGTACGTCCATGCCGTCGTCGAAAACGCCGCCGCCTTGGGCGAGGGCTTGGTCGAGGGCGGCCTGCGCCTCGTTTCCGGCGGTACCGACAATCACCTGTGCCTCGTCGACCTCACGCCCGCGGGCATCACCGGCAAGGAAGCCGAGGAGCTGCTCGAGCCACTCGGCATCACAACCAACAAGAACGCCATTCCCAACGATCCGCTGCCTTCCTCGATCACGAGCGGCGTGCGCGTGGGAAGCGCGACGATTACCTCGCGTGGCTTTGATGCCGACGAGGCCCGCGCCATCGGTGGCTTCATCGCCCAGGTCATTTTCAACCGCGATAACCAGGCCGTGCTTGATCGCGTGGCGGGCGAGGTGCATGACATGCTCGAGGCTCATCCGCTGTATCCCGAAATCGCCTAGCGCGCAAAGCGCGGGAGAGGAGACGTCATGGCCGACACACGTCCGAGCTGGGACGAGTATTTCATGGACATCACGAGGCGCGTCGCCACGCGCTCGACCTGCCTGCGCCGTGCCGTGGGCGCCATACTCGTGCATGACAAGCGCATCATCGCCAGCGGATACAACGGAGGACCTTCGGGTCTTGCACATTGTCTCGACATCGGCTGCTTGCGCGAGAAGCTCGGCATTCCCTCCGGACAGCAGCATGAGCTGTGCCGCGGTATCCATGCCGAGCAAAACGCCATCATCCAGGCGGCGCGCTACGGTGTGTCCATCGAGGGTTCCGTCCTGTACTGCACCACGCAGCCCTGCACGCAATGCACCAAGATGCTCATCAACGCGGGCATAGCCGAAATCGTCTATGCGGAAGGGTATCCGGACAATCTCGCACGTGAGCTCCTGGAGGAGTCCGGCATCATCGTGCGCCGCTTCGAGGCATAGAAATCCCCGCTCAGGAGCTTGTAAATGTACTCGTCAAAGGACGCTTCACCGTTCACGGAATAAAACACAAAAACAATTTCGCTTTGCAAGATTGCCAATGCCTTTTGCTACAATCCCATATTGGTGTGCTTGATGCCGAGTCGCCGGTTTATCGGGGAGGAACGTGTTCGATGCCCATACTTTTCGGAGCCCTTACGGGACTTCTGGGTTTCGTCCCGCTGTTTCTCGCTTTTAGATTGGCACGCAAGCACCCGTCGACGAACACATTGACTTTCGGCCTCTTCGGGCTGGGAGGTGTCTTCGTCTCGCTGATCATCTTGGTGGTTGGACTCATCATTTGTGCGATGACGGCGCGAGATGGACTGGTCGGCTTCGCCATCGCGGAGGCGGTTGTGTTCCTCGGCGCAACGATTGCCTTCGTCTTGAAGAGGAATTACGTCTTCAAGCGCGGTGGTGACAAGAACGAGACCCGAGTGAAGGGGGAGTAAGGTGGGAGACGCTCTAGGCGCATTTGTAGGAGAGGCCCAAGGCCTGTCCGCGCATTTTGAGCCCCAGACCGTATTCAGCATCGGAGGCTGGAACATCACGCAGTACGACATCTGGCTGTTCATCGCCTTTTTCGTCGCGTTGCTGGTGATCCTCATAGCTGCCAGGAAGCTGCAGCTCATTCCGACCAACAAGTTCTACAATATGGTCGAATACGGCTACGAGTTCGTTAATCGCAACGTCGCGGAAGACGTCATCGGGCATGGTTTCAAGAAGCACGTCCCGTTCCTGGCGACTTTGTTCTTCTTCATTCTCATTTGCAACATGCTCGGTCTCGTTCCGGGCTTCAAGACGTCGACGGGTTCCATTTCGTGCACCTGGGCGCTTGCGACCATATCGTTCGTCTACTTCAACTTCTACGGTTTCAAGACCCTGGGAGCAGGCGGGTACTTCAAGTCGCTGTGCCCGAGCGGCGTTCCCGGTCCCATGGTTCCGGTCATCTGGTTCCTTGAGTTCTTCTCCATGGTCATCCGCATTCTCACGCTGGCCGTTCGTCTTTACGGCAACATGCTCGCGGGCCACATGGTCCTCGCGGTGTTCGGTATCGCGACCACGTGCTTCCTGCAGGTTGCGCTGTTCAGCGGCTCCATCGACCTCATCGCGGGCCTGCCGTCGGTGGCATGGTTCCTGCTTCTCGTCGTGATGTACGCGCTCGAGTGCCTGGTCGCCTTCATCCAGGCCTTCGTGTTCGCCATATTGTCGGCGTCGTACATCAACATGGCCACCCATCCGCACTAGGATGGACCTGACGCGAGACGCGTCCGCCCGCCGCAGCGCATGTGGCGTTTCTATTGGTGTCACAGCCGGTTGCCTTTCCGGCTGAGCATATTTGTCAGATGCCCCATAAGAGGAATGGGGTAGGAAAAAGGAGGAAGTTGTGGAAATCACGCTTGTACTCGCAGCACTGAAGGTCGTCGGTTACGGCCTGGCGGCCATTGGCCCTGGTATCGGCATCGGTATCGCCACCTACGGTCTTTGCGTCTCTGCTGCCCGCCAGCCCGAGATGAAGGGTCAGCTCATGGGCTACTTCTTCATCGGCGCCGCCATGTCCGAGGCGTTGGCACTGCTTGGCTTGGTCCTGTTCTTCATCGGTTAATCGTCTTGTACATGAGAGATTCTGATTTTAAGAATAGGAGGCAAGCGAAGTTGAAATGCAAGAATAAGGCAGCAAGGATCAGCAGCGCCGTTGTGTTCGCGGCGGCCTTTGCACTGGCTTGCCCTGCATATGCATTCGCTTCTGAGGGGGGCATCGACGCGATCCTGCCCAAGATGAACGAATTCATCCCCATGCTCGTCGCCTTCATCATCCTTTGGATCGTCCTCGCGAAGTTCGGGTGGCCCCTGTTTGACGGCATGCTCGTGAAACGCGAGACGACCATCCGCGAGGCCCTCGAGAAGTCCGAGCAAGCACGCATCGAGTCCGAGCGCGTGCTCGCCGAGTACCAGGACAAGCTGATCGAGGCTCGCCAGGAGGCGGCCACGATCATCTCCGAGGCCAAGCAGCAGGCCGAGGCGCAGCGCGCCGCGACCACCGCCAAGGCCCAGGAGGAGGCCGAGAAGATCATCGTCAAGGCGCGCGAGGCAATGCAGGCGGAGAAGAATGCCGCCATCGCCGAGCTCCAGGCGTCTGTCGCCGATATCGCATGTGCCGCCATGACCCGCGTCGTGCAGGAGGACTTCACGGATGCGGATCATCGTAGGCTCATCGAGAAGAGCCTCGAAGAGATAGGTACGCTCAATGCCTAGGAATCGCCTGCTCATCAAGAAGGAAATCGAGGCATATGCCGAGGTCCTGCTCGAACTGGGCGAGTCCACCGATAGCGTGTACTCGATTTCGGCTCAGCTCGAGGAGATGAAGAAGGTCGTGCGCATGCACCCTGGTCTCAGGGACGTGCTCGCGAACGACTCCATCGACGAGAATACGCGTGCGACGGTAATCCATGAGGTCTTCAAGGAGTTTTCCGTCGACATGATCAAGTTCGTCATCGTGATGGCCGAGCGTCAGGACATTCCGCTGCTCCCGAGGGTCGCGGAGTGCTATGACCAGATGGTCCAGGACAAGTACGACGTCATCATCCTCGACGTCGCCACCGTCATTCCGCTCGACGACGAGCTGCGAGAGAAGTTTAAGAGTAAGTTTGCCGCCCAATTCGGCAAGGAGATCGTCCTGCGCGAGCATGTCGATGCCTGGCTGCTTGGCGGCACGAACGTGAGAGCAAATGGTAGGCGTGTCGATTGTTGCACCGCTACGCGAATCGAAAGGGTTCGTGCCGAGCTCTCTTCAGTATGGACTGGAGGTGAAAGGTAAATGGCGGAAATCACCGCGAGCGACATCGATCAGATTCTGCGTGAGAAGCTTGCTTCACTGCAGACCAACGTCGAGACTCGTGAGTTTGGTCATGTCATCCAGATCGGCGACGGCATCGCGCGCGTCGACGGTCTGAAGAGTGCAATGGCCGGCGAGCTCCTCGAGTTCGTCGCCCATGACGGCACGACTGTCTATGGTCTCGCCCAAAACCTTGAAGAAGACGAAGTGGGCGCCGTTCTCCTCGGCGACTACACCCTTATCAAGGAGAACGACGAGGTTCACACGACGGGCCGCGTCGTCGAAGTTCCCTGCGGCAAGGCATTGCTCGGCCGTGTCGTCAATCCGCTCGGCATCCCGCTGGACGGCAAGGGCCCCATCGAGGCCGAGGGATACCGCCCCGTCGAGTTTCGTGCTCCGGGCGTCATCGAGCGCCAACCTGTTCACGAGCCCGTCCAGACGGGCCTCATCGCCATCGACGCGATGATCCCCATCGGACGTGGCCAGCGTGAGTTGATCATCGGCGACCGCCAGACGGGCAAGACCGCCATCGGCATCGACACGATCATCAACCAAAAGGGCAAGAACATGATCTGCATCTATGTCGCCATCGGCCAGAAGGCCTCCACGGTCGCTACCGTGGTCGAGGCCCTCGAGAGCCACGGCGCCATGGATTACACGATCGTCGTGTCCGCGCCCGCATCCACGTCAGCACCGCTGCAATACATCGCCCCCATGGCCGGATGCGCAATGGGCGAGTACTTCATCTACAACGGCGCCGACGGCCAGCCGGCAAGCGTCACCAATCCCGGTGGCCACGTGCTCTGCGTCTACGACGACCTCTCCAAGCAGGCCGTCGCCTATCGCCAGATGTCGCTGACGCTGCGTCGTCCGCCGGGACGCGAGGCCTATCCTGGTGACGTCTTCTACCTACACTCCCGTCTGCTGGAGCGCGCCGTCAAGCTCAATGACAAGAACGGTGCCGGTTCGCTTACGGCGCTGCCCATCATCGAGACCCAGGGCGGTGACGTCTCGGCTTACATTCCGACCAACGTCATCTCCATCACCGACGGCCAGATCTTCCTGCAGTCCGACCTTTTCTTCCAGGGCCAGCGCCCGGCAGTCAACGTCGGCATCTCGGTTTCCCGAGTCGGTGGTTCCGCGCAGATCAAGGCCATGAAGCAGGTTGCCGGTACGCTGCGCCTCGACTTGGCCGCCTATCGCGAGCTGCAGGCGTTCTCGCAGTTTGGCAGCGACCTCGACAAGGCGACCCAGCAGCAGCTCTCCCGTGGCGCTCGCATGACCGAGCTCCTCAAGCAGGGCCGCTTTGCCGCCATGGACGTCGAGGATCAGGTTGTCGCCATCTTTGCCGGCGACCAGGGATTCCTCGATGGCATGCCCGTCTCCGACACGCTTCGCTTCCGCGATGACCTCGTGCAGTACATGCACACGGTTCGCAAGGACCTCAAGGAGAAGATCGCGACCGAGAAGCAGCTGACCGACCAGATCAAAGAGGAGCTCCTCGAGGCCATCACGACCTTCAAGCAGAGCTTCATCATTGCGAAGAAATAGAGGTTAGCGCATGCCCAGTCAACGCGATATCAAGAGGCGCAAGCTCTCCGTCGAGAGCACGAAGCAGATCACGCGCACCATGGAAATGGTCGCGACTGCCAAGATCCGCCATGCGACTGAGCGCATCGCCGCCGCTACCCCGTATTCCGAGGCCATGGTCAAGACGCTTTCGGCTGTAGCTGCCCACTCCATTGGCGTGGAGCATCCGCTGCTGGAAGAGCACGAGCAGAAGAAGACGGCAATCGCCATCGTCGTGGTCTCGGACCGTGGCCTGGCTGGTGGATTCAACAGCAACGTGTTTCGCATGGTAGACAAGTACCGTGCTGAGAACACCGCTGCCGGCATCAAGACCGACGTCATCGTCTGCGGCAAGAAGGGCGCGAGCTACTTCCACTACCGCAGGCTTGAGCCGCTCATGGTCTTCCGCGACATGTCCGCCGACCCCACGATACAGGAGGCGCGCGAGATTTCCTCGTACGTTCGCAGCAGCTTCCTCGACCACGCCGTTGACGAGGTGAAGGTGTTCTACAACCATGCCCGCAACGCCGCCGATCAGGATTTGCGCGAAGAGGTCATCCTGCCCGTCCAGGCCGATGCGCTCAAGGCAAGTGACGAGGAGGGGGAGTCTTCCCTCGCCGCCGGCACGAGTTTCGAGCCTTCGTCGGAAGAGGTTCTTGACCGCCTGCTCCCGGCTTATGTCGAGACGGTGGTCTATCACGCGCTCATCGATTCAGCCGCTGCCGAGCAGGGCGCTCGCCGCAAGGCGATGAAGTCCGCGACCGACAACGCGACCGAGATGATCGAAACGCTGGATCGTCTGTACAACCGCGTACGCCAGGGCGCCATCACCACCGAGATCACCGAGATCGTCGGCGGTGCGGCCGCTTTGGAGGAATAGAGAATGACGAGTAAGATAAGGACACAACTATGAAGAACGTTGGACGCATCGTTCGCATCGTTGGTGCTGTCGTAGACTGCGAGTTTGCGGCTGATTCCATCCCTGCGATCTACAACGCGCTCACGGTGGATGCTGACACTCCAGTCGGTCACATTTCGACCGTGCTCGAGGTCCAGATGCACCTGGAGGGCAATATGGTCCGTACGGTCGCCATGACCAGCACGGACGGCCTTCAGCGCGGCACCGAGGTCGTTGACACCGGTGCTCCCATCCAGATGCCTGTCGGCGACGAGACCCTCGGTCGCATCTGGAACGTCATCGGCCAGCCGGTCGATGGCAAGCCGATGCCCAAGATCGAGCAGACCTATCCGATTCACCGTCCGGCACCCGCCTTCGACGAGCTCACCACCAAGACCGAGACCTTCGAGACCGGCATCAAGGTCATCGACCTTCTCGAGCCCTACATTCGTGGTGGCAAAACGGGCCTGTTCGGCGGCGCCGGCGTCGGCAAGACCGTTCTCATCATGGAGCTCATCAACAACCTCGCCCAGGAGCACAACGGTACCTCCGTGTTCACGGGCGTCGGTGAGCGTACCCGTGAGGGCACGGACCTCTACCTCGAGATGAGCGAGTCGGGCGTCATCAACAAGACCTGCCTCGTGTATGGTCAGATGAACGAGCCTCCCGGAGCGCGTCTGCGCGTCGGTCTGGCCGGTCTGACGGTCGCCGAGTACTTCCGCGACCAGGGCCAAGACGTCCTCCTGTTCATCGATAACATCTTCCGCTTCACCCAGGCCGGTTCCGAGGTCTCCGCACTTCTGGGCCGCATGCCGTCCGCAGTCGGTTACCAGCCCACGCTGGCCACCGAGATGGGCGACCTGCAGGAGCGCATCACCTCGACCGCGACGGGCGCCATCACCTCCGTCCAGGCCGTCTACGTCCCCGCAGACGACCTCACCGACCCGGCTCCCGCCACCGCGTTCATCCACCTCGACGCCACCACGGTTCTGTCGCGCTCTATCGCCGAGCTCGGCATTTACCCGGCCGTCGACCCGCTGGCCTCCACGAGCCGCGCCCTCGATCCCTCTGTCGTGGGCGATGAGCACTACCGTGTCGCCGTGCAGATCCAGGAGATTCTCCAGGCCTACTCCGACCTCCAGGATATCATCGCCATTCTGGGTATGGACGAGCTCTCCGAGGAGCAGAAGCTCGTCGTCGCCCGTGCCCGCAAGGTGCAGCAGTTCCTGGGCCAGCCGTTCCACGTCGCCAAGCAGTTCACCGGCATCGACGGCAAGTACGTCAAGGTCGAGGATACAGTTCGCTCGTTCAAGATGATCATTGACGGCGAGATGGACGACGTTCCCGAGCAGGCGTTCCGCAACAAGGGCGACATCGAGGAAGTTCTCGAGGCCGCCAAGGAACTCGTTTAGAGAAAGGTCGCTAGCCAACCATGCTGCAATGTGAAATCGTCACTCCCGAAAGCAAGCTGTACTCTGACGAGGCCCACTTCGTGGTCATTCCCGCTTCCGAAGGCGAGATGGGCATCTTTGCCAAGCACGAGCCCGTGGTGACCACGCTCAAGTCGGGTACCGTGCGTGTAACCGAGTCAGAGGGCCAGGAGCCGGTACGCTACATTGTGGCCGGGGGGTATGCGCAAATCGAGGGAGACCGCGTCATCGTACTCGCCGATCATGCGGCCGCCTTGCAAGAGCTTGACGAGACTGCCATCAAGGTCCATATTGACGACCTCAAGGAGAAGATGGCCGACCTTAAGGATGACGATCCTAATCGTGCGTTCATCGAAGACGAGGTCAAGTGGAACGAGGTTCTCCTCGAGCAAACCAAGTAACACCGCGAGTGATTTCCACACACGAGAGGGGGTCGTCATCTGGCGACCCCCTCTTGCGTTTGCAAGGCGCATTGGGCGCGGATATTTTACGTTTTCCTAGCCACGGGTTGATGCCCGTGCAGGTTATTTCCGTTTTCCTAGGATCTGGGTCTTTTCGAGGCTAGGAAAACGAATAAAACGTGCACGGAACGGTTCTCGGTCCTAGGAAAACGAATAAAACGTGCACGGAACGGTTCTTGGTCCTAGGAAAACGAATAAAACGTGCACGGCGAGGCAAGCGAATCGCCCTAGCGACCAATGAGACGCATGGTGTCTGTATCGATATCGTTGAACTCGACCTCGACGAGCGCCCCGACGGGAAGCGCCGCATCGCATGCGACCGTATGATAGGACTCGCTCGTGCCAATGCCCGGACGCTCGATGACGACCTCTTCAATGGTTCCGAGACGTCGCTCCATGTCGGAAAGCGCAAGGCGACGCCCGAGCTCGATGAGGGTCTGCGAGCGGTGCGCCTTGATTCGCGGATCGATCTGGTCGCTGCGCTCGGCGGCGGGTGTGCCCGGGCGCTTCGAGTAGCGAAATACGTGCAAGCGCATGAAGCCGCAATGCTCGACGAGCTCGCAGGTTCGTGCGAAATCTTCATCGCTTTCGCCGGGAAAGCCGACGATAATGTCGGTTGACAGCGCCAGATGCGCGACAGCTGTGCGCAGGCGGTCGACGAGAGCGACAAATTCGTCGGCGTTGTAATGGCGATTCATCTCGCGTAGTACTTTACTCGATCCCGATTGCAGGCAAAGGTGCAGGTGACGACAGAGGCGCCCCTCCGAGCGTGCGAGCGCGTCGACAAGGGAGGGCGTGACGCTCTGCGGCTCCACCGAAGAGATGCGCACGCGCCCGATATCCGTCTTCTCTTGCAAGAGCGTCACGAGCCGGGCGAGATCGATAGCGCCGTCCCGGTAAGCGGCCAAGTCGATGCCGACGAGCACGAGTTCGCGCGTACCCGTATCGGCAAGCGCTTGCGCATGCGAGAGCACGGTAGCGGCTGGCACGGAGTGCGCTGGCCCACGGGCAACGTGGACGATGCAGTAGCTGCAGGCGTTGTCGCATCCGTCTTGAATCTTGAGGTCGACACGCGTCCTGAAGCTCGTATTGGTTCCCCGTAGCGCTATCGAATCGAGTACATCGGTCCGAGCCGCGCTCATGTCGCGAGCGAGACGCATCGCGAGTGCGGGGACCTTCTCCTTGTCGTGTTCGCAGATGATGCGGGAATCGATGTCGGCATAGCGCTCGGTATCGATGTTTACCGCACATCCGGTCAAGATGATTGCGGCCTCGCCAGCTTTCAGCAACGTGCGGAGTGTCTTGCGGTTCTTCGCGTCGGTCTCACCCGTGACCGTGCAGGTGTTGAGGATGGCAACATCGCAATCGGCTGCGTTTGCGGCTCGTTTCCAGCCGGCGGCAAGCAATGTGGCGGCGATGGTCTCGGATTCAGCCAGGTTGACCTTGCAGCCATGTGTATGGATATGAAAGCGCGGAATGGGAAACTCCTCGCGTTTCTGCTGTGATGAACTGTCTCGTGCCTAGCGGTGGTTGCCGAGGCCGCCCAGCGTGTACATGCACAGGGCCGTCGCGACGGTACCGGCGGTCTCGGTGCGCAAGATGAGTTCGCCGAGCGAGACGATCTTCACGAAGCTGCCGAGCGATTTGATCGCCTCGACTTCCTCGGCCGTCAGACCGCCCTCGGGACCGATGACGAGCGCGACGTGGCTATCGATGTCGCAACCCTCGAGCGCGTCACCGACGGAAAGCGGCGTGCCGTCGGCATGCTTGTCGGCTTCCTCCCAGGCGATGACGACGCGGTCGTACTCCGCGAGTTCGCGGCAGATATCCTCGAGGCCCGTCGGGTCATCGACGATGGGGAGGATGTTGCGGCCAGATTGCTTGGCGGCCGAGAGCGCGATGCGGCGCCAGCGCGAGCCCTTGAGGCCGCGCTCGTCGACTGCGAGGCGAACGACCGTGCGTGCGGAGAGGAACGGGATGATGCGCCCGATGCCAAGCTCCGTCGTCTGGCGGATGGTCTGCCCCATGCGGTCGCCCTTCGAGATGCCCTGCACGAGCGTGAGGTCGGGGAGCTTCTCAAGCGGCATTTCCCGGATGCAGCGGCCCGTGACCTCGTATTCGTCAATCGTGACGGTCTCGACTTCCCAGCACTTGCCGCCGGCGGCGACAGCGGCGATGTGCTCGCCTTCCTTGATGCGGCGCACGGCGAGATGGTGGAGCTCCTTGTCGGAGAAGGGAAGGGCGACGATATCGCCTTCGGGCAGTTCGCCCTCCATGAAGAAACGGGGTATGGACATGTATCTCTCCCATTGGCACGTGCGGTTCGCGCACGGGCTGATTGCATCGGGGTATATGAACAGGTGTATTGTAGCGGTTTTCAGGTCATGCTATAGTGGCACAAGTCAAGAGGCGCGGCGAGCGTCTCGACTTTCCTTTTCACAGTCAATCCCCGTTTGACATTCTGTTTTAGCATGCCCTTGCTCAGATTCTCAAACGGAGATGACAATCAATGCATGAAGGAGCGATAGTGAAGTTTTTCCTGGATACCGCTGACCTGTCAGAAATCGAAGAGGTGGCATCGTGGGGTGCCCTTGCCGGTGTCACGACCAATCCGAGTCTCTATGCCCGTACGGGCGGCAAGCTCGAGGACTTCGAGGGTCATCTCGTCAAGATCTGCAATTTGGTCGATGGTCCCGTGAGCGGTGAAGTCACCGCCGAGGATCGCGACGGCATGATCGAGCAAGGCCGTACTCTTGCCGCGCTTGCTGACAACATGGTCGTCAAGATTCCGGTTTGCGTCGAGGGCCTTGCCGCGACGCGCGCGCTTTCCGAAGAGGGCATCGACGTGAACATGACACTCGTGTTCACCGTGCCGCAGGCACTTCTCGCCGCGCAGGCGGGTGCTCGCTACATCAGTCCCTTCGTCGGCCGCTTCGATGACATCGCCGAGGATGGCCTCGACCAGCTTGGCGACATCGTCACGGCAATCCAGAACTACGACTTCGGCCATCCGGTCGAGATCATCGCCGCCTCCATTCGCTCTGCCAATCATGTGACGCAGGCTGCTCTCATGGGGGCCGATATCGCCACCGTTCCCTACGGGGCGATGAAGAAGTGCATATACCACCCGCTTACCGAGCAGGGTCTCGAAAAGTTCAAGGCCGACTGGGAAAAGGTTGAGAACGCATGAGTGATGAGACCGTAGTCGCCGAGGCTACCGAGGAGAAGCCCGCGGCGAAGAAGACCACGCGCAAGCCGGCGGCCAAGAAGGCCATCACCAAGAGCGCTGCATCCAAGAGCGCGACCACCAAGAAGGCTCCCGCCAAGAAGAAGACCACGACGCGCAAGACCGCCGCGAAGAAAGCCGAAGAAGCCGAGGCGGTAGAGGCCGTCGCCGAGGAGCAACTCTCGCTCGTCGACGTGCCCGAGCTTCCGTCCGCAGATGACGCAGGCGAGGCTGCGGCCGAGAAGAAACCGACGCGCAAGCGCAGGACCAGCAAGAAGGCCGATGAGGCCGAGAAGCCCGCAGATGCCGAGCAGACAACCGAAGCCGCCGCAGCTCCGGGTGAGGCTGCTTCCAGCGAATCGGACAAGGAGCAGGTCGCGACCGAAGATGCCACGCCGGTCGACGCCTTGAGCGCCGAGTCGGGTGCAACCGAGACTACGGCGTCCGCGGAAGGTGGCGAGGAGGGCGAGTCCGGCGAGCAACGCGAGGGCAAGCGTCGCAACCGTCGCAACCGTCGCAACCGCAACAATCACCAGCGCAAGGAGATCGTGCCCTCCGCCACGCGCGACGAGCTCGCGGTGCTCGACGACGAGGCGCTCACCGCTAAGGCCATCGAGCTCGGCGTTGACGCGAGCGAGTACGGCGAGCGCGACGACCTTGTATCCGCGGTCTACGACGCGCTACTCCAGGCCGAAGGCTTCGTCATGGTCGAGGGCATACTCGACTTGCTGCCCGATGGCTACGGCTTCATTCGCACCAACGGCTATCTGCCCGGCGAGCACGATGTCTACGTCGGCGTGAGCACCGTGCGGCGCCAGGGTCTGCGCAAGGGCGACTACATCACTGGTCGCGTGCGTCCGCCGCGTGAGAACGAGAAGTACCCGGCACTCAACACGATTGTCACGCTCAACGACGAGCCGTTCGAGGGCCCCACGCATCGCGTGAAGTTCGCGAACCTCACGCCCGTCTACCCTGACGAGCGCCTCTTCATGGAGCATGGCAAAGACACGCTCACCGCACGCTCCATCGACCTGGTCGCCCCCATCGGCAAGGGCCAGCGTGGCCTCATCGTCTCGCCGCCCAAGGCCGGCAAGACGACCGTCCTCAAGGATATCGCAGCTGCCATCAGCGCCAACAATCCCGAGGTGCACCTCATGTGCCTGCTCGTCGACGAGCGCCCCGAGGAAGTCACCGACATGGAGCGCAGCATCAACGGCGAGGTCATTTCCTCGACCTTCGACATGCCCTGTGAGAATCACATCGCCGTGGCCGAGCTCGTCATCGAGCGCGCCAAGCGCCTTGTCGAGAACGGTCAGGACGTCGTCATCCTGCTTGACTCCATCACACGCCTGGCTCGTGCATATAACCTCGGTCAGCCGGCTTCCGGTCGTATCCTGTCCGGTGGTGTCGATTCGACGGCGCTGTATCCGCCCAAGAAGTTCCTCGGCGCGGCCCGCAACATCGAGGACGGCGGATCACTCACCATCTTGGGCACCGCCTTGGTGGACACGGGCTCGAAGATGGACGAGGTCATATTCGAGGAGTTCAAGGGCACGGGCAACATGGAGCTCAAGCTTGATCGCGCCTTGGCGGACAAGCGCATATTCCCCGCCATCGACCCGGTCACGTCCGGCACGCGCAAGGAGGAATTGCTCATCGACCCGCAGGAGGCGCCGCTCATCTGGGGCGTGCGTAGCCTGCTCGCGAACATGAACAACACCGAGCGTGCGATGAAGATGCTCGTCTCGTCGCTCAAGGCGACCGAGACCAATCGCGAGTTCCTCATCAAGTCAGCTCGCAAGGCATCCAAGGCGGCACAAAGCCTGTAGCGGCGCGCCCGTATACGATGCCTTGACGTGACGCCCCGGCTCTCCGTGAGCCGGGGCGTTTTTCGGGGCGAATCGTCGTGCCTTGGAGACGCTGTGGGAACCGAAGCGGCGGGATGAAAAAGGGGCTGGATTAGCACCGATGATGCTGGTATCATACTTTGGACTGTTTCAAGCCTTGGTCGGAAACTAAGGCACGTAGAAGGAGCAACAATGAAACCCGATATCCATCCCGATTACGTCGAGTGCACGGTGCGCTGCAGCTGCGGCAACACCTTCAAGACCCATTCGACCAAGTCCGAGCTCGTCGTTGACTTGTGCAACGAGTGCCACCCGTTCTTCACGGGCCAGCAGAAGTTCGTTGACACCGGCGGACGCGTCCAGCGCTTCTCCAACAAGTTCGGCTCAGCTGCCGATCAGCTCAAGGAGCGCAAGGCTGCAGAGAAGGCTGCCAAGCAGGCCGCTGCTGCCGAGGCTGCTGCCAAGGCCGCCGAGGAGCGCGCTGCCAAGCAGGCCGCCAAGGAAGAGCGTGCCAAGAAATACGCAGAAAAGGCCGCTCGCGATGCCGAGAAGGCCGAGAAGGAAGCTGCTGCTGCCGAGGACGAGGCCAAGGAAGAGGAGTCCGTGTCCGAGGTCGCCGAGGCTGCTGCTGAGGCTGCCGAGGCCGAGCAGGCCACCGAGGAAACTGCTGCCGAGGAGAGCGCCGAGTAACCTCGCATCCAAAGAAGCGCGAAACGCCGTCCCATTCAGGGCGGCGTTTTTGTTGCGTGCAATTACGTTCAAGAATGGTTTTCGTTATGGCAGTATGCTTGCGAGACATTGGCAAAGGCGAGCATGCTGACTGGAATGGCACGACATGGTTCATATCAGAAAAGGCGATGACCGATGAGGTACCATCTCGTCGCGCTGTTCACCATCCTCGTCTGGGGTCTCACCTATGTCTCGACCAAGGTGCTCCTCGTCGATTTCACGCCGTTGCAAATCCTGGCGATTCGCTTCGTCATCGGTACGATTGCGCTTTGCATCCTACGCCCGCACGTCATGCACCTGCACGAGCGTCGTCACGAATGGTTCTTCGTCCTTGCCGGGGCAACGGGTATCGCCGCGTATTACCTGCTCGAGAACATCGCGCTCGTGTTCACGACGGCGACGGCCGTGGGTGTCATCGTGGCAGCCTCGCCGTTGTTCACGGCGATTATCGCGATGGCACGTGGGGACCGCTCTGCCCTGAACGTGCGTTTCGTCATCGGCTTTCTGTTGGCAATGGGCGGCCTCGTGCTCGTCGGCGTGAGCACGGGTGGCGAGGACGCGATGTCGGCCTTTGGTGGCCTCTCGTATTTCGGTGACCTGCTCGCCCTTCTGGCGGCCATCGTCTGGGCCGTCTACTCGATGCTTGTCAAACGCATCGGCGAGCTTGGCTATGAGACCATCGCATCCACCAAGCGCACCTTTCTCTGGGGCCTCGTCTTCATCATCCCGTCAAGCGTCCTGTTCGGTGGCGACTTGCCCGCGGCGCGCGAGGCGCTTGTCTGGGATAATGTCGCGAATCTGCTTTTCCTGGGACTGGTCGCCTCCGCGGCGTGCTTCGTAACCTGGAACGTGGCGGTGCGCAGGCTCGGCGCCGTGGTCTCGACGACGTACATCTACCTTGTCCCTGCCATCACGGCGACCGCCTCGATCATTCTGCTGGGCGAGCTGCTCACCGTGCCCATCGTCGTCGGGCTGATGCTCACCATTGCGGGCCTGGTCCTCTCGCAGCGCGGTCAGGTCGAACGAGAGGTATAATCTCGTCGTGCTTTCGATGATACCTGCAGGGGACATTCGAGACGTATTTTATGCATAACGAACTAAATTGTTAATGATTGCAGGAACAATGATGACGATGAGCAAGGAGCAAAACGTGGACGCATGCGAGATCAGCCCGACGCAGGGCGCATCATCATTCCGGGAACTCTACGACGACATGCAAAAGGACACGTACTGGATTCGCTTCTTCTGTCGCCCATGCTGCCCGGCTCCCAAGCTCGATGGAGCGATAGAGATGCTCGATAAGCTCGCCGGCGAGGTGAGGGCCAGCGGTGATTTCGATGACGAGGAAAAGCAACAACTCGTCGGGCTCATCGAGGCCCGCAAGCAGTGGTATCCCAAATCGGGCCTTTGCAGAGGGTAACGACCGCATCGATGGTCGCAAGATCACATGAGAGGTATCGGCACGTGTGGCCGTCATGAAGGACACGGCGCGCACACGACTGCCGAACTTGACGTGCAGCGAGAGGAAGAGGGGCCATCATGAAGGCTCTGATGATCAACGGAAGTCCACGGCCTGATGGCAACACGTCCATTGCCCTGGCGGAAATGGAGAAGGTTCTTGCCGAGGAAGGCGTAGAGGTCGAGACCGTGCAAGTCGGCAACAAGGACATTCGCGGCTGCATCGCCTGTTCCAAGTGCGCGGAGCTCGGCAAGTGCGTGTTCGATGATCTCGTGAACGAGGTCGCCCTCAAGCTTGTCGAGGCAGACGGTCTGGTCGTCGGCACGCCCGTGTACTACGGGAGCGCCAACGCCACGCCAATCGCCTTTCTCGACAGGTTGTTCTACTCCACGGGAAGCGTGGACAAGACCATGAAGGTTGGCTGCGCCGTGGCCGTGGCACGCCGAGGCGGCATCGAGGCCACTTGGGACGAGGTGAACAAGTACTTCGGCATCTCGGGTATGCCCATCGCGTCGGGGCAGTATTGGAACGGCGTATATGGCCGTGAGAGAGGCGAGGCGGCTCAAGACGCCGAGGGCCTGCAGCAGATGCGCACGCTCGCACGTAACATGGCGTTCCTCATGCGCGCCATCGCGCGGGAGAAAGAAGCCGGCGGTCTGCCGCTCAAGGAGCCTGCCGAGAGGATGGGCTTCATCCGGTAGGGAAGGACGAGGCGCGGCATCGCCGTCGCGTCGGGTTCGTCTTGTACCCTAGTCGACCTTGCTCATCGCGTAGTCGATGTTGGAAGGGGACTCGAAGAGCTCGATGACCTCGACGTCGAGACCTGCGGCGATCTTGGAGAGTGCATCGAGGGTCGGGTTGGCCTGCCCGCTCTCGATATTGCAGATGTAGGCGTAATCCATATTGACCATTTGGGCGAGCTTCCTCAGAGAAAGACCTTGCGTCCTTCTGAGCTCATTGATTCTCGCGCCGACCAGGCGCCTGTTCTGCTGGCAGCTTGCATCCATTCATTCAGCGTATGTGATAGCATTGCATCGGTGTTGGTACATATACCAACATTTGCACATGGCCTATCGGCTCGGGTGCGGATGCCGATATGCGGATGAGAGGCCAGCCGGGCATGGGGAGTGAGCACGCGCAATCACGGACGGCGGCACGGCCCGAAAATGAGACGGGGCATTCACGTCTGACGTGCACGCCCGTAGAGCTCGATGCCGAGAGATATGCACTTTTCGCTCAGCTCGGTGAGCTGCTCTATCCCGTGACAAAGAGCGACGAGAGATTCTTCCTCATGGCTCCCGAGCTCTACCTTGCCATTGCGCGAATCGATGAGCAGCTGTCAATCCCATCCACAAGCGAATTCTGACGTTTTGGTATTTCTGGTCGTCATCCCTTCACGGGGTGGTGTCTTTTCTTTTAGTATGGCCTGAACGGATGCGCGAAAGATGATTCGCGCGCAGCCAATCGAAAGGACGCTCCATGAACGTCGAACTGCTCTACCATACGCCAGATCCGCAACGCGCCGTCGCGACGGCGGCACGCCTGTGCTATGCGCCCGTGGGGGCTGCCGAGCTCATGGATACCCTGTCCGAGGAGCGCATTGAGAAGGTCCTGCGCACCATTCTCGAGAGCGGCCACTTCTCGACTCTCGAGCATGCAAGCTACACCTTTGCCATCGATGGCGTCTCACGTGCGATGACCCATCAGCTCGTTCGCCATCGTCTGGCTTCCTACAACCAGCAGTCGCAGCGTTACGTGACCTTCAGGGAAGAGCCGGAATTCATCGTTCCCGATTCTGTCGTCGAGGCGGGTGCCGCCGAGGAATATGATGCTGCCGTGCGCGCCGCCTTCGCGGCCTATGCCGATCTCGTCGAGCGCGGCGTTCCCGCCGAGGATGCGCGCTATCTGCTTCCTAACGCTTGCGAAACCAAGATCGTCGTGACCATGAACATTCGCGAGCTGCTCCACTTCTTCGAGTTGCGTTGCTGCAATCGCGCCCAATGGGAGATTCGCGAGGTCGCTTGCCGTATGCTCGAGCTCGCGCGTCCCACTGCTCCGCTCATCTTCGCGCAGGCCGGTCCCGGTTGCGTGAAGGGCGCATGCCCCGAAGGCAAGATGACCTGCGGCAATCCCTGGGATAGAGCGGAGCTGTAGTCCTTGGGCGAGTCACGCAAGGCATTCGAGGCCGATTCGGACGTCCGGACGCGGACGCATATCGGCGGACAGGCCCTCATCGAGGGCATCATGATGCGCGGTCGCTACAACTGGGCGGTTGCCGTGCGCACGCCCGATGGCAGCATCTACACCGAGGAACACGACCTGGCATCCGGTCGCAAGAAGAACGCGTGGATGTACTGGCCCGTCATCAGGGGTTGCACGGCGTTCGTCGAATCGCTCGCGCTCGGCTACAAGGCGCTTAGCATATCGAGCGAGCATGCGTATGAGTGGGACGAGGAAGAATCCGACGACGCGAACGAGCTTGACGCCGACAAGAAGTCGGGCGGCACGGGCGCCCTCATGACCATTTCGATGATCGCTGGCATCATACTCGGCATCGTCATCTTCGTCGTCTTGCCCGCGGCGCTGAGTAATCTCGTGCTGGGCGAGGAGAGCATGAACTCGGTCGCCTGGAACATCTTCGACGGCATCGTGCGCGTCGCGATTTTCATCGTCTACATCTGGCTCATCAGTCTCATGAAGGACATACGGCGCATGTTCAGCTATCACGGCGCCGAGCACAAGACCATTCATTGTTACGAGCATGGAGAGGACCTCGATCCTGGCGTTGCGATGCGCTTCCCACGTTTGCACGTGCGTTGCGGCACTGCCTTCATCATCATGGTCATGCTCATCGCCATCTTCGTCTACACGGTGCTGGGACAGCCCATCAACGCGCTCGTCGATCTCACGGGCGTTACCGATGGACCGTTGCGCTTCGTGCTCATCATGGTCACGCGCATCATCCTGTTGCCCATCATCGCCGGTGTTTCCTACGAGGTCACTGTCAAATGGGCCGGCTCGCATCCGGATAACAAGCTGGTGCGCATCATCTTGTGGCCCGGCATGCAGATGCAGCGTCTCACGACGAATCCGCCCGATGAGGGTATGATTGAATGCGCCATTGCCGCCATGAATCTCGTGCTCGCCCGCGAGGAGCTCGAGGCGCGCAAGGCCGAGCAAGGCGCATAGGGAAGGGGGAGGCATGGAGTTTGTCACAGCAGGCGAGTCGCACGGGCCGGCGCTCACGGCCATCGTGACGGGCGTTCCCGCTGGCGTATCCATCGATATCGAGGCGATCAACCGCGATCTCGCGCGTCGTCAGGGCGGCTACGGTCGTGGTGGTCGGCAGAAGATCGAGCATGATACCGCGAGCATCCTCTCCGGCGTGCGCTTCTCACAGACGCTCGGCACGCCCATCACGCTGCAGGTCGTGAACGACGACTTCGCCAACTGGACGGACCGCATGGCTCCCGTGGGCGATGCTCCCGATGACCTGAAGCGCGAGACTTGCCCACGTCCCGGCCATGCCGACCTCGTGGGCATGCTCAAGATCGCCTCCGATGACGCGCGCGACATTCTCGAGCGTTCGAGTGCGCGCGAGACTGCGGCGCGTGTTGCAGCCGGCGGCATCGCCAAGGCCGTGCTTGCCGAGTTGGGTGTCGAGATCTACTCCTACGTGCGCCGCATCGGCACGGTCGAGCTTCCCGCGGACACGATCATCGAGCGCGCTGCCATCGAGACGTCGGAGTGCCGCTGTCCCGATGGGGCGACGACGCAGGCGATGAAGGAGCTCATCGATACTGCCCGTGCTGATGGCGAATCGCTGGGTGGCGAGTTCGTTGTCGTGGCAGAGGGCCTTGCCGCAGGTCTTGGCAGCTATGCATCGGGCCCGGGCCGTCTCACCTCGCGTCTGGGCGCGGCGGCCTTTTCGATTCCCGCAATCAAGGGCGTGGAGTTCGGTCTCGGTTTCGAGGCGGCACGACATCCCGGCTCTCACGTGCATGATTCCATTTACTACAGCGAGGCGACTGGCTTTACCCGCGCGAGCAATAACGCCGGTGGTCTCGAAGGCGGCATGACAAACGGCGAATCCCTTGTCATGACCTGCGCGATGAAGCCCATCCCCACCATGATGCAACCGCTCGATACGGTCGACACCGATACGCTCATGCCCGTCAAGGCATCCAAGGAGCGCTCGGACGTATGCGCGGTGCCCGCCGCTGCCGTGGTCGCCGAGGCCGAGGTCGCCTTCGTGCTCGCCGATGCCTATCTCGAGAAGTTCGGCGCTGACGCAATCGATGACATCATCGCGGCACGTGACGCGTATCGGGAACGCATCGCCCTATGACGCGCGAGATCTGCAACGACCATATCCTGCTCGTGGGCTTCATGGGTTCGGGCAAGACGAGCGTATCGCGCAGGCTGTCTTCGATTACGGGCCTGTCGCTCATCGACGTCGACTATCGCATCGAGGCCATCCAGCATCGCAAGATCCCCCGCATCTTCGCCGAGGAGGGGGAGGCGGGTTTTCGCCGCATCGAGACCGAGACGCTGGCCGGGCTCAAGTACGAGGGACGCTCGATCATCTCGTGTGGCGGCGGCATCGTGTGCAATCCCGTCAACCGTCCCATACTCAAGTCCCTCGGCACGGTCATCTTTCTCGACGTGCCATGCGACGAGGCCATCGGGCGTATCTCGAACCCCTCCACGCGTCCGCTGCTTTCGGGCGAGCGGCCCGTCGGCGAAATCTACGCCGAGCGCATGCCCTGGTATCGTGAGGTTGCGGATATCACCATCGAATCATCGGGCAAGACCGTCTATCAGGTCGCGAACCTATGCAAGAAGGCTCTCGAACGGGAAGGACTGCTATGAGCAGAGACCGTATCATCCACGTCGCGCTGCCAGATGGCAACGTCTACGACATTCGCATCGGAAGCGGTGCGCTCTCCGCTCTCTCCTCGACGGCGCGCGATCTCAAGGATTGCCAGCGCGCCCTCGTCATCTCGGACGAGAACGTGGGGCCGGCCTATGGCAAGCTCGTCAAGAAGCGTCTCGAGGAAGCGGGCTTCGAGGTTTATGACCTGCTCGTTCCCCCGGGGGAGAACTCCAAATCCGTCGAGCTGGCAAATGAGCTCTGGGAGGCCATCGCGCGTTACGGCTTCACGCGTGACGACTTCATCGTTGCCTGTGGCGGTGGTGTCGTGGGTGACCTTGCCGGATTCGTCGCCTCGACCTACATGCGAGGCATCGACTTCATCCAGGTGCCCACGACGTTGCTCGCGATGGTCGATTCGTCCATCGGCGGCAAGACGGGCGTGAACCTGCAATCGGGAAAGAACCTCGTCGGTACCTTTCATCAGCCCATCTTCGTCTGCACGGACATCCGCTGTCTCAAGACCCTGCTTGACGAGGATTGGGCCAATGGCTTCGCCGAGATCGTCAAGAGCTCCTTCATCGCACCGCGTCGCTCCTTCTACGAGTGGCTGCGCGATAACGTGGAGGGGCTTGCGACGCATGATGCCGAACTGCTCGAGGAGGCGGTCTATATGACCGCAGAGCTCAAGGCATCCGTGGTGAGCAAGGACAGCACGGAGTCCGCGGGCGTGCGCGAATGCCTCAACTACGGTCACACGCTTGCCCATGCCATCGAGAACGCGGCGGGTTATGGCACCATCGCCCATGGTCGCGCCGTCGCCGAGGGCATGCGCTTTGCCGTGCGCCTCTCGGTCGAGATACTCGGTTGCGATACGAGCGTCGTGAGAGCCACCGACGCGCTGCTCGACAACCTGGGGCTCCCGGCGCTCCCCTGGACGGCGCCACCCGAGCGGCTCTTCAATCTGATGAAGGGCGACAAGAAGTGCCGCGGCGGCCAGATACGCTTCGTCTTGCTCGAGGACATCGCGAAATGGAAGCTCGTAAACGTTTCCGATGACATCATCATGGAGCATCTGCGAGCGTGGTGCGTGGCCAAGGAGCGCCTCATCGAGCAAAACGGCGGGGAGATGTGGGGTCAGGCATGAAGCTGCTCTTGATGAACGGGCCAAATCTCAACTTGCTGGGACAGCGCGAGCCGGAGGTCTACGGAACGATGACGCTTGCCGACATCGAGGCCGATACGGTTGCCTATGCGCGCGCGCATGGAGCCGATATGGACTGCTTCCAGTCCAATCACGAAGGCGAGCTCATTGACGAGATTCACGCGAGCCAGGGCATCTATGACGGTATCGTCTACAACCCCGGCGCGCATACGCATTACAGCTACGCCCTGCACGACGCGATCAGCTCGGTCACCACGCCGGTCGTCGAGGTGCATATCTCGGATATCTCGAAGCGCGAGGAGTTTCGCCGGCACTCGGTGCTCGCCGACGCATGCATCGGGCAAATCAAGGGGCTTGGGCCGGAAGGTTACCTGCGCGGCGTCGACATGCTGCTGGAGGCTATTCAATCACCATGAGCTCGTGCGTGATGTCGCAGAAGCTCTCGAAGCCGGTCTCGGTGACGACACCGCAATCCTCGACGCGCACGCCCATCTCGCCGGGTAGGTAAATGCCGGGTTCGTCGGTCACGACGTTGCCTACGACAAGCGCTTCCTTGTTGGTGGGCGAGAGCAGCGGCAGCTCGTGAATGTCGATGCCCACGCCATGTCCGAGCGAGTGCCCCATCTTGTTCGCGAAGCCTGCCTTGGCAAGCTCGCTTTCGGCGAGTGCGTGCATCTGCGCGCCCGTCACGCCCGGTTTGATGCTTGCGGCAACCCACTCGTTTGCCCGGCGCACGGCCTCGTAGACGCGTATCTGCTCGTCGCTCGCGCCGCCGATGCACACCGTGCGCGTCGTGTCAGAGCAATAGCCGCCTACGCGTGCACCAAAGTCGAAGACGACGAAGTCACCGGCTTCGAGCTGGCGATCCGAGGGGACGGCATGCGGCTTGGCGCCGTTGGGGCCACTTGCGACGATGTTCGCGAAGGCGAGTTCGCTTGCCCCGAGACGCCTCATGGCGAATTCGAGCTCGAGTGATACATCGCGTTCGCTTATGCCGGGCTGCATGTTCGCCAGCGTGTTCAAGAACGCCCGCGAAGCAATTGCCTGCGCTTGCTTCATGAGGACGATTTCGTCGGCATCTTTGACGGCGCGCAGCTTGAGGATGTCGTTGGAGCGCTCCTTGAAGCGCGCGTTGGGCATGGCGTCCGAATACATGCGATACAAGTTCAGGGGCATCGTCTCGTCGATGGCGATGCGCCCGGTGACGAGTTTGAGCTCCTTGAGCATGCGGGTGACGAACTCGACCTCGCGGTCACGCGACGCGTCGATTTGCCAGATGCCCTCTTCGTGGGATTTCTCGCGCATGGCGGTCACGTAGCGCGTATCGGTGTGCAGTATGCAGTCCTGGCGCGTGACGATTGCGACATGCGCCTGCTCGGTGTCGAAGACGTCCTCGAATCCCGTGAGCCAGAAGAGGTCGCTGTTCGCGCGAATGATGATCGCATCGAGCGTTTGCTCCTCGAGAAGCCGCTGTACCTGCTCTATCCTATGAAACGCCCGCATATCGCATCCTTCTTGACAGCCACATGACCAGACAAATGTCGCCGGGGCACTTTTGTCTGGTTTCGGGACATTTGTCTGGTCCGCGCTCCATTGTATGGAATCGCTTGTCAGGTGCAAGAACCGAGTGCATCACGCGCGATTGCGGGCATTTTGCGCACGCTCAAAGCTGACCCTCACGATTGGGAGCCGATAGAGTAGAATATCGAAGGTATGTCGAGAGAAAGGCAGTGTAAAAGTGAGCGTCCAGCCCTCAAACTTCAAGAACGGCATGTGCATCAAGTACAACAACAAGCTCTGCACGATTGTCGAGTTTCAGCACGTAAAGCCCGGTAAGGGCGGTGCTTTCATCCGTACCAAGCTCAAGGATGTCGCAACGGGCCGTGTTGTCGAGTACACCTTCAGGCCCAACGACAAGTTCGACGATGTGCGCCTCGAGACCAAGGAGATGGAGTACTCCTGGACCGACGGCGATACCTTCTATTTCATGGATCCCGTGACCTACGAGCAGCCCGAGGTCCCCGCTGCCATCATCGGTGACAACGAGAAGTGGCTCAAGGAGGGCGACACCTGCCTCGCGCAGTACGCCGACGGCGAGCTCATCAACGTCGAGCCTCCCATGTTCGTCGAGCTCGAGATTACCGAGACCGAGCCCGGTTTCAAGGGCAACACCGTCCAGAGTGGCACCAAACCGGCCGTGTGCGAGACGGGCGCGGAGATCAAGGTTCCGCTCTTCCTCGAGATCGGTGACAAGGTCAAGGTCGACACGCGCGACGGTCGCTTCGTCGAGCGTCTCTAACGTCCGGCCCAACCCGAAGAAGGGGAGTCCCATGGGCAACTACAAGTACAAGCGCGTCCTGCTCAAGCTCTCGGGCGAGGCGCTGCAAGGCGAGCAGGGGTACGGCATCGACCCCAAGGTCATCAGCGAGATTGCCTCGCAGATCGCCGAGATCGTCGATGGTGGCATCGAGCTCGCCATCACGGTGGGCGGCGGCAACATCTTTCGCGGTCTCGCAGGTGCTGCATCGGGCATGGACCGTGCCCAGGCCGATTACATCGGCATGCTCGCGACCATCATGAACGCGCTCGCCCTGCAGGAGGGTCTCGAGCGCGCCGGCGTCTTCACTCGCGTGCAGTCTGCCATCAGCATGCAGGAGGTCGCCGAGCCCTACATTCGCCGCAAGGCCATACGTCACCTCGAGAAGGGGCGCGTCGTCATCTTCGCCGGCGGCACGGGCAATCCGTACTTCACGACCGACACGACGGCTGCGCTGCGAGCCTGCGAGATCAACGCCGAGGCCATCCTCAAGGCAACGCAGGTCGATGGCATCTACGATAGTGACCCGCGCACCAATCCCGATGCGGCCAAGTTCGACGAGATTTCCTATATGGAAGTGCTCTCGCGCGAGCTGCATGTCATGGATTCGACTGCCACGACGCTGTGCATGGACAACGATATTCCCATCATCGTGTTCAACCTGCACAAGCCAGGCAATATCGATCGCGTGCTCAAGGGCGAGCACGTCGGAACGACCGTTAGCTAGAGAAGGAGACCCAAGGTGTCAGAAGAACTCGATCAGGCAAAAGAGGCGATGGCCCGTGCGGTCAAGGCGCTCGACCAGGATTTCTCGAAACTCAACACGGGTCGTCCCTCGGCCAGCATCCTCGATAACGTGAAGGTCGACTACTATGGCGTGGCAACGCCCGTCTCGCAGGTCGGCGCCATCAAGATTCCCGAGGGCAACCTCATGACCATCGAGCCGTGGGACAAGTCCCTGCTCGGCCCTGTCGAGAAGGCCATCCTCTCCGCCAATCTGGGCATCACGCCCAATAATGACGGTTCCGGTATCATTCGCCTGCCGTTCCCCGCTCCCACCGAGGAGCGTCGTCGTGAGATCGTCAAGGAGTGCAAGGCCGCTGCCGAGAACCGCCGCGTTGCCGTGCGCAACGCCCGTCGCGATGCCAAGAACAAGATCGATCGCCTCAAGAAGGACGGCGAGATCAGCGAGGACGAGCAGCATCGCGAGGAGGAGCAGCTCCAGAAGATCACCGACGATTTCATCGCGAAAATCGACGCGGCCCTTTCCGTGAAAGAGGCCGAGGTCATGGAAATCTAGGGAGCATTTTGAGCGAGAGACCATCCACACTGGAGGAGATCTTTCCCGAACCTCCCGCAGAGCTCGACGTACACGCACTCGATACGAGCAGAATCCCCAAGCACGTTGCCATCATCATGGATGGCAACGGCCGTTGGGCCAAGCAGCGCGGCCTCGACCGCGGCGAAGGTCATAAGGCCGGCATTCGCGCCGTACGCGAGGCTATCACCACCTGCAATGACATCGGCGTGCGCTATCTCACCATCTACTCGTTTTCCACGGAGAACTGGAATCGGCCCAAGACGGAGGTCACGGGCCTCATGGACCTCTTTGCCAAGACCATGGGTGCCGAAGTCGACGGTCTCGACGAGGAAAAGGTCAGGATCAAGCTCCTTGGTCGTGTCGAGGACTTGCCGCTCACGACGCGCACCATCTTCAAGCAGGCCGAGAAACGCACTGCCAAGAATGGCGGCATGACGCTTGCCATCGCCGTCAATTATGGCTCGCGCCTCGAGATAACCGACGCCGCCCGCACGATCGCGCGCAAGGTCGAGGCAGGCGAGCTCACGAGCGAAGCGATTTCCGAAGATCTCCTATCGGCGCATCTGTACACAGCCGGCATGCCCGATCCCGATTTGCTCATTCGCACGAGCGGCGAGATGCGACTGTCAAACTTCCTGCTTTGGCAGCTTGCCTACGCCGAGTTCTACGTCACCGACGTGCTCTGGCCCGATTTCGACCGCTACGAGCTTCTTCGTGCCCTGCTCGACTTCCAGGAGCGTGACCGTCGCTTCGGCAAGGTCGATGAGTAGGGGGGGTCGAGGTAAGCGATGGCGATTAACGTGAGGGACTTGGGACGACGTGTCGGGGTTGGCGCGGTGTATGTCGCCATCACCTCGGTTGCCACCATCGTCTCCTGGTACACGACGGTCATCGTCATCGCCGCCACGGCCGCCCTGTGCTGCTACGAGTTCCTTCGCATGGCGCAGGGCGCGGGCTATCATCCCTACATCATCATCGGCACGGTCTCGGCGGGTCTCATCCCGTTGGCCATGTGCCTCGTGGTCAATACCGGGCATGTGGTTGTCGCCGCGCTGACAGTCTCGTTCATCGCGGGCATCATCATGCTCATGCGGTACTTCGCGCATGTCGAGGATACCATCGTCGACGTGGCGCTCACGCTGTTCGGTTACCTGTATACGGGCCTCATGCTCTCTTCCTTCGTGATGCTTCGTGGTGTCATCCCGGGGCTCGAAGGCGGCCTCATGTGCTTTCTGGTCCTGGGTAGCATCTGGGCAAATGATGGCTTTGCCTACTTGGGCGGCTCTGCTTTCGGCAGGCACAAGTTCGCGCCTCACATCTCGCCCAAGAAAACCTGGGAAGGTGTCGTCTGCGGCATGCTCGGGAGCATTCTGCTCTGGGTGCTCATCGTTGTGTTCGTTCCCAACTGCGGCTTCGGATACGTATGGGCCGTCATCTCGGGTATCGTCGTGGGTTATGCGGGTATCATCGGCGACTTGACCGAATCCCACATCAAACGCGGCTTTTCCGCCAAGGATTCCGGCGACATCATGCCGGGGCACGGCGGCCTGCTCGATCGCTGCGATTCGATCATTTTCGGCTCCGTGGCCGCTTACGGCATGATTGCCGGCGCCCCCTATATCTTCGCGTTTATCGGGGTCGTGCTGTAGGAAAGGAAAGATCATGGACACGACGCGTCTTGTCATTCTGGGCGCCACTGGTTCCATTGGCACGCAGGCACTCGATGTCGCGCGCATGCATTCAGACAAAATCGAGGTCGTCGCGCTGGCGGCGGGCCGGCGCGTCGATGATGCGGTGCGTTATGCAATCGAGTTCGGTTGCAAGCATCTTGCCTTCGGTGACGAGAGCGTGCGCGATGCCCCCGCATTGGCGCAGCTCGACGACGACGTGTCCGTCGGCTTTGGTTCGGCAGCCGTCGCCGCGCTCACGCAACTCGACGATGTCGATGTCGTGCTCAACGCGCTTTCGGGTGAGGCGGGCATGCGTGCATCGTATGACACGCTCAGGGCCGGCCGCACTCTCGCGCTTGCCAACAAGGAATCGCTCGTCGTGGGCGGTGACCTCATCATGCCGCTCGCTACGCACGAGACCCTGCTCCCCGTCGATTCCGAGCACTCCGCGATCTACCAGTGCTATCTGGGCGAGTTTCCCCGTGAGGCGCGCAGAATCTGGCTCACCTGCTCGGGCGGCCCATTCCGCGGCATGACGCGCACGCAGCTTGCGGAGGTCACGGCAGCTCAGGCGCTTGCGCATCCCACGTGGAACATGGGCCCCAAGATCACCATCGATTCGGCGACGCTCATGAACAAGGGTCTCGAGGTCATCGAGGCACAGCATCTCTTCGGCGTGAAGACGGATGACATTCGCGTCGTCGTGCATCCGCAGTCATGCGTGCATTCGATGGTCGAGTATGTCGATGGGTCGGTCAAGGCACATCTGGGCGTTGCCGACATGCGCATACCCATCCAGTTCGCGTTGAGCTATCCGCATAGGTGGGAGAGTCCCGCTGCCCAGGTCGACTTTACACAGATGGCGTCGCTCGAGTTCCTCGATCCGGACCTGGAGACCTTCCGCTGCCTGGCGCTCGCGCTCGAGGCGGGTCGCGCGGGCGGCACGCTTCCCTGCGTGATGAACGCGGCAAACGAGGTTGCCGTGGCGGCCTTTCTGGCAGACGTCTGCCATCTGACCGACATCGACGCCACCGTTGAGCAGGTCATGGAGCGGATGGGGAGCGAGCCGGTCGAATCGCTCGAGCAGCTCGAGGAAATCGACGCGCGTTCCCGTGCGCTCGCGAACGACATCCTGACGAGGGGATAGTCCGCCTCGTGAACGTGCTCGCCATCATATTCTGGTTCATCGTCATCATCGGCGTGCTCACGCTCGTGCACGAGCTGGGACACTTCATCGCCGCGCGCGCCTTTGGCGTGCGCGTGACCGAGTTCATGATTGGCATGCCCGGCCCCAATATCGGTTTCGAGAGAAACGGATGCCGCTACGGCGTCACTTGCATTCCGTTGGGCGGTTATAATCGCATCGCCGGCATGGAAGGTGACGTCGAGAATCCCAATTTGGCAAACGTGCTTGCCTACGTGTACCGACATGGTACGGCTGATGTATCCCACGTTGCGCTGGGTTGCGACCTCGATGCGGAATCTGCCGAGCTCGCGCTCGCTATTCTCGATGGATGGGGTTCCATCATCGCGCCCAAGAAGCGCGGTTCCAATGACGTCTATTCCGCTCCGGCGCACGACGGGTTCGAGCTCGGACAGGCGCGTGAGGTCGATGACCCGCAGGCGTTGCTCGACGAGGAACGCTCGCACACCTATCGCGCGCTGTCGTTTTCCAAGCGCCTTGTCACGCTCTTTGCCGGTCCGTTCATGAACGTCCTGCTCGCGTTCGTGTTGCTCCTCGTGATCTTCTGCGGCATCGGCCTCACCGTCGCCACGACGACGATCAGCGACGTCGTGGCAGATGGCCCGGCTTTCGAGGCGGGCCTGCAGGCTGGCGACACGATCGTTGCGATCGACGGCACCGACGTTCTCGATTGGCAGGCGCTCTCGATGGCCATTGCCGGACTCGAGCCGGGCGAGGCGGCCGACGTCGTCTACGAGCGTGCGGGGCAGGTGACGAGCACGACGATTGTCGTCGGCATGGGAGAGGACGGATCGCCCAGACTTGGCATATACGCCGGACAGGAGCAATACCACCTGCCCGTCTGGGAGGCACTGGGCGCATCATGGGATTATCTTGCGCTCACCGTGCAAGGCTACCTCAGCCTCTTCAATCCCGCCACGGCGGCCGACACCCTGAGTCAATCGACCTCCGTCGTCGGTATCGCCGTCATGAGCGAGCGGGCCGCATCGGCGGGAATCGTGCCGTTGCTCTACATCATCGCGATCGTCTCGCTCTCCCTGGCCGTCGTGAATCTGCTCCCCCTGCCGCCCCTTGACGGTGGGCGCATCCTCATCGAGGTCATCCAACGCGTCACGCATCGTGCGGTACCCGCACGCGTCGTCAATGCGATCACCTTCGTCGTTATCGCGTTGCTGTTCGTCTTGTTCGTCTTCCTGCTGCGGCAGGACATCGTCAACTTCTTCTTGAAGGGATAGCGCATGGACTTCGAAACGCCGCGCAACGCGACGCATCGCGTGCATGTCGGCAACGTGCCGATTGGGGGAGGGGCCCCCGTCAGCGTCCAGTCGATGACCAACGTCCCGATGGTCGATGGTCCGGACGGACCATGGCTTGACGTCGAGGGCAACCTCGCGCAGATCGAGCGTCTGGCCAGGGCAGGATGCGAGATCGTGCGCGTCGCCATTCCCAATCGCGCCTCGATCGCACGCTTCGGGCAGGTTGCGGAGGCAAGCCCTCTGCCCGTCGTCGCCGACGTGCACTTCGACTATCAGATTGCGATGGGGGCATGCCACGAGCATGCGGCGGGTTTGCGCATCAATCCGGGCAATATCGGATCGATGAGCAAGGTCGATGCCGTCATCGAGGCGGCAGGCGAGGCCGGCATCCCCATACGCATCGGCGTCAATGCCGGCTCGCTCGAGGATTCGCTGGCCGCACGCGACGGATTGCCGCAGGCCCAGAAGCTCGCGCTCTCTGCCGAGGGTTTCGTCGAGCATTTTCTGGACCGGGGATTCAGGGACATCGTCGTCTCTGCCAAGGCACATGACGTGATGACGACCGTCGACGCGTACCGCAGTCTCTCGCAAAGCATGCCCGAAGTGCCGCTGCATATCGGCGTCACCGAGGCCGGCGGGGTGCGCCAGGGTACCGTCAAGTCGGCTGCGGGCCTTGGCATCCTGCTTGCCGAGGGCATCGGCGACACCATGCGCGTGTCGCTCACGGCAGATCCGGTCGAGGAGATTGCCGTGGCTTTCGATATCCTCTCCGCCGTCGACGTGCGCCGCTGCAAGCCCGAAATCGTTTCCTGTCCTACGTGCAGCCGCTGCCAGGTCAACCTCATTCCCATCGCCGACGAGGTTACGCGCCGTCTCGCGACGATCAACAAGCCACTCAAGGTCGCGGTCATGGGCTGCGTCGTCAACGGTCCGGGTGAGGCGCGTTTCGCCGACGTGGGCGTGGCCTGCGGTCGCGATGAGGGGCTGTTGTTCGCGCATGGCGAGAAGCTGCGTCGCGTGCCCGCCGATTCCATCGTCGACGAGCTGTTCGCGCTGATCGAGACGCCTGAATGATAGGAGGGCATGACGCGTGTCGGGCATCTTGAGCAGATGAGCAGTTTTCACGAAGCGGGTGCGAGGACTATCTGAGCACGCGATCTTTGCGTGCGAGTTCCGCAGCAGCTTCGCGAAAACTGCTCATCGGGTGCGAAAGCAAGCCCGACACGCGTCATGCCCTCCTTATTCCAAAGGATGATTATGTCTAAAGACGAGACATACGAAATCGAACCCATCGCGCACATTCGCACGCCGTTTCCCGAGAAGTTCGGGATTCCACGGCAAAGCGGGCTGGTCGCCGAGGCGAAGGGTACCATCGTCTTCGAGCCCAAGTACCGCGACCCCGATGCCTTGCGTGGCATCGAGGGATTTAGCCACCTCTGGCTGATCTGGGGGTTCTCCGACGTCGAGACGGGCGAGTTTTCGCCGCTCGTGCGGCCTCCGCGCTTGGGTGGCAACGAGAAGCGTGGCGTTTTCGCCACGCGTTCTCCTTTCAGGCCCAACGAGCTCGGGTTGTCCGTCGTCAGGCTCGAGGGCGTGGAGAAGACGAAGGGCAAGGGTATCGTTTTGAACGTGAGTGGCGTCGACTTGCTAGACAAGACGCCCATTTACGATATCAAGCCCTACCTGCCCTATGCAGATGCGCATCCGGATGCATCGGGAGGTTTCGCGTCCGACCCTGACGAAGGCGTGCTCATCGTCGATTGCGATGATGAGGTTCTGGAGCGCCTGGGGGATGACGCGACGGCCGTGCTCGCCGCCTTGGGCCGTGACCCACGTCCGGCCTACCACGATGATCCCGAGCGTGTCTACGAGATGTGTTACGGAGCCTGGACCGTGCGCTTCTCCGTCGACGGCGATACCCTCATCGTGCACTCGGTGGAATGAGACAGCTTGGTCTGGCCAAATTGTCTCATTATCAACTGGGGCCGGCAGGAATGCGGAGAGTGCAGATTCCCTGACGTATTGTCTCGTTATTCCCGCAACCGCCCATTATCCTCTCTGCTAGAATACTGCGAGCTGGCTCCGTAGCTCAGGGGATAGAGCACCGCTCTCCTAAAGCGGGTGTCGTACGTTCGAATCGTATCGGGGCCACCAGGAAACCTCAGGTCGGGGGCCACAGGCTCCTGGCCTTTTGTACGTATCCGCAAGATCGCGAGGAGGGCGCGCAGTGGACCGGCAGCAGCTTATCGCCTACCTCGACCGTATTGGCCTTGCCGAAGAGCCCATGCGCGATATCGCGGGCATCGGCACGATGCAGCGGGCCCACCTCGAGACGGTTCCCTTCGAAAACCTCGACATTCTCGCGGGTAAGGTCCCCCTTGACCTGAGCGAGTCAGGGCTCTTCGACAAGATCGTGCGACGCGGGCGCGGTGGCATCTGCTATGAGCTCAACTTCCTCTATGCTGCAGCCCTGCATGCCCTTGGCTTCGAACTCGAACTCAGGGGCGGGCGCATTTACGATGACGGGGACGAGTTCGACCATGTCTTCCTCATGGTGATCGACCCCGACGACCCCGCATCCGATCCCTGGATCACCGATGTCGGCTTTGCCTACAACATCGCTGTGCCCATTCGCTTTACGCCGGGCATCGTTCAGGATGACGGCCATTGTCAATACCGCATCGACGAGGTCGACGTCGATGGTGAGTCCTGGTATCACGTCATGCGCATCGCCGATGGCGCTGAATCGCTCATGTTCGCCTTTCGCGACATGCCCCGCGAGCCGGCGGACTTCGATTCACGCCGCACCTTCTTCGAGACTGATCCGTCGTCGCGCTTCCTCAAGGGTCCGCTCGTCTGCATCGACGGCGAGGAGGGACGCATCACGCTTTCCATGCACCGTCTCAAGGAGACGAGGGATGGCATAATCACCGAGCGGGACATCGATTATCCTGACGAATTCGACGAGCTACTCGCGAGTGTCTTCAACATGAGCGCTAGCTAGCATGCGAAACCAGATGTCATTACATGAGAGGGGATGGCACCGTGGCCGATAAAAAGAACGGCAAACGCAAGCAGATTCCGCTGACCGTGCGCCCCAATGCCTTTGCCCGTACGGAGTGCAAGGTAGAGCGCACGCTCAGGGAGGTAAGGGAAGATGCCGAAAGGCACGTGGAGGATTCCGTCGAGCGTATCGAATATTCGGCGGAGCACTTTGGCGAGGAGCTGCACGAGACAGTGCCCCCTTCTGCCATCCCCAAGGCAAACCGCATCATCGCGGCGCTCATCATCGCCTCGCTCTGCATCTCTGTGCTGCAGGTCATCTCGCAATGCGTCTTGAGCTGGGGACACCTGACGGACCTGTTCACCGGTACGGTCAACAGCTACGGTATCGTCGCCATCGTCTATGGCTTCCTCGCCGCGCTCAACTTCGCGGGTCTCATCGTCCTCATCTGCCTTGACCGCAAGGGCAGGATATTCGAGGCGCGCATGCTACTGCGCGTGCTCGTCGTCCTGCTTTTGGCCGGATTGCTCACGAGCGTTGCCCTCAACGGTGTTGTCTGGCTCGAAATTACCTACGTCTTCCAGTTCATCTGCGCCGTCGCCTACCAGGTCTACAATGATCCCAACCTCGATCGCGCCCCGGCGTTCAGGAATCCCTTCAAGGAGGGCAAGGAGGCTCGCAAGAAGGCATACGAGCTCGATCCTGATCGTCGCGGTTACATCCCGCTGAACTTCTTCAGCCTGTTCTGGATTTTCATGACGGCAAGCGTCCTGGGCCTATGCATGGAAATGGTCTTCTGCCTGCTCGTCAATCACGTATGGGAGAGCCGCGTCGGTCTTCTGTGGGGGCCGTTCTCGCCCATCTACGGTTTCGGCGCGCTGCTCATGACCATCGCGCTCAACCGCATGTGGTATCGCAATGCTCTGTTCATCTTCGTCGTCTCCGGTGTCATCGGCGCTGCCTTCGAGTTCTTCGTGTCGTGGTACATGCAGACCGCCTTTGGTGTCGTCGCCTGGGATTACTCCGGTTCGTTCCTCTCCATCCAGGGTAGGACCGATTTTGCGCATGCCTGCGCCTGGGGCCTGTGCGGGTTGGTGTGGATACGCATATTCCTGCCCGGCGTCATGCAGGTCGTCGACCTCATCCCGCTCAAGTGGCGCGCGACGCTCACCATGATCTTCTTCACCTTCATGGTGGTCAACGCGATCATGACCATGCTTGCGCTCGATTGCTGGTCGCAGCGCGAGGCCGGCTTGCCCGTCGAGAACGAGGTGCAGGTGTGGTTCGACGAGCATTACGATGACGCGTTCATGAAGAAGCACTTCTCGACGATGGGCATGAGCCAGGAAAGTGCCTTGCGCGCTCAGCAAAACCTGTAGCATGCCTTGCGCCATCTGCTAAACTAGGGCGGTTCGTTTTTTCGGAAGCGAGGCGAAGCATGCAGGTATACACATTTCCCGATCCCGTGCTGCACGAGGTCTGCGAGCCGGTCGAACCCGGTGACGAGACCGTGCTGCGCTATGTCGATAGCATGTTCAAGGAGATGTACGGGTCGGACGGCGTCGGGCTTGCCGGGCCGCAGGTCGGCCTGCTCAAGCGCATGGTCGTCATCGACACCGATTACGTGACCGAAGACGAGGATGGCGAGCTTCTGCCCAGCCGCCCCCTCGTGCTCATCAACCCCGAGATCATCGAGCATTCCGAGACGAAGATTCCCTCGACCGAGGGCTGCCTTTCTCTTCCGGGCCTCTCCGTCAACGTGAAGCGCTGGGAGTGGGTGAGGGTCAAGTGCCTGGATGCCGATTTCAACGAGGTCGAGCATTACGGCGAGGACCTCTTCGGAATCTGCATGCAACACGAGATGGACCACCTGGACGGCGTGACGCTCATCGAGCGCGCTGACCCCATCGCCCGTCTCAAGGCTCTCAGGGAATATCGCGCCGCAACCGGCCAGTAGGAGAGCTCGTCTCTCGGGTCGCGACCGCTGATGGAGGTGGATGCACAATGAATATTGTCTTCATGGGTTCCCCCTCCTTCGCCCTGCCCGCGCTCGATAGGCTCGCGGCATCACCCGATCACGTCATCAGCGCCGTCTACACGCGTCCCGACGCGCATGCCGGCCGTGGCAACAAGATGCAGCCCACGCGCGTCAAGATGCGCGCCGAGGAGCTGGGCCTGCCGGTCTTCACGCCCTACTCGCTGCGCGAGAGCGGCGTCGTCGAGCATCTGGCCTCGCTTGCCCCCGATGTCATCATCGTCGCAGCGTTCGGTGCGCTGCTCACGCGCTCGGTTCTCGATATCCCGCGTTTTGGCTGCCTGAACATCCACGGCTCCTTGCTTCCTCGCTGGCGCGGTGCCGCACCCGTCCAACGCGCGATCCTCAACGGCGACGAGCTCGCGGGCGTCTGCCTCATGCAGATGGAGGAGGGGCTCGACACGGGTGCCTACCATACGCTCGGTGCAGTCGAGATCGCGCACAAGACGACCGAGGAGCTGCTGCACGAGCTTGCCGAAATCGGCGCCGATGGTCTGCTCGAGGCGCTTCCGCAAATCGAGACGGGTACGTACGAGTGGTTCGATCAGGATGCGGAGCTCGTGACGTACGCCGAGAAGGTCAGCAAGGACGAGACGCTTTTGCGTCCTGGCCTCACCAACGCCGAGTTCCTGCGCCGTGTGCAGGCGTCCTCCCATCGCACGCCGTCACGTTGTGTCATTTGCGGTCGCAGGGTCACCATCCTGCGCGCCCATCCGGCAGACATCATCTTGAAGCGCGGTGAGGTCGTGCTCGAGAAGAAGCACATCTACCTCGGCCTCAAGGGTCGTGCCGTCGAAATCGACGAGGTCAAGCCCGAAAACAAGCGCGTCATGTCCGCCCAGGCATGGATTGCCGGCTTGCATGGCTCCGATGACCTGACCTGGGGCGTTTTGCCCGAGTACTACCACAAGCTGCCCGTTTATGGCTAAGCCACGTGCGTCTAAGGCGACGCCTGCCCGCCTGCTCGCCCTTAAGCTCACCCGGGAGGTTCGCGAGCGCGATGCCTACCTGCGCGAGCTCGTGGCCTCCGCGCGGGAGACAACGAAACTTCCCGCCGAGGAATTCGATTTCGCCCAGGTGCTGGCCTTCGGCGTGACGATGTGCCGTGGTACGCTCGACGAGGCCATTGATCGCTCGCTCTCCTCTCCGCGCGACGTCAAGCCCAAGGTGCGCGATGCCTTGCGCATATCGGCCTATGAGATGCTGTTCTTACACAAGCCCGAGCACGTGGTCGTGGACCAGGGTGTCGAGCTCGTGCGGCATGTGACGCCGCGTGCAGCGGGACTTGCCAATGCCGTGTTGCGCAAGATGGCACGTGATGCGCGCGACTTTCCCTGGGGTGACGTGGTCACGGACGATGCCGCCTGGGCACGCTCCTTCGGGATGCCCGAATGGCTTGCCAAGCGCCTGGCTACCGAATACGGGCGCGATGTTGCCACGGTGATAATGGAGGCGGACTTGCATCCGGCACCGCGTTACATACGGGACAATCCCTTCGACCCAGGCAATCCCTTCGCCTGCGATCTTTCGGCACAGCGTGTGGCGAGCCTCGTGCCACTCGATGGCACGATACTCGAGATAGGGGCGGGGAGAGGTACCAAGACGATGCTGCTTGAGAGCCGCGCACTCGAGACGCTGGGATACACGGTTCCCATTCATGCCGTGGAGCTTCACGAGTATCGCACGCAGCTGCATGCCGAGCGCATGCGGCAAGCGGGCATCGAGGACGTCATGTCGCTTACGGGCGACGCGTGCGCACTTGACGCGATTGACGGGGTGTTGCCGCGCTACGATGCCGTGCTGCTCGACGCGCCGTGCTCGGGAACAGGCACCATGCGTCGCCATCCCGAGATTCGCTGGAAGCTCGCGCCTGCCGACATCGCCGAGCTCGCGGCTCTGCAGCGTGCGCTGCTCGATGAGGCTGCGCGTCACGTGACCCCGGGCGGCACGCTTGTCTACGCGACTTGCAGCATCTTAGGCGAGGAAAACCAGCAGGTTGTCGATGGCTTTCTCGCGACACAGCCGCAAGGTGAATGGCGCGTCAGTGAGGATTCGTTTGCGACGCTTCCCACGCTTGGCGGTTCCGACGGCCACTTTGCCGCTGTTCTGCAGCGAGCGTAGGGAGCGCGGGGGAGCTGTCGAAGCGAGACGGCTTCCCTACGCGCGTCTGTGGCGCTATCGCGGTGGAATCTCCCGCGCTTCGGTGACGAGCGTCTGCGTGTCCTTGTCGAAGCTTTGTATCGCATAGAGCGTGAAGCGTTCATCGACGCGCATCAGTGCATAGCCTGCAAGTCCCGTCGTCTTGCTGTAGGCCGCCGACATGCCACCGTCGATGCAGATGACGCGTCCGCCCGCCTTGACGGGATCCTCGCCGTCCTTGGCTTTGACCGGCACGTGTCCGCAGATGATGCGCGCGTGCGCGGGGTCGAGTCCGAAGTCCTCGAAGATGCGCTCGTAGGGCTCTGCCTCGTCGAGTAGCAGGTAGAAGGCGTTCTTGACCTCCTTGCGCGCTGCCTTGTCCTTGCAGAGGTAGATCTCGAAGGTCGCCATCTTGCTCTTGGCGAACAGTGGCGAGCCCGGTCCGAGCCACAAATACCAGATGAGGTCGCGGCCCTTTTCGCGCATGACCGCGTCAGCTGACTCGAATGCCGTGCGCACCCAGCGCTGCGCCTCGTCGTAGAGTCCCTTGCCCTTGCAGGTCGTGCCGTAGATGTCGACTTCCTTGAGCGTACCGTCATCGTTGAGCGGCACGCAGGCATGCGCGAGCAGGTCGCCGTCGCATATCTTGTACAGGCTTCCGCGTTCGAGCAGGAAGCGCGCGTGACGCGACAACTTCTCGCAGCCGCGAAACGCCTCGACAAGGTAGTCCATGACGGCTTGCTCTTCCTCGGTGAGTCGGTACGGGTCATCGCGATCGACGGTGGGGAAGTAGTCGTCGGTAAGCTCGTAGGTCGCGCCATCGACGTCGACGGTTCGCGCGTCGTAGTCGATGAGATGCAGAAGCTTTCTGTCTCCAAGCCCAAAACTAGGATACTTGTCTATTAACGCTGCCTCGACTTTGAATTGCAAGATTGCCATTGCCTTCTGTATCTTGATATTCATCTCAAGCTCTGCAGCCGAAAGCCCGGGGTTCGACTTGAGCGCAAATGCCTCGCACGGGTCGTCGACATAGGCAGAAAGCGCGAATGTCGCCAGAGGTGCCAAGTCGATTCCATATGAATTAGTCAGGATATCTAGATTTCCATAGCGCGCACAGTTACGCACGACATGCGCGATACAGCCGGGCTGTCCGAGTGCCGCACCCATCCACACCACGTCATGGTTGCCCCATTGCAAATCGGCGTTGGGATAGTCGATGAGCACGTCGATGATCTTGTCCGGTGCCGGGCCCCGGTCGTAGATGTCGCCGACGAGATGCACCCAGCGCAGGTCATCGCGCCAGCCATCGAGCAGGTAGGCGAAGGTGTCGAACTCGCCGTGAACGTCGGAAAGGTAGAGCACGCAGTCACGTTGAGCATCGTTGTTCGTCATGGGAATCTCCTCGGCTTGAGCATCATCGTCCTGCCCATTGTACTGTGCGGAAAACAAGGCGCAGACGACGTTGTTCCGTTCGCGCCCAAATTCGACCAAAACTGGGCAAATTTCTCAGAAATTTGTGGAAAACCGTCCCACTGCCGAAATCACCCACAAATTCAATTGGAGAGAGAATCAAACACAACATCTTGTGTCCAATTTCGATATATGGAGAGAGATGACACCATATGGGTGGCAGGGTGGGGGATAATTCCCCAAATTTGTGTTGAGAAGTGGGATGTAATGGGATAATATTCTCGCTGCGATCCCCCGATAAACACAACATCAAACATAGCCAGGGGGATCGCCAAATTTCTCGGGACGGGCAAGGGGTGTGAGCGCAATGCGTTTCCGCGGCGAGTATCAACATAGCGTTGATAGCAAGGGCCGTGTCTCCCTGCCTGCAAAGTTCCGCAAGGCCCTGCCGGATGAGGTGACCATCGTCCCGGTTGCCAACGCAGATTTCGGCAAGGCCCTGTACGTCTTTTCGGACGAAGCGTACGACGAATGGATGGATTCGTTCTTCGACACCGAAGAGGGAGGCTATAACCCGCGCAGCAAGAAGCACATCGCCCTGCACAAGTACCTCAACTCGAGTGCGGAGTCGGTGGCCGTCGATGCAGCGGGACGTGTCAAGCTCTCCCCCAAGCAGTGCGAGAAGGTCGGTATCGACAAGAACGTGGCCATCATCGGCGAAGGTGACCATATCGAGATCTGGGATAGCCAGGCCCTCGAGTCTTACATGGATTCCATCGACCCGTTCGGCGACTTCCTGGAAGACTAGGGACGGCACGTTGACAGCTGAATACCGGCACATTCCCGTTCTGCTCGATGAGTGCATTGCCGCACTCAAGCTCCATGACGGCGCAACCGCGCTCGATTGCACGCTCGGCGGGGCGGGACACTCCGAGGCGATAGCAAGAAGCATCGCGCCACATGGTACGCTCATCGGCATCGACCAAGATGACATGGCGCTCGAGGCGGCGGCGAAGAGACTGGGCAGTGCGGGGCTTGACTCGGACCCGATTCTGCTCAAGGGCAATTTCGCCGACCTGGACGAACTGCTCGTCACGGCGCGCGTACCAGGCGTCGATGCCGTGCTCTTCGACCTTGGAGTGAGCTCTCCACAATTCGATTTTCCTGAGCGTGGCTTCTCGTACAGAGAAGACGCTCCCCTCGATATGCGTATGGACCCGGGTACACACACCCTAACCGCAGCTGAGATCCTAAACACCTACAATGCAGATGACCTCACCCGGGTTCTGCGCGATTACGGCGAGGAAAAGTGGGCTGCTCGTATCGCTCGCTTCATTGTTGACGCGCGTTGCGAGCAGTCCGTCAATACGACATTTCAGCTGGTAGATATCATCAAGAAGGCAATTCCCGCGAATGCGCGCAAGAAGGGCGGACATCCCGCCAAGCGCACGTTCCAGGCGCTGCGCATCGAGGTGAACCACGAGCTCGATGTACTGTCCCGTGGTCTCGAGGCGGCCATACGATGGCTCAATCCAGGCGGCAGAATCGCCGTCATCTCGTATCACTCGCTCGAGGATCGCATCGTGAAGGATTGCTTTCGCAGCATGGAGAACCCCTGCACCTGTCCGCCGGAGCTTCCGGTGTGCGCGTGCGGCAAGAAGCCGGTATTGAAGGTCGAAACCCGTAAGCCGATTGTTCCGGCCGAGGGTGAAATTGAGGATAACAACCGGGCGCACAGTGCCCGACTGCGGGTCGCAACGAAGCTTTAATGTAGAAAGGACGCCCGTCCATCATGGCGCAGGCTGCTCGACAATACTATGGCTACCAACGGTATGCCGCATCAGCCGCACGAACGGCGGCTCCTGAGCGTGCGCAGCGCCCTGATGTCCGTGTCATTCCCGGCCAACGCGCGTCGAATCCGGCTCTACAGTCGATTTCTCCCGAGTATGCCTTTGCCTTCAAGCTTGCGGTCATCCTCATCGCCACTATCGCGGTGCTCTGCGCGGCACGCGTGTGGCTCTCCGCCACGACGGTCGCCATGCTCGACAAAGTGAACGCCATCGAGAGCACGCTTGCGAGTGCCCAGGCAAAGACCAGCGAGCTCGAGATCCAGCACTCGATCCTGTCGAGCTCGACGCGTATCGAGGAAGAGGCCACCAAGATCGGCATGGTCGCGCCGGCCGAGGTCAAGTACCTGAAGGTCGTCGTTCCCGGTAAAGTGGTCTTGAACGCGGATGGCTCCATCTCGCTTGCCGGAACGCTCCAGAACGTCGAAGATTACATTGCCTTGACGACAGGCTAGGTAGCGTGCGATGGGTCGCAATCAGGATAGAACACGCAGCGCGATGCCGAAGCAATGGTCCAGGGATTGGATCATTCTCGTGCTTTTCGCGTTGGCCCTCGTGGCCATCATCGCCAACCTCATTTACATCCAGGTTATTCGCGGGCCGGAATACGCTCGCATGGCAGAGGCGTCCCATACGACCGAGGTGAGCCTATCGGCACGCCGTGGAACGGTATATGACCGCAATGGCGAGGTCATCGCCTCCAACGTCGATGCGACGACCATCTACGTCAATCCCCAGGAAGTGACCAACGCAGAGCGTCTTGCGAGCGTACTCACCGAGGTGCTGGGGCCGGAAAGTGGCAAGAGCAAGGATGATTACCTCAAGATCGTTGACCAGTCCGATCTCTCGTTTGCCTACATCCAGCGTAAGGCGGATGTCACGACGGCAAGCACCCTCAAGGACCGTCTGGCAGACGAGAAGCTCAAGGGTATTCACTACCTCGAGGACACGAAGCGCGTGTATCCCAACGGTGACGTGGGCAGCCAGATCATCGGCATGGTCGATATCGATGGCAAGGGCATTTCCGGCCTCGAGCTCGAATACGACGAGCTGCTCAAGGGCGAGGATGGCTCCATCGTCTTCGAGCGCGGTATGAACGACATTCCCATTACCAATGGCGAGACCTCACGTGTCGATACGGTCGATGGGACGGATATCGTGACGAGTGTCGATGTCAACCTCCAGAAGCTCTGCGAGGAGCTCCTTTTGGATGCGCTCATCAGCACCGAGGCCCAAGGTGGCAGCGTGACCGTCATGGACGCGAGCAATGGCGAGATCTACGCGGCATGCTCGTATGCGAAGAAGAGCAACGAGGAGCTCGAAGCCGAAGCCGCTGCCGCCCAGCGCAAGGTGGACGAGGCCCAGGCAGCCGGTCAGCCCCTCGAGGTCAATCCGCTCGACACGATGGTCGACTACAAGCTCGAGGTGGGCAAGCTCGCCTCCGTGACCGACCTCTACGAGCCGGGTTCGACCTTCAAGGCTTTTACGGTTTATTCGGTCCTGGCAAATAACGCCAACATCGATGCGAACTCAACGTATACCGTGCCGTATGCCCTCGAGGTGTACGACACCGTCATCACCGACTCCCACGACCATCTGGTGCAGGACATGTCGCTGCGCGCGATCCTTGCCGACTCGTCGAACACGGGCACGACGCTCGTGTCCCGCGAGGTCAGCACCGCCCAGCTTTATGACACATACAGCGCCTTCGGATTCGGCAAGAAAACGGGCTGCGACTTTCCGGGCGATACGGCTGGTCAGCTCGAGCAGTCCCAGGACTGGGATGGCGTGCAGAGTGCGACTGTCACCTTCGGTCAGGGTCTGACCGTGAGCCCCCTGCAGCTCGTGCGTGCCTACGGTGCACTCGAGCAGGGCGGTACGCTCATGACGCCTCACTTCCTCATCGACGTTCCCAATGATGCGGAGAAGGCGCAGAGCCTCATGGCCAACCTGACCAAGAGCGAGACCGTCGCCGACGCATCTGTGTGCGACGAGGTCAGCGATATGCTCACTTCCGTCGTGACCGAAGGAACGGGTCAGGCGGCTGCTGTCGGGGGCTTCTCCGTTGCGGGAAAGACGGGCACGGCCGAAATCGCGAGTATGTACGGCGGCTACGAGGAAAACGCCTACGTCATGTCGTTTGGTGGCTGGCTGTACGGGTCCTCGAGCGATCTCGTCTGCCTCGTGACAGTGAATAGGCCGCACACGAATCTTGGAGCGGGCGGCCTGTGTGGTCCGGTCTTCTCGAAGATCATGAGTTATGCCGCGACGCGCTACCAGATTGACGCGCAAGGTCGATAGGCAAGGAAGAGAGATGACGATGCGTCAGGCATGCAACATAGAATCGGTTTTCGCGGGTGTAGTGCATGTGGCGATACGCTGCGAGAATGGCCCCTATGAGGTAAACGCCATCGAATTCTCATCGCGTGACGTCGCGCCAGGCGCCCTGTTCTTCTGCGTTCCCGGCACCACGGTAGACGGACACGGCTTCGCCGCCGATGCGCTCGAGCGCGGAGCAGTGGCTCTCGTCGTCGAGCGCAAGCTGGACATTAACGCTCCGCAGTTCCTCGTCGATGACGCGCGCGAGGCCCTCGCGCTCTGTTCCGCCAACTTCTATGGCATGCCCTCGCGCAAGCTCGATCTCGTCGGGATTACGGGTACCAATGGCAAGACGACCACCTGTTTTCTCGTCGAGCACCTCGTGAGACATGCCGGTAGGCGCGCGGGTCTCATCGGGACGGTCGAATGTCACGTAGCCGACGAGGTTTGCCCTTCGCTACACACGACGCCGGAGTCCCGTGACTTTCAGGAGCTCCTTGCACGCATGGTCGATGCGGGCGTTGACGTATGCGCCTGCGAGGTGTCGAGCCATGCGCTTGACCTTGGTCGCGTGAGAGGGAGCTCCTTTGCCGTCGCTGCCTTCAGCAACCTCACGCAAGATCACCTCGATTATCACAAGACGATGGAGGACTACTTCGCTGCCAAGGCACGCCTCTTCACCGAATACGAACCTGCCGCAAGCGTCATCTGCACTGATTCCGATGCGGGAAGGCACATGGCGCAGCTCGTCGCCGATGCGGGTCGCACCTTGTATCGCGTCGGCTCGGGTGCCGATTGCGACGTGCGTCTCGTGGAGGCCCGCTTCGATGCACGCACGACGCGCATCGATTTGGAGGCATGCGGCGAATGGCTGCACGTCACCTTGCCGCTCGTCGGTCGTTTCAATGTCGAGAACGCGCTCGTCGCCTTCGGCATCGGCCTGGCGCTTGGCTTCACGAACGAGGCCATCGTCTCCGCCCTCGAGTCCGCCCCCCAGGTTCCCGGACGCCTCGAGCGTGTCACGGGCAGCAAGGGCGCCCATCCGGGTTTCGGTGTGCTCGTGGACTACGCGCATACGCCCGATTCGGTGGCGAAAGCCATCGATGCCGTGCGTGCCGTTACGGATGGTCGCGTGCTCTGCGTCTTCGGTTGCGGGGGCGATCGCGATCATGGCAAGCGACCCAAAATGGGGACTGCTGCACTCGCGGCCGATTTCGCCATCGTCACGAGCGATAACCCGCGCACGGAAGACCCCGATGCGATCATCGAGCAGATTCTCTCCGGTATGAAAGGTCACGAGGAACGCTATGCCGTCATGCCCGACCGGGCCGAGGCGATACGCTTCGCCATCGGCCGGGCGCGCGAGGGCGACGTCGTCCTCATCGCCGGTAAGGGGCACGAGGACTATCAGATCATAGGAAACGTCAAGCACCACTTCGACGACCGCGAGGTCGCCGCGGCGGCAATCGAGGAAATGAGGTTATAGGACATGGAAATCTCGGTTTCCGACATTGCCAAGGTCACAGGTGGTGAGTTCATCGGCGACGAGTCGGCTCTGCGCCGCATCGTCTCCGGGCTCACGTGGGATTCACGCACCATCATGCCCGATAACGCCTTTCTCGCCATGCCAGGCCTACGTGTCGACGGCAACGACTTCATTCGCGGGGCGATCCAGCGCGGTGCCGGTGTCGTCATCTGCACGCGCATGCCATCCGATAACGTCATCGCCGTTGCCGGTGAATTTGCCTGTCCGATGGTCGTCGTTGATGACGGAGTCGATGCCCTCGAGAAGATCGCGGGTTTCTGGCGCGACAAGCTGCATGCCATCGTCATTGGCGTCACGGGTTCCACGGGCAAGACCTCGACGAAGGATTTTCTGCGCTCTGTCTTTTCGCAGCGTTTCAAGACGGCGGCCACGCAGGGCAACCAGAACAACGAGATCGGCGTTCCGGCCACGATCCTCGCGGCTGACGAGGACACCGAAGTGCTCATCGTGGAGCTTGGCATGCGTGGCATGCACCAGATCGAGCACCTCTGCACCTTCGTCAAACCGAGTATCGCCGTCGTGACCAACATCGGCGTAAGTCACATGGAACTGCTCGGCAGTCGCGAGAACATCGTGCGCGCCAAGTCCGAGCTGTTGTCGGCACTGCCCGATACGGGCTTTGCCGTCCTCAATGCCGATGACGAGTTCACACCGCTTCTCGAGAGCTTTGCGCATCTCGAGGAACGCGGCGTTACCGTGCACGGTTACGGCTTTTCGCCCGAGGCGGAAATCCGTGCGCAAAACGTGAGCTACGATGCGGAGGCACGGGCGAGCTTCGAGGTCGTGACGCCGTCTGCCGACCCCGTTTCCCTCACGCTTCCCATTCCCGGCAAGCACAACGTCTTGAACGCGCTCGCTGCCTATGCCGCTGGTCTCAACATGGGTGTTGCTCCCGATGACATCGCACGTGGCTTGGCGGAGGCCAAGTCAAGCGGCATGCGCATGGAGATCGTGCATACGCCCGACGGCATCACCATCGTCAATGACGCGTACAATGCCAATCCCGATTCGATGCGCGCCTCGATTAGCACGCTCGCGACGCTCGAGGGTACGGGTAGGCGCATCGCGGTTCTGGGCGATATGGGAGAGCTCGGTTCTGATGAGTACCAGTTGCATGTTGACGTGGGAACCTTTGCAGCGCAGGCAGGTCTTGATATGCTCGTGTGCATCGGTACGCTCAGCGTCGGCATCAAGTCGGGAGCACTTGCAGCGGATATGGATACCGCGTGCGTCAAGAGCTTTACGGGCGTCGAGGAGGCACGGCAATTCCTCGAGAAGTACGTCCAGGAAGGTGATATCGTTCTTGTGAAGGCATCGCGTTTCATGGAACTGGAACGCATAGTCAAGGGGATAATGCACGCATGATTAGCACGTTCAGCCAATATCCGACGTATCAGGTCTTCCTCGCCTTCATCATTTCGATGGCGCTGACCATGATCGTCATGCCGTTTTTCATCAAGCTGCTCAAGGTTCGCCAGATTGGCCAGCAGGTGCGCGCGGACGGTCCACAGGGTCATCTCGTCAAGCAGGGCACGCCGACGATGGGCGGCATCGTCATCCTTCTCATGATGACCGCTTCGATCTTCCTCGTGGGCGTACCCGATCCACCGCTGCTGCTCATCTTGGCGGCAACGCTGCTCACGGGTTTGCTCGGCTTCATCGATGACATCTCCAAGGTCGCCAAGGAGCGCTCGCTTGGCCTGCTGCCCTATCAGAAGATGATCGCGCTCACGCTCATCTCGGTCGCGTTTTGCCTTATCGCCGTCAACTACCTCGGCATAGAGCCCTACGTGACCATTCCCTTCACGCAATTCAGTCTCGACCTTGGTGTTCTCACGACCGTTCTTCCCTTCGGGGATGGCTTCGAGATTCCCTGGCTCTACGTCGTCTTCGTGTTCCTGCTCATGGCCGGCATGGCCAATGCCGTGAACCTCACCGATGGTCTCGATGGCCTTGCCGGTGGTGCCATCATGATCGTCATGCTCATCATGGCGGCCGTCGCGTTTCGCACGGGCCGGCTCGACGTCGCCGTCTTCGCGACCGCTGCTGCCGGCGCCTGTGTCGGCTTTCTCTGGTTCAACTGCTATCCCGCGAGCATATTCATGGGAGATACGGGTTCGCTTGCTCTCGGCACGGCATTTGCCGCCATTGCGGTCATCACCAAGACCGAGCTCTTCAGCATCATCATCGGCGGTCTCTTCGTCGTCGAGGCGCTTTCCGTCATGATTCAGGTCCTCTACTTCAAACGCACGCGCAAGCGCGTCTTTCTCATGGCACCGCTTCATCACCATTTCGAGAAGAAGGGCTGGTCGGAGACGAAGGTCGTCATTCGCTTTTGGATTGTCACCGGCTTGTGCGCGGGCTTGGGCTTTGCCATCTACTTCATCAGCTCGATGTGAGGGATGTGACCGTCATGCGTTCCGTTCTCGTACTCGGTCTCGGCAAAAGCGGCGTCGCCGCTGCTCGGCATGCGCTTGACGCAGGTGATGAGCTCGTCATCTATGCAGGTGTTTCCAATGAGAACACCAAGTTTGCGGCTCGAGAGTTCGAGCAGTCTGGCGTACCCGTGATATTCGATGTCGAAGAAGTCGAAGGCCGCTTTGATACCTGCATCGTCTCTCCGGGTATTTCCGAGAGAGGCGCGTTTTACGCGAGCGCCGGGAAGGCAAGCGGCGAGATCATCAGCGAGCCCGAATACGCCTGGCGTATGTCGCCGCAGGCTTGGGTTGCCGTGACGGGAACGAACGGCAAGACGACGACCACCTCTCTCACGACGCATCTACTCAACGCGTGCGACAAGCCTGCCCACGCGTGCGGAAACATCGGCGCGACCTGTGTCGAAGCCGTCGAACATCGCCGTGCGGGGGAGACGCTCGTTGCCGAACTGTCCTCCTATCAGTTGGCATCAACCGTCGATTTTGCCCCGCAAGTTGCCATCTTGCTCAACATCACGCCCGATCACATCTCCTGGCACGGAAGCTTCGATGCCTACGCTCGGGCAAAGTTCAAGGCTTTCGCGAACATGCCTGCCGGCTCGACGGCCGTCATTACCGATGCCGTCCTCGAGGCCTATCCCGAGCTTCACGCGCTGCTCGACGAGCGCGGTGTCAAGCTCGTATCCGTCGGTTCCGAGCATGAGGCTTCCTGTGCCTTCGAAGATGCAGACGGAACGCTCGTCATCAAGGATGGGGAGGGAAGGTGCATCGAGCTTGCGCAAACGATCGAGCTTGCGATCCGGGGTGCCCACAACGTCGAAAACGCCCTTTGTGCCGCAAGCGCTGCGTTCGCGTGCGGATGCGAACCTGCGTGCATTCGCGAAGGGCTCCTAAGTTTCAAGCCGCTCGAGCACCGTCTCGAGCCCTGCGGGCGTATTGACGACATCGATTTCTTCAACGACTCCAAGGCGACTAATGTCGACGCGACGCTCAAGGCGCTCACCGCGTTTCCCAATCGCAAAGTCGTGCTTCTACTCGGTGGGCGTGACAAGGGCACCGCACTTGACGAGCTCGTCGCTGCTTGCACGGGCACCTGCTCTGCCATCATTGCGTATGGCGAGGCGGGTCAGCGCTTCTACGATGCCTTTGCCGCGAGTCCCGTCGCCTGTCATCTGGAACCGGGCATGGCAGGGGCTTTCGAGCGCGCATGCGCGATTGCCAAACCAGGCGAGGCGGTCGTGCTCTCTCCGGCCTGCGCCTCTTTCGACGAGTTCGATTCGTTTGAGCATCGTGGCGAGGTCTTCAAGGAATACGTTGCGCAAGGGATGCGAGCGTAGGTGTCATGGCGCGCAAACAGCCGACATCGAATCCGAAGCCGCAGACAGGCTCATCGCGTCTACTTGCAGAGCCAGCTGCCATCATGGGGCCGCGCCTGCTCTTCATTCTGAGCGTCATCGCATTGTGCATACTCGGCGTGGTCATGGTTTACTCGGCCTCGTCGATTACGGCGTACAATGAATTCGGTGATGCGGCGTATTATGTCAAGCGTCAGGCAATCTTTCTCGTCATCGGGCTCGTGTTCTGCGCCATTTGCTCCCGTATCCCATATTCGGTTTGGAGCTTGCCGGCGGTGTTCATCACCTTCTGGGCGATATCCGTCGTCATGCTCTCGCTCACGGCGTTCGGTATGGGCGTCACTGCCCTCGGTGCCGAGCGCTCCATCGTCATCGCCGGTTTCAACTTGCAGCCAGCTGAGTTCGCGAAGATTGCCGTGCTCATTGCCGTGGCTTCCATCGTGCAGATGCGCATAAATGGTTTGCTTGAGGGTCGCCGCTTCGTCGTCGTGATTCTCGTGGCGACCATCGTGCCTCTCATTCTCATCTACCGTCAGCCTGACTTGGGCACGGCCATCATTCTTGCCGTTGGTCTCATCGCGCTCGCATTGCTTGCTGGCATTTCGTGGAAGGTCGTCGGCCTCATACTCGGCGTTGTCGTCGCCTACATCGTCGTCGCCTGCATCACGCAGCCCTACCATCTCGATCGCATCACCTCCATGCTCGACCCCTGGGTCGACCCGCAAGGCGATGGCTATCAGGCGATCCAATCGCTCTATGCCTTCGGAAGCGGCGGCATCTTCGGCACGGGCCTTGGCCTCTCGCGCCAGAAGTACCTCTATTTGCCCTACGCGCACACCGACTTCATCTACGCCATCGTCGGTGAGGAGCTCGGCCTCATCGGTGCCGTTTTCGTGGTGGTCCTCTTCGGTCTCTTCGTCTTTGCAGGCATGCGCATCTGCCGCAATGCCCCGGATATGCTCGGCTGCATGCTCGCAGGCTCCTTCACGGTCATGATCGGCTTCCAAGCGTGCGTGAACATGGCATGCGTGACGGGCATCGCGCCCGTAACCGGCAAGGCGCTTCCGCTCATCAGCTATGGCGGATCGTCCTTGCTCGCCACGCTGATCATGGTCGGAATCGTCTTGTCCGTATCGTTTCGCTCGAAAGTGGGCATGAGCTACGAGCGCAAGCGCGATAACTTCGTGGTCATCGATGGCAAGGGCAATGCCCACGACGACGCGCCACCGCGCCGTCCCGCACATGACAACGTCATTTCTATTCACGATTCCGGGAAAAGAAGGGATGCGTCCTCAGCGCATGCACACTCGTCATCGACTCACGGGGAGTTCGCGCGCTCGATGCGTGTGACGGGGCAGAGCGGCGCCACGCACGCTTCCAGGGAACCAGTGCAGAGCGGGTACGCGAGCTTGAGGAGCAAGCGCGATTTGGGGCGTAAACGCTAGCATCGTCCTTTTGGAGTTTTTGGCTTATCCTTCACATGGGGTACACTTCTTGCAACGTCTGAAAGGGGCACGTCGTGTATTACGTCATTGCCGCCGGTGGTACTGCCGGTCATATCAATCCGGCGCTCGCGGTTGCTGACGAGCTCCGTCGGCGTGGACACGAGATCCTCTTCGTGGGAACTCCCGATCACATCGAGTCACGTCTTGCCACGCAGGCGGGCTTTGAGTTCAGGGGCTTTGCGGTGAGCGGCTTTGACAAGGCGCATCCTCTAACGCTCGTGAGTTCGGGGGCGAAGCTGCTCAAGGCGACGCGTGCCGCCAAGAAGCTCTTCAAGTCCAAGCGTCCCGATGCCGTCGTCACCTTTGGCGCCTACGTCTCCATTCCGGTGGGCAGGGCCGCCTTCGAGATGGGCATCCCGCTCGTCATTCACGAGCAGAACTCCGTGCCGGGCATGGCCAACGCCTATCTGGCGAAGCACGCGACGGCAATCGCGCTCACCTATGAGGAAAGCGCCCGGGGACTCGAAGGGGCCTGCGAACCGGTCGTCCTCGGAAATCCCGTACGCGCGTCATTCGAGACGTGCACGCGTGCAGAGGCGCGCGCCTCGCTCGGCATCCCCGATGATGCACTCGTCTTGCTCGTCATGGGTGGAAGCCTTGGTGCCCAGCATGTGAATAGAGCGATTTGCGACATGAAAGACCGCCTGCTTGCCATTGACGGGCTGCATGTCATCCAATCCGCGGGCGAGAGCGACTACGAGAACGTCCTTGCGCAGCTCGACCTCAGCGATGACGAGCGAAAGCGCTGGCACGTATCACCCTACATCGATTCGATGAACGAAGTCCTCGTCGCAAGTGACTTGGTCGTGAGCAGGGCCGGTGCCTCGTCCGTCGCCGAGATCATGACGGTTGGCGTGCCTTCGGTGCTCATTCCGTACCCGTACGCACGTGGGGATCACCAGACGCTCAACGCGCGGTCGTGCGTGGCCGTTGGTGCCGCGCGTCTTGTTCCCGATGCGGATGTCGAGAATGCGGACTTTTCTGATTTGCTCGTCGAACTTCTCGGTGACAAGACGAGACGTGATACCATGACGCAGGCTTGCAAGAAGCTTTCCGGCTCGGACGCGCGCATACGTCTGGCCGATATGGTCGAGCAATGCGCACGAGGAAACAATGGTGGCTAAATCGAAGAAGATACACTTCATCGGCGTCGGCGGCGTGGGAATGTCGGGCATCGCGCTCGTGGCCAAGTCGCGTGGCGTGCAGGTCAGCGGTTCGGACATGAAAGAGTCGCGTGCCACCAAGCGCCTCGTCGACGCAGGCGTCGAGGTTATGATCGGTCACGATGCGGCAAATATTGCCAACGACCTTGACGCGGTCGTCATCTCGAGTGCCATTCCCGAGAAGAATCCGGAACTTGCCGAGGCCCGCAAACGTGGCATCCCCGTATGGCACCGCTCTCAGGCGCTCGCCTCGCTCGGCGAGGGCAAGAAGACGCTCGCCTGCGCCGGCACGCACGGAAAGACGACGACGTCCTCGATGCTGGCAACTACCATCGACCGCATGGGGCTTGATCCGAGTTTCGTCATCGGCGGTACGGTCGATGGCTACGACACGAATGCAAAGAGTGGGACGGGCGAGCACTATATCGTCGAGGCCGACGAGTCCGATGGCTCGTTCGTGCATCTCTCGCCTTACGTCGCGCTCATCACCAACATCGAGCCCGACCATCTCGACCATTATGGCAGTCTCGAGGCTATCTACGATGCCTTTGCCGACTTCCTCTCGCTTCTGCCTGACGAGGGTGCTGCCGTCGTCTGCGCTGATAATCCGCGTCTTGCGCAGATTGCACGCGAGGTCGGCAAGCGCACCATCGTCTACGGCGAGAAGGGCGACGGCGGCTGTGACGTGTGCTTCGAGGTCACGGGCAAGAGCGGTCTTGGCCATGCCTTTACCGTGAGCTTTCCCGATGGTACGAGCGTGCAGACCGAGATTACCAAGAACCCGGGCCGTCACAACGTCCTCAATGCGACGGGCGTGCTCGGCGTGGTCTGGGCCTGTGGGCTCGACGTCGAGCAGGCGGCACGTGCGCTTGCGACCTTTTCCGGCGTGCGTAGGCGCTTCGATCTCATAGGCGAGGAGGCCGGCGTGACCGTCGTCGATGACTACGCCCATCACCCCACCGAGATTCAGGCGACTATCAGGGCAGCATCCAAGCTTGACTTCGAGCACGTTCACGTACTGTTCCAGCCACATCGTTACTCGCGTACCGAATCGCTGGCACGTGAATTCGGGTCGGCATTTGACGGGGCGGATTCCGTCATCGTCATGGACGTGTACCCGGCCGGCGAGATGCCCATACCAGGTGTCAACGGCAAGACGGTCATCGACTCCATCTTGCGGCACAACCCACGCCAGCAGGTCGCGTGGTTGCCGCATCGTCCCGAAATCATCCCCTTCCTGCGGCACAAGCTCATGGCGGGCGATCTTATCATCACGATGGGTGCGGGCGATGTGACGACGATTGCCCCGCTCATCACGCAATCTCTGGCCGGGGAGTAGGAACGCTCTTTGAGCATTTTCGACGCATACGTTCGCTTGGAAGGCACGCTCAGTGGCTCTGCCAAGTGCGATGAGCTGATGTCACGCCATACGAGCTATCGCATCGGCGGTCCAGCTGCGCTTTTCGTCGAGTGCGCCTCGGTCGCCGACCTTGCATTGACGCTCGAGGTGCTTGCCGAGGAAGGGGTCGCATGGACCATCGTCGGCAAGGGCAGCAACCTGCTCGTGAGCGATGCCGGCTATGACGGCGCGGTGATCGTCCTTGCGGGAGAGTTCGCGCGTATCGACTTCGGTGGTCTTACCGAGGAGGAAATCGTTGCGTTGCCTGCGGCACAAAGGCTGCATGTTACGGCGGGCGCGGCCGTCCCGCTTGCACGCCTCGTCCAGCAGGCCTATGGTCTGGGTCTATCGGGGCTCGAGGACATGGCGGGCATTCCCGGCTCGCTCGGCGGTGCGATTTTCATGAATGCCGGCACGCGCGAGAGCTGGATTGCGTCCCGCATCGCGCATGTTACGGCATACAGACCGGGCACGGGTCTGCATATCATCTACGCAGACGAAATCGACTGGACCTACCGTTCGAGTAACATTTCGGCAGATGAGATCATCGTCGAGGCAACGCTTGCGCTCAAGGCGGCGAACAAGGGTAGAATTGCCGAGACGATGCAGGATCTGCTTGACGCGCGCTCAAGGCGCCAGCCGCTTCCCGCTCATAGCTGTGGAAGCGTGTTCAAGAACCCTGACGGCAAATCCGCCGGCGAGCTCATACGCTCCTGCGGTCTTGCCGGTGCTTCGTGTGGTGACGCGCACATCTCGACCCTGCATTCGAACTTCATCGTGAACGACGGATCGGCACGTGCCGATGACGTTCTCGCGCTCATGCGTCTTGCGCGTGATCGTGTGAAGGAGAGTTATGGCATCAGCCTCTCGCCCGAGGTCAAGTTCCTCGGATTCCCGTTCTAGACGGGGGAGAAAGCAGAATACGGGTGCGAGCTCGCGAGCGAAACGCTCGTCTGTCAAAGCACGCCAGAACAAGAGTTCCGCCCGCCTTCAGCGCACGAACAAGGCCCGGCAGGCATCCGAGGATGCCCAGAGGCGGGCGCGCGAGTCGCGAAGACAAGTCGCGGAACAGGGCAGGCGTGCTGGCGATATCCGTGCCGAGCAACGCGCTAAGCGTCAGCGTTGGCAGTACCTGCGCTACATCGCCCGCATCGCTATCGCCATCGCCGTCATCCTGCTCATCATCTTCGGAAGCATATTCATCTACCGTTCCGATCTCTTCCACGTCAACAACGTGCAAGTTAACGGGTCGGCGCATCTCACGAGTCAGGAAATCACGAGCATTGCGGCCGTCTCGGATGATTCGACCTTGCTACGCCTTGATTCCAAGGGCATAAAGGAGCGCCTCGAGGATAACGCCTGGGTACAGGAAGCCTCCATTCACCGCGTCTTTCCTGATACTATCGTCATCGACATCAAGGAGCGCGAACCGGGTGCCGTAGCCAAGATCAACGACAAGTCGAACTGGGTCATCTCGACCGATGGCGCCTGGCTTTCTGCCGCCACTACCGACGATTGGGAAAACGCGATGAAGATCATCGACGTCTCGCCGTCGATGCCGGCACCCATCTCCGGCAGCATCTGCACGGATGGCGGCATCAACAACGCGCTCGACATCCTCAATTCCATTAGCGATGACCTGCGTTCGCGTATCGTGAGCATCTCCGCCGAGTCCTCCATCAAGACCTCGCTCAATCTCGAGGATGGCGTGACGGTCGCCTTTGGTGACTCGAGCGATATCGAGGTCAAGGAGGCGGTCATCAACTCGCTGCTCAACGAGTACGAAGGAAAGATCTCCTACATCAACGTACGCGTTCCCACGCGTCCCACCTACCGTATGCTTGACGGCGAATAGGAGCGCTCTGCTGACGCGTACGGCGTTCCGTTCGCATCGTTCGCACGCGCTTGCCCATCGCGTTCGCCTCGTCTGCTCGCAGAGAATGATGGACACATTACGGCAAAAGGGCTTTGTTGGAGTAAATAATTCAAGTAAGAATATTTGGCTAGGATACTCAGGGAAAAACGTACAAAATTCACCTAAAAAATGATGGATATCGTGGCGATATCTAGCTTGAAGTGTATACTTGTCTGGACTGATTTCTCTACCATTTGACAGACTAAACGTCGCATCAAGAGGAATCTCGACCAATGACGAGGATTCCTTAAACGTAGGAAGGACTGACATGCCCGAGTACACAGGATCTGACCATCTCGCAGTGATCAAGGTGGTCGGCGTTGGCGGTGGCGGCACGAATGCCGTCAATCGCATGGTCGAAGCCGGCGTCAAGGGCGTCGAGTTCATCGCCATCAATACCGACAGGCAGGCCCTGCTCATGTCCGATGCAGACCGTACGGTTCACATCGGCGAGGAGCTTACTCGTGGTCTCGGCGCCGGAGCCAATCCCGAGATTGGCGCGCAGGCGGCCGAGGAGTCTCGTGCCGATATCCGCGATGCGCTCGCTGGCGCAGACATGGTCTTCGTGACTGCCGGCGAGGGCGGCGGAACGGGTACGGGCGCTGCTCCCGTCGTGGCGGAAATCGCCATGGAGGAGATTGGTGCACTCACCGTCGGTGTCGTTACCAAGCCCTTCGGTTTCGAGGGACGCAAGCGCATGAACCAGGCCGAGGAGGGCGTCGCCCTGCTCGCCCAGAAGGTTGACACGCTCATCGTCGTTCCCAACGACCGTCTTCTTCAGGTTATCGAGAAGCGCACCTCCATGCTCGACGCGTTCCGCATCGCAGACGACATCCTGCGTCAGGGCACTCAGGGCATCACCGACCTCATCACGATCCCCGGCCTCATCAACCTCGACTTCGCAGACGTTCGCGCCATCATGAAGGATGCCGGTTCGGCCATGATGGGCATCGGCATCGCCTCGGGCGAGAATCGCGCGGCCGATGCTGCCAAGGAGGCCATCTCCTCCAAGCTGCTCGAGTCTTCCATCGTTGGCGCAGATCGCATCCTTTACTCCATCACGGGTGGTAGCGACATGAGCCTGCAGGAGATCGACGAGGCTTCGCAGATCATCAACTCCGCGGCCGACGAGGATGCGAACATCATCTTCGGTACCGTCATCGACGAGTCGATGGGCGATCAGATTCGCGTCACCGTCATCGCCACGGGCTTCGATGGCACCGAGCAGCAGGCGAGCATGGACCTCGGCGGCAAGTCGAGCGTGAGCCAGGCCTTTGCCTCGATGCCCGAGGATAACCTCACTCCCGCCTTTGACGACGATATCCCCGACTTCCTCAAGCGTAGCCGTTACTAATGTCTATCGGGGTTGCCACGTCCCATACGCAACTAGATGAGATTCTCCGTCTGCCCCTTCCACGGCTGGCGGAGAATTCTTTTTGCGTAGGCGATTCCACCGTACGTGTCCTCACCGACGAGGCGCTCTTCAAGGCATGTGGCACGCGCGTGACCTTCACCACACGTGATGGGGGAGTGAGTAAGGGGCCCTATGGAGGCCTGAACCTCTCGTATGCAGTTGGTGATGATGATGCTGCGGTCGACGCAAACAGGGCGTTGCTCGGCGCAGCGCTAGACGCTCAAAATTATATGAAGCGTCTGGTTTCTCCGTTACAAATTCATGGTAACAAAGTGCTTGAAATTAGACATGTTGTCGAAACTCAACGAGAGGCTGCCGAAGGTGCCGATGGGATCGTGTGCACGCAAGCAGATGTCCCGGTATTGCTTTGCTTTGCCGATTGTGTTCCGGTGATGCTCGTCGCTCCCGATGGGTCATTTGCCGTCATCCACTCCGGATGGCGTGGTTCCATTGCCTCGATAGCCGGCATCGGCTTGCGAAAACTCCAAAAGGCAACAGGGTGCCGACCTTATGCAATAAATTGCTATATTGGCCCACATATCGGCTCTTGTTGTTACAAAGTCGCCGATGAAATGATTGGGCAATTTGTTGCGGAATTTGATGAAACATGCGATGCGGGCGAGGGGCATCTCGATCTCGATGCTGCTGTTACCACCTCGCTTCTGCGAGCGGGGGCCGTGCCGGAAAGAATCGCGCACGCAAACCTCTGTACCTCGTGTCACCATGATGAGTACTATTCGTATCGAGCCGATGCCGGTCTGACGGGTCGGCATGGGGCGTTTGCAATTCGGAAAGAGGAAGCATGAGTCTGGAACAGCGTTGGAGCGACACCCGCGCGGATGTCGCCCGTATATGTGGCGAGTATGGCAGAAGTCCTCAAGATATCAGGATCATCGCCGTGAGCAAGACGGTCGAGCCTCCTGTCGTGGGCGAGGCGATCGCGTGCGGCGTGACGGACTTTGGCGAGAATCGCGACAAGCCCTTCAACGAGAAGGTCGCCCTCTATTCCGATGCGCGTTGGCACTTCATCGGAACGCTCCAGTCGAACAAGGCGCGCCACGTCGTTGGCAAGGCGTTCCTCATCCACTCGCTCGACCGCCTCTCGCTTCTCGAAGCGATCGAGAAGGCAGCGGGCAACATCGGCTGCATCCAGGATGTTCTCATCGAGGTTTCGGTTTCGGGCGAAGAGAGCAAGGGAGGAATTCGCCCTGGCGAACTTCCCGCCTTCATCGAGCGAATCGCACAATGCGAGCATGTCGCATGCAAGGGTCTCATGACGATGGCCCCGCAAGGTGACATCGATCTTGCCAGAAAAACATTTGCCGGCTTGCAAAACTTAAGCCAGATGATGTCAAAATATTGCGATGAGCGTGATAGTATTTCCATGCGCGAACTTTCTATGGGTATGTCCGAAGACTATCCCGTGGCAATCGAAGAAGGCGCTACGATGGTTCGCATTGGTAGAAGGATTTTTGACGATAACTTCACGGCACGCTAGCGTCGTCACGTAGCTAGGTGCCTGTTTCATATGAGCGAGGCACGAACTATGAGTCTTTTGGGCGGTATGAAGGACCGGCTCGGATTTGGCGGAAAACCGGAGTGGGCTGACGACGAAGCCGAGTACTACGAAGATGATGCCATGTACGACGACGATTACGACGATTACGCCGATTCGGGTGCGGATGATAGGCGCGGCGCGGTTCGCCGCAATGAGGTCATATCGTTCGATTCCTACAATCCCAGCAATTTCGAGCATGTGACGTTGTCTTCTGACCGCAAGCCGCGCGTCGCTTCCTATGACAGTCTCGACGTCTCCGCTCGCTCGCGTGGATATTCGCCACGTTCGTCATCGAGCTCCTACGGCAGAAACATCGGCACTTCCGCCTCGAGGCGCGACTCGTCGCGTTCGGTGGGTGAGCCCACCTGGTCCGCTCCGCAAGATCCGTCGTTCCTCGATTCGCCGGCTCCGGTTCGCCAGAGCCGCGATCCGTACGCGTCGCTTGGGTCCGACTTTCTCAAGATCAAGGGCGATCCCGCCGGTCGTCTCGAAATCGTCTGCCCCAAGGCCTACGCCGATATCGAGAAGGTCGCCAACGCCGCAAAAGCCGGCAAGATCGTCATCCTCAACGTTGTCGATACCAAGGCATCACTTGCCAAGCGCATTCTCGATTTCTCGTTTGGCGTCGCGAGTGCTCTCAATCTCAACGTTGGCAAGGCGGCCGAGCGCGTCTTCGTGATTTCGAAGAGCTCTGAGCCCCTGAGCGATGAAGACCGCGAGTACCTCATCGCGCAAGATGTCCTGAAGGCAGAAGACGAAAACGCACGATAGGGCAATATGGAAAACGCCATAGCAACGCAACTGGAAACGGTCCTCATCATAGGTGGCGGTCGTATGGGTCAGGCCATCGCCCAAGGTATTCTGCGCATGGATGGGGTTTCCCCGGATGCGCTCACCATCGCAAATCCTGGCAGCGACAAGCGCGAGCACATCGAACGCACGATGGGCGTGCGCACGGTGGCAGATGCCGTGGCTGGCATGCCCGCACGTTGCGTCATCCTCGCGGTCAAGCCCAATAAGATTTCCGAGGCGTGCGCATCGCTCGTTGACGCGGGCATCGACGCCTCGACCCTCGTCATCTCCGTTGCCGCGGGCGTATCGACGCCCAAGCTCGCAGACTTGCTCGGCGCAGATATCCCCATCGTGCGTGTCATGCCCAATACGCCACTCGTGTGCGGATGCGGCATGTCGGCAGTGAGTGCCGGTGCTGCGGCAAGCGAGCAGGATTGTGAATTTGTACGCGCGCTCTTCGCATCGATGGGAAGTGCCATTATCGTGGATGAGTCCGAGCAGGACGCCGTCTGCGCCGTGAGTGGCTCGGGTCCTGCGTACTTCGAGTTCTTCGCCGAGACCATTGCCCAGAGCGCGGTCGAGCTCGGCATGTGCTACGAAGATGCACTCGAGCTCGTCATGCAGACTATGCTTGGCACCGCGCGTCTCATCCTCGAGACGGGGCAGAGCCTGCCCGACGCCATCGACGCGGTGAGCAGCCCTGGGGGCACCACCGTTGTCGCCCTCGACGCCATGCGCAAGGCCGGCGTGCAAGACGCGCTCAAAGATGGCGTTATCGCCGCCGCACGTCGTTCAAAGGAGTTGGGTGCATGATCTCATCGACGCTCGTCTTTCTTCGCTCGCTTTTGCTGGGCATCTGCGATCTCTACGTTGCCGTCATCCTCATCTACATCCTCATGAGTTGGCTACCCAACCATCAGACCGGGTGGGTTGGGGATATCTATCGAGCGCTCGGTCGCATTTGCGATCCCTTCCTCAATATCTTTAGGCGTATAATTCCGCCAATAGGCGGTATGCTTGACATAAGCCCGATTTTCGCGATTATCGTCGTGCAGCTGGTGGGCCGGCTCATCGCCGCGCTCCTGTAGGAAAGGAAGATCAAACATGGCCATTACGATGCAGGATATCCAGGAAGTGGGTTTCGAGCACGCACTGCGCGGATATGACGTCGGACAGGTCGATGTCTTTCTCGAACGTGTCGCCAATGAGGTCGACGCGATGAACAAGCAGATTGCAGATTTGGAATCCCAGCTCAAAGAAGCCCAGGACGAGCTTGGCAAGGCGCGGGAAGAGCTTGCCGAAGCAAGCGCCGCATCGCTTTCGGCTCCCAACGAGCTCGAGCAGGCGAACCTCGTCGAGCGCGAGCTGCGCAGCGAGCTCGAGATCACGCAGGATCGTCTCGCCGCCGCGAACAAGCGCGCCGATGATGCCGAGTCCAAAATCGAGTCCATGCAAGGTCAGCTCGAGGAGAAGAAGAGTCTCGACAACGCCATCGCCGAGGCGTTCATCGCCGCTCAGCGCAGCGCAGCGCAAATCAAGGAAGACGCGCGCATCGAGGGCGATCGCATCTACCGCGAATCCGAGGCGAAGGCCCGCGAATTCATTCGCGAGTCCCTAGCCAAGAAGGCGGCCATCGACAACGAGATCAAGGCGCTCAGCGAGTATTCCCAGAAGTTCCGCGAGCAGTACCTCGACATGCTCGATCGCTTCACGGCTCATGCCAAGGAGGAGTTCAGCAACCTCGCCAACCAGAACGTGACCGAGGATCAGGTCGAGGCCGAGCTCCCCAAGATCGACATGCGCTCCATTCGCGTGACCGAAACGGTGGAGCCTGTCGTCGAAGAGGAGAGGGAAGAGGTCGAGGAAGACGAGCTGCCGCGTCTCACGACCCAGCAGATTCCGCAAATCAACATTCCCGCCATCCTGCCCGAGGATAACGAGGAGTAGGGGAGCGACCCGTGCGCCTGCCCGTGCATGTCACGCCCAAGTCCGGGCGTGCCGAGGTCGTCGGATGGCGCGAGGGAGCAGATGGCCTGCGCGAGCTCGAAGTGAAGGTCAAGGCGGTTCCCGAAAAGGGCAAGGCAACGAAGGAGGCGATCGCCCTGGTCGCCTCCTTCTTTGATGTCCCCAAAAGTTCCGTCACCTGCACACGTGGCGAGACGAGTCGCCATAAGATGTTCGAGGTTCCCGATTCGACGAACATGGATATTTGACGTAGAGGGGTGGGGGATGCCATTTTTTCGCTTCGAAACCCAGGCGCTTCAAAATGACACCCCCACCCCTCATCTATCCTTCTGCTTGGAAATCCGTGCGTTTCAAAATGGCATCCCCAATCCTTGTCAACTTCTCCGTTTCGAAACCCAGGCGCTTCAAAATGGCACCCCAGCCCTCATCCATCCTTCTGCCTTGAAATCCAGGCTCTCCAAAATGGCATCTCCAGCAACATCAGGGCCGTCCCTTCGTTACCACCCAATTGCATACGCTATAATCAAGCGCGCAAAAGCGGGCTGGACGATCGCGGCACCCGTCCCTTCGCATGAGGGGATGTAGGTGATGAGGAAAGTCCGGGCTCCGCAGGGTAGGATGCCGGCTAACGGCCGGGCGGGGTGACCCGACGGACAGTGTCACAGAAAAGAAGACTCCCCGTGCATGACGCGGAGAAAAGCTGAAACGGTGTGGTAAGAGCGCACCAGCGTCGCGGTGACGCGGCGGCTTGACAAACCCCATCCGGAGCAAGGGCAAATAGGGATGTCATGAGCTGACCCGGCTCGCATCCGGGTTGCCTGCTCGAGGGTGTCGGCAACGGCGCCTCTAGATAAATGATCGTCTTGGATGACAGAACCCGGCTTACAGGCCCGCTTTTGCTACTGAATCACCCAAGCACGCGAGAATCCGGCAATGACGGCATCTTGGCTTTTGCCGTGGCATGTGCCGTTCCATGACTCGGCAAGCGGAATGCGTGAACCGGCATAGTAGTTGGCGGGATCAGCACAATAGAAGGTATCGGTTTCCTCGTCGTAATCGGTGAGCAAGACGGCATGGGGGACACCAGGGTCGTATGCGGCAATGCCTTCGGGATGCTGGGCGAGCAGCTCGCGAAGCGATTCCGTATTACCTGCGACATCGATGACACCGACTTCATAGCCGCTCGTCGCGAAGTGCCATTTGACGCCAGCGGAAGACCAGCCATCGGCCGTGACAGAGGTGAGGCCGATCGACTGCCAGTCGCTCCTATCGTCGAGAAAGGCCGCGCGACGCACCATCATCGCAACGGAAGTAATAGTGCAGCGTCCCGAGCCGTTTTGAGCAAAGTAGAACTCACCAGCCCGGTTTTTGTCGACGAATGCCTCCTGCTTGGCCGAGATGATGCCATCGGCCAGGGCAGCCGATATCTGCTCGCTAAGCTCGGGAGACTTGACGGAAAGCGCAGAGGAGAGCTTCTGCGAGAACGTCGCCGTCTCGACTGCATGGGCCGCGGGAGTGGTGAAGAGAAACGTGGCAAGTGCGAAAAAGATGCTTAGGAGAAACGCGGCTACGAGAACGGGGACGCGTGTTATGGAGCGTGACATGGTCATCCTTCGGCGTGCATATTTAATAGACTGATTACCGATTCGCCCGAAAGGGACGGGCGATTCGCTATGTTAGCGGTTTACATGACGCGAAGCAGCTTTTTCGCGGGTATGACACATCATCCGTACGGTTTCTCAACAGCTTCTTCGCGAAACCTTCACATTTGCATGTGCCTAGAAGCGCAAGGCGCATACCCAATTTCCGCCGCTTCCATAGCTGACGACGGCGCCGGTATGTGGCGCGTGAATGTAGTTGGTGCCGCCCGTCGAGATGGCTACGTGACCGGGACGCCACAAGATATCGCCCGGGGCGGCCGCACTCGGCGCGAGACGGGCCTTTGCCGCAGCATACTGCGAGCGGTCGTAATGGGGCAGGCTGATGCCAATCTGGGCGTAGCACCACATGGTAAGACCGGAACAGTCAAACGTGTTGGGACCTGAGGCACCCCAGACGTAGGGGCAACCCAGGCGCGAGACCGCGTAGTCGACGACCGAGCCGTGCGAGGGAATGCTCGAACCGGAGCTGTACCCGCCACCGCCAGAACTGCCTGAACCCGAAGAGGGATTCGACATCGAGGGGGTGTAAGCCGCCGATGCGGCTGCCTGGCGCTGCGCCTCGGCATCGCGCTCCTGGGCGATGAGCTGCTGGTATTCAGAGCTCAGGCTGTTGTACTCGGCCTGATAGGCCGCTTCCTGAGACTCGATAGATGCCTTGAGCTGGGCCTGGGTGTCGAGTTCCGCCTGTGCGGCCTGCTCGTTGGCGTCGAGCTCGGCCTTGGCGGCATCGAGCTGCGCACGCATCTCCTTGGCCTCGGTGACGAGCGCGGCGTCGTCGGCATTGAGCTGGTCGAGCATGTCCCAGGTGCTCGCGAAATCATCGAAGGAGTTCGAGCCCATGAGCACGTCGAGATACGAGGTCGCACCTTCGCGATACATGGCCGTCGCCCTCGTGCCAAGGCGGCCTTGGAGCGAGGAGATCTTGGCGGTTGCCTCGTCAATCTTTGCCTGACACTCCGCAACTTTGGCTGCGGCGGCATCGTAGGCGTCCTGTGCGGCGTTGAACTGGGAGACCGTCTGCTCGAGCTGCGAGGTCATGGAGTCGAGGCGGGCCTTCGCCGCCTGTACCTCCGCGCGCTTCTCGGCGCTCGTGACGGCGTGTGCCGATGGAGTGGTGACGAGGCTTGCGAGGCCGGCTAGTCCGCCTACGAGCGCGGCGCCCAGAAACGATCTGCGGTTCAGTGATTCTTCCATGGTTTTCACCCAAAATCTCGGTTGGTGGTATGCATTGTGCTTTTGAGCTAAAGATTTAAGCAGCATCGTGTTGGGTACACAAGCTTTCGGACACATTCCCGACAATTTCACCACGAATCATCATCTCGATGGCGCTGACAGAGGTTTCCGGCTCCGCTTGTCATAGTGTGCGGGAGATGTTACTGAAGTGCCTGCCTGATGGTATAGAATGCAATTCACATGATGTATTGCCCTATCGCGTGATTGCGGGTGAGAAGATGGACACAGCAAAGCTCAAGGATGCGGGAATCGATTACGAGGACGGCCTGCGCCGTTGCGCTGGTAACGATACGCTCTATGAGCGCCTGCTCGGGATGTTTGCCCAGGATACCAACTACGCGGAGTCCCTCAAGGCGTTCGAGCAGAAGGATTGGGAGGGCCTCTTCTCGCACATGCACGAAATCAAGGGCATGAGCAGCAATCTCTCGATGACCGAGGTCTACGCGGATGCAGCCGAGATCGTCGCCCTGCTTCGCGCCCAGGATTATGATGCGATTGCCCCGGTCATTGACAGGCTCAAACTGTCCTACGCCACTGCCATTGAGGCTATCGGCGCATAACCCGATATGAAAACCCAGGTAATGCAAGCCGCGACAGGGCGGAGTCGACGTGCACGATAAAACCATCCTCATCGCAGATAACTCGATTATCAACCGCATACAGATGGGCGGCATCCTCGCTCCCGAATACAACATTCTCGAGGCGGACAACGGGTCAGATGCCCTCGAGATCATGCGCGAGCATGGAGAGGACGGTATCGATGCCGTCCTGCTCGATTTGCACATGCCTGGCCAATCCGGATTCGACGTGCTTGCCGAAAAGCAGGCGAATCCCGCCATCGCCGACATTCCCGTCATCGTCATCACGGCCGACAGCGTGACTGCTGCTGAGGTTCATGCCCTTGACGCGGGGGCCGCCGACTTTCTTACCAAGCCCATCGAGCCCGAGATCATGCGACGTCGCATCAGCCTCGTCATCAATGCCCGTGAGCTTGAAGAGCAGCGCATGCGCGTGCGCATGCTCGAGGAAGCGGCTTGGATTACCGACCATGATGACCTTACGGGGCTCTATACGCGCAAGGCCTTCCTGCGCGAGATGCAAAGCATGATTGACGCTTGTCCCGAGGAGGAGTATCTGCTCGCTGTCTGGGATATCGAGAACTTCAAGTCCTTCAACGAGCTCTTCAGCGCCGAGCTGGGTGACAGGATGCTCATCGAGGCCGCGCGCTGCATGAGCGAGCTCTTCGCCAATGGCGGGGTTTACGGACGCTTGGGCAATGACAACTTCGCCTTTTGCGCCCGAAAAGACGAAATCGATGTCGAGCAGGTCATGGAGCGTATAATTTCTGCCATTAACGCTCTGCTCGCACAGAGCAACATCGATTTCGCCCCTTCGCTGGCGACGGGCGTCTATCTCATCGACGACACCGATGTCGAGGCGAGCGTCATGCTCGATCGCGCGATGATGGCGCGCAACACCATCAAGGGCGACTACGATTGTCATATCGCCCATTACAATTCCGAGCTCACCAATCGTATGCTCGAGGAGCAGGACATCCTCAACAACATGGAGCATGCTCTCGACAACGAAGAGTTTCACGTGCAGCTTCAGCCCGTCTACGGCATCGACTCGAACCAGCCCGTAAGTGCGGAAGCGCTTGTTCGCTGGTATCGTCCGGGCCATGGCATCGTTTCTCCCGGTGTCTTCGTTCCGCTTTTCGAGAAGAACGGCTTTATCTCGAAGATGGACCACAACATCTGGGAGCAGGTTTGCCAGATTCTTGCCAGTCGTCATGAGCGCGGGCTTCCCGAGATTCCTATTTCGGTTAACCTCTCCCGTCGCAGCATCTTCGATTCGTCGCTCTACGACGAGATCGTCGCCCTCGTCGAGAAGTACGGCATCGAGCCGAGACTGTTTCGTATCGAGGTCACGGAATCCTCGTATACCGAGAACATTGACCTCGTCATTTCCATGGTCACGCGCTTGCAGGAGTATGGCTTCACCGTCCTCATGGACGATTTCGGCAGTGGGTATTCGTCGTTCAACGCGTTCAGCGACATACCCGTCGACATCCTCAAGGCCGACATGGTCTTCATGCGCAATCTCGAGCGCAATCCGCGCGTGGCAAGCGTGTTCACTTCCATCGTGAACATGGCACACGCGTTGGGCATCCCCGTCATCGCCGAGGGTGTGGAGACGGAAGAGCAGTACGAATTCCTTCATTCCGTGGGGTGCGATTACGCCCAGGGATATTTCTGCGCTCGCCCCATGGATCCCGATGCGTTCGAGGCTCATGTCAACGAACGACTCTCGTGAGCTTAACCGCTTGGCTCGTTTCGTCCTGACACTTCTTTGCGGAAACGGAGAATGCCGTTTTCGCACTACTCAAAAAAATAATGCAACATGGCGTTTTTTCTTCGCATGCCTAAAGTGTTGGTGTATAAATATGCCCATTACATTCAGAAGGGAAGGGACACGCCATGAATCCGAACATCAAGGAGATAAGCAACCGGATTCGCTCGATGCGCGAGGATCTCGACCTCTCGCTCCAGGAGATGGCCGAGGCTACGGGGCGCACGGTCGCCGAGTACGCGGCGCAGGAGTCTGGCGAGGAGGATCTTTCCTTCACCTTCTTATATAAGTGCGCGAATATCTTTGGCGTTGACGTCATCGAGCTTCTCACCGGCGAGTCCCCGCATCTGCGTGGCTATTCGCTCGTACGTGCCGGTGAGGGTCTCTCGATCAAACGTCATGCCGGGTTCGAGTACCTGCACAAGGCGCCGCACCTCGGCAACAAGCTTGCCGAACCCTTCCTCGTCACGATTCCCTACGTCGAGGAAGACCAGGACAAGCCCATTCACCTTTCCTATCACAAGGGGCAGGAGCTAGATTACATTATCTCGGGCCACCTTCGGTTTTCGTATGAGGGTCATACCGAAGATTGCGGCCCAGGTGACGTACTCATGTACGACTCGGCGCGGGGTCATGGACTTCTCGCCCTCGATGGCGAGCCGGTCGTACTCTTGGCTGTTGTTATAGAGCCATCCGACAAACAAGTAATCTAGCATTATGAGAAGGAACCATGAGAAACATAAACCTGCGCTACGTAGAGGAGACCTACGCTAAGGACAAGACGCTTCAGTCGTTCTCGCTTCACTATCCCGATACCTTCAACTTCGGCTATGACATCGTCGATGACATAGCCGTGAATGACCCCACGCGCCGTGCGATGGTCTGGTGCAATCCCGAGGGCGAGGAGCATGTCTTCACCTTCGCGGACATGAAGACCTGGTCGGACAAGACGGCAAACTTCCTCAAATCGCTCGGCATCGGCAAGGGCGACATGGTCATGGTCATCGTGCGCCGCCACTACCAGTTCTGGTTCATCGCGACGGCGCTTGCCAAGCTTGGCGCCATCATGGTGCCCGCGACCTTCATGCTCAAGGAGCATGACCTCGAGTATCGTCTCAACAATTCCGAGGCAAAGGCGATTATCGCGACCTCGGTGGGCGACATCGCCGACATCATCGACAACGTGCGTGACAAGTGCCCGAGCGTCGAGTCGCTCATCCTCGTGAACGGCGCCGGCGGGGGAACGACGGGGTTCGCCGAGAACGGCGAGCTTGACGTCGAGAAAGGTGCGCTTGTCGGTAGCGTGTTGAGCGGACCCGAGGGCATCTGCGCCGCGCCTATCGACCGAGACGGTTGGATTGACTTCAACACCGGCGTGCGCGCTGCGTCTCACGAGTTCGAACGCGTGCAGACCAACGTCTACGATCCCATGCTCATGTACTTCTCGAGCGGCACGTCGGGCAATCCAAAGATGGTTCTGCACAATTCGACCTACGCGCTCGGCCATATCCCGACCGCCAAGCATTGGCATAACGTGCGGCCCGATGGCATTCACTTCACGATCGCCGACACCGGTTGGGGCAAGGCCGTATGGGGTAAGTACTATGGCCAGTGGATCATGGAGGCATGCGTCTTCACGTATGACTTCGACCGTTTCCATCCGGCCGAGATTCTCGATCTCATCGACAAGTACCAGATCACCACGCTGTGCTGTCCACCCACGATGTATCGCCTGATGATGCAGGAGGATTTCGAGAGTTTCGACCTCTCCTCGCTCGAGTACTCCACCACGGCTGGAGAGGCGCTCAATCCCGACCTCTTCGATTTCTGGAAGACCAATACCGGCCTCACGATCTTCGAGGGCTTCGGCCAGACCGAGACACCGCTTACCTGCGCGAACCTCACTCATTCGGTTCCGCGTCCCGGCTCGATGGGCAAGCCCAACCCGCTCTACGTGCTCGAGATAAAGCGCGATGACGGGAGCCGCTGTGACGTGGGCGAGACGGGTGAGATCTGCATCAAGATGGATCCACGTCCCGAGGGCATCATGATGGAGTACTACCGCAACCCGGAGAAGACCGACGACGCCATCTACGATGGCTGGTATCACACGGGCGACATGTGCTGGAGTGATGAGGACGGCTTCTTCTGGTACGTGGGCCGCAATGATGATGTCATCAAGTCGAGCGGTTATCGCATTGGGCCCTTCGAGATCGAGAGCGTGCTGCTCGAGCACGATGCGGTGCGCGAGTGCGCCGTCACGGGCGTGCCCGACCCCGTACGCGGCAAGGCCGTCAAGGCGACCATCGTGCTTGCCGACGGCTACGCGCCTTCCGACGCGCTCACCACAGAGCTGCAGCGTTGGGTCAAGCGCCGCACTGCTCCGTACAAGTTCCCGCGTATCGTTGCCTATGTCGACGAGCTTCCCAAGACGGTTAACGGCAAGATCCGCCGTGCCGCGATTCGCGACAACGACGACAACGAGAACAAGGACGGTTTGGTCTGATGGGTTGTCTGCCAAGCACGTTCGAGGCGGCTCTCGCTCCCATCACGATCATCGCTGGTCATTATGGAGCGGGCAAGACCAATCTCTCCATCAACCTCGTCCTCGACCTCGTGCGCGAGGGGCGTGCGGTGACGCTCGTCGATCTCGACATTGTAAATCCGTACTTTCGGGCAAGTGAGCAGCGCAATCTGCTCGAACAAGCCGGTGTGCATCTTGTCGCACCGGTGTTCTCGGAGGCCGGGACGAGCCTTGACGTACCGAGTCTCACGGGCGCCATCATGCCAGCGCTCGAAGACGCGACCGACGAGCATCTCGTCATAGTGGACTTGGGCGGAGACGACGTGGGGGCCACGGCACTTGGCCGTTTCTCGCAGGTGGTGCAAGCACATTCGCATGCGATGCTATATGTTCTCAATCGTCATCGGAATCTCATGGCAGATCCTGCAGAGGCCGTTCAGAACCTGCGCGAGATTGAGGCGGTGACGCATCTGCACGCGACGGGTCTGGTCGATAACGCCCACCTCAAGAACGAGACCGACGAGGTTGCCTTGCGTGACGACGACGGATATGCCGAGGCGGTTTCCAGACTATCCGGCTTGTCCCTCGTGGCAAAGACCGTCCCCGAAGGGCTCGTTGGGGATGCAGGGAAGATTTTTACAGATACGAAATACGCCCCGTTGGTCTATCCTGTACGTTTATATGTCAAGAACCCCTGGGAATGATCGAGTCGAGAAAGGAGCTTACACATGGCAAAAATGATCGTTGACGATGCATTTTGCAAGGGCTGTGGCCTCTGCGTCGATGCATGCCCGCTGCATATTGTCGAGCTCGACCAGGACAAGATAACGGACAAGGGCTATCACCCGGCACATTGCATCGACATGGATGCCTGTACGGGATGCTGTTCTTGCGCACTCATGTGCCCCGACGTTGCGATTACGGTATGGAGGTAGGCACGATGTCAGAGAAAGTGCTCATGAAGGGAAACGAGGTGCTGGCAGAAAGCGCGATGCGCGCCGGTTGCAAGTACTTCTTCGGATACCCCATCACGCCGCAGACCGAACTGTCTGCCTACATGTCCAAGCATATGCCCAAGATCGGCGGAACCTTCCTGCAAGCCGAGAGCGAGGTTGCGGCCATCAACATGGTGTATGGTGCGGCGGCCGCCGGTGCACGTGTCATGACCTCCTCCTCGTCTCCGGGCATTTCGCTCAAGAGCGAGGGCGTTTCCTACATCGCCGGTGCCGATTTGCCCGCCGTCATCATCAACGTCATGCGTGGTGGTCCGGGTTTGGGTTCCATCCAGCCTTCCCAGTCAGATTACTGGCAGGCAACGCGCGCTTTGGGTCACGGTGATTTCCAGATGGTCGTCTATGCGCCCTCGACGGTGCAGGAGATGGCCGACTACGTCGCCAAGGCATTCGACGTCGCGGACGAGTATCGCACGCCGGTCATGATCTTGCTCGATGGCCTGCTGGGCCAGATGATGGAGCCAGTCGAGCTGCCCGAGCCAAAAGAGAGCATTCCCGATAAGCCGTGGGCGTGCACGGGTACCAAGGGCGAGCGCGAGCACAACATCGCGAACTCCCTCTACCTCGATGCCGATTTGCTCGACCAGACCAATCGCGACCGTTACGAGCGTTACGACAAGATCAAGGAGACCGAGCAGCTCTCCGAAGAGTATCTCTGCGATGACGCCGAGATCGTCGTCGTGGCATTCGGTGCTGCTGCGCGTATTGCGCGTAACGCCGTGAACGCCGCTCGTGAGCAGGGCATCAAGGTCGGCCTGTTCCGTCCCATTACGCTTTGGCCGTTCCCGGTCGATGCGCTCGAGAAGACCACCGACCATGCCAAGGGCTATCTCTCGGTCGAGATGAACATGGGTCAGATGGTCGACGACGTGCGTCTTGTCGTTGCCGGTCGCGCACCGGTCGAGTTCTACGGTCGTGCAGGTGGTGTCATCCCGACGCCTGCCGAAGTGCTCGATGCCATCGTCGCGCTTGATCAGAAAGTGGGTGAGTAACATGGCGGATAACGAGGAGAAGATCGTCTTTACGCGTCCCGATGCGCTGTTGCCCGTCGTGACCAACTTCTGTCCGGGCTGCACGCACGGCATCGTGCATCGTCTCGTCGCCGAGACCATCGACGAGCTTGATATCGAGGGCAAGACGGTGGGTGTCACGCCTGTCGGCTGTTCCGTTTTGGGCTACAACTTCTTCGGCTGCGACATGGTCGAGGCCGCACATGGTCGCGCTCCCGCGGTCGCGACCGGCATCAAGCGCGTGCTGCCGGATAACGTCGTTTTTGCCTACCAGGGTGACGGTGACCTCGCTTCCATCGGCACGGCCGAGACCGTGCATGCCGCCACGCGTGGCGAGAACATCACCATCATCTTCATCAACAACGCGATCTACGGCATGACAGGTGGCCAGATGGCTCCGACGAGTCTGCCGCATCAGGTTACGCAGACTTCGCCCTACGGCCGTGACACCTCGAGCGCCGGCTATCCCGTGCGCATTTGCGAGCTGCTTGCCACGCTCGATGGCCCCGCGTATCTCGAACGCGTCACCGTCGATACGCCCGCACACGTGCGCAAGGCGAAGAAGGCCATCAAGAAGGCGTTCCAGTATCAGGTGGATGGCGTGGGCTATTCGCTCATCGAGGTCGTCTCGACTTGTCCGACCAACTGGGGCATGACGCCGCAGGACTCCTTCGAGTGGATGCGCGAGAACATGCTGCCGTACTATCCGCTCGGCGTATATCGCGATGTGCTGGCCGAGGGCTACGAGAGCGTTGCCGCCGCGGCCATCGATCGTGCCAAGGACAGCAAGATCGTTGCCGAGGGAGGTGCGCGATAATGAGTCAGGAAATGCGCTTCATCCTCTCCGGCTTCGGTGGCCAGGGCCTGCTCTTCGGTGGCAAGGTCATCGCGTACACGGGCCTCATCGAGGATCGCCAGGTCTCGTGGCTGCCGTCCTATGGTCCCGAGATGCGCGGTGGTACCGCCAACTGCTCGGTCACGTTGTCCGACGAGCCCATCGGATCGCCGCTCATCACCAGCCCCACGGCGGTCATCGCCATGAATCAGCCTTCCGTCGACAAGTTCGAAGGCGATATCGTACCCGGTGGCATCATCGTCATCGACAGCGCGCTCACCAATAACGGCCCTGTGCGTGACGACATCACCTCGTTCATGATTCCCGCGACTTCGGCTGCTGAGGAAGAGGGCCTCAAGGGTCTCGCGAACATCGTGTGCGTGGGCAAGCTCTGGGCCGAGACGCAGTTCTGCCAGCGCGAGACGCTCGATGCTGCCATTCGCAAGGCCGTTCCCGCACGTAAGGTCGCGATGGTTGAGAAGAACCTAGCTGCGCTTGAGCTTGGCATAGCTATGTGATGAGCCCGACATGGTCTATCGTGGACGGCTCCTCGACGTGGGGAGCCGTTCTTGGATATACGTGGTACTGTATGGGATTTACTCGCTCGGATGGCGAGTGAAGAATGGCAAGGATAAGGAGAAAGGTATGAGCGAAGAGGCAATCGAGAACAAGTTGGGAGCGAAAATCACGACGCTGCGCGAGGCGCATCATCTTTCGCAGCAGGACTTGGCAGACCGCTGCCAGTGCGAGCTCGAGACCATCCAAGGTCTTGAGAACGGTGAGCTCCCGCCTTCGCTTGCGCCCCTTATCAAGATTACGCGCGCCCTTGGCGTGCGCCTCGGCACCCTCATGGATGATGATGAGGCGCTCGGCCCCCTGTACATCTCGCAAGAGCAGATGGAGGAAGTCACGCGTCTCAAGAGTCTCGAGACGAATAACGATGCGGGTGATCTGTCCTACTTCAGTCTCGCTGCGGGCAAGCCCTCGCGCCATATCGACCCCTTCATCATCACCGTCGATCCATCTGGCGAGACGAGCCATAAACTCGTTGGCCACGAAGGCGAGGAGTGGCTCTACGGCATGGAGGGCGAGATCGAGATCGAGTACGGCAAGGAGCTCTTCGTGCTCCATCCCGGCGAGTCCATCTATTACGATTCCATCGTGCCACACGAGGTCCGTGCTCATGATGGCCAGAAGGCCAAGTTCCTCGCTGTCGTGTACACGCCGGTCTAGAGGGGGTTGGTGTATACGATGACAAGGGTAATGGAGGAATCTCCCGCCTACATGGCAACGGATCACCTCATTGCACAAAACGGATGGACGCAGGAAGAGATTGACTTTCGCCTCGAGCGTGCGGAAGAGATCATGCACCCGTCCGCCCGCGAGGACGGTAGCGTCCCGCAATTCGGCGATCAGGACTATCCACTGCTCTCCGAGATGACGCTCGGCGATTATCTGCGCTTCCAGACCGAAATCGATCCCGATCACGAGTTCATGGTCTATCCCGATCGCGATTTGCGCTGGACGTACGCGGAGTTCAATGACAGGACCGACCGCCTTGCTCGCGGCATGCTCTACATCGGCATGCGTCCGGGTGACCATCTGGGCGTGTGGGCCCGCAACATTCCCGACTGGGTCACCTTCATGTACGCCTGCGCCAAGATTGGCGTCGTCATGGTCACGATGAACCCGGTCTTCAAGTCCAACGAGCTCGATTACGTGCTCAAGCAAAGTGACATGAAGGCGCTGTGCATCATCGACCAGTACCGTGACATCGACTACAAGGAGATCATCCGCGATCTCGTGCCGGAGTCTCTCGAGCAGCAGCGCGGCTATCTCAACACCGAGGAATATCCTTTCCTCAAGAACCTCATCTACATGGGTCCGGAGAAGCACCGCGGCTTTTACAGCGTGCCCGAGCTGCTCTTGCTCGGCGAGTACGTCGATGCCAACGAGCTTGTCGAGGTGAGAAGGTCGTTCGATAACAACGATTGCTGCATGATGCAGTACACGAGCGGTACGACGGGCTTCCCGAAGGGCGTCATGCTCACGCATCGCAACATCCTCAACGACGGCTTCTTCATCGGCGAGGGCATGAAGCTCACGCCCAACGATCGTGTGTGCCTGCCCGTGCCGTACTTCCACTGCTTCGGCTGCGTGCTCGGCATCATGGCCATCCTCACGCATCGTTGCACCATCGTGGGCATCGAGGACTTCGATGCCGAGATGGTTCTCCAGGCCATCGACAAGGAGAAGGCCACGGCCGTCTACGGCGTCCCCACCATGTACATCGCCGAGCTCAACCATCCGGACTTCGACAAGTACGACATGTCCTCCCTGCGCACCGGCATCATGGCCGGTTCTCCCTGTCCTCCTGCGACCATGCAGGAGGTCATCGACAAGATGAACATGCACGACATCACGATTTGCTATGGGCTCACCGAGACGAGCCCCGTGTTCACGCAGACGAGCGTCGATGATGACGTCGAGCACAAGTGCACGACCGTCGGACGCAAGCATCCGCCGGTATCGGTCAAGGTCGCCGACGTCAACACGGGCGAGCCCCTCGGCCCGGGCGAACATGGCGAGCTGTGCTGTCGCGGCTACAACGTCATGAAGGGCTACTACAAGATGCCCGACGAGACGGCCGAGGCCATCGACGAGGACGGCTATCTGCATTCCGGTGACATGGGCACGATTGACGAGGAGGGCTACTTCCGCGTCACGGGCCGTATCAAGGACATGATCATCCGCGGCGGCGAGAACATCTACCCGCTCGAGGTCGAGAACTTCCTGCTCACGATGCCCGGCGTTCTCGATGCACAGGTCGTGGGCTGTCCCGACGAGAAGTACGGCGAGGTCGTGACCGCCTTCATCCGCACGCGTGAGGGTTACGAGGACATGACGCAGGAGGATGTGCGCGAGTACGCGATCCCGCGCATCGCCCGCTTCAAGGTGCCCAAGTTCGTGTTCTTCGTCGACGAGTTTCCCATGAATCCGGCCAATAAGATTCAGAAGTTCAAGCTGCGCGACATGGCCAAGGAGCTCACCGGCCGCACGGGCCAAGAGGTCTTCGACGAGGACGAGAAGTCCGAGTGACGATTTTCCACGTCAGACGACGACGTGACCGTTTTACATGGGAAAATGGACGGAGGAACGTGTCTCCGTCCATTTTCTTTTGCGGGCGTTACCGCTCCGTAGTCACGTGCATTCCCATATCGGAGAATCCGATGGCGATGACGCCCTGCATGTCGGTACGGTAGATGCGCGCTCCGTGGTTTTCGAGCATCCTTACGGTTTCGATGCTGGGATGTCCGTATTTGTTATCTGCTCCCACGCTGATGAGCGCGATCTCGGGGGAAAGCCCCATGAGCTGTTCGTCTGTCAGGCCACCCTTGCTGCCGTGATGGGCGACCTTGAGGAAGTCGATGTCGCCCACCCGTGATGCGACTCCCTCTATCGCAGCGCTCTCCGCATCGCCCGTGAGAAGACCGCGTGCCTCGGCGTCGCCATCACCATCCGCATCAAATTCGAGCAATCCGACGAGACTGTCGTCATTCTCGCTCTTTCCGCCGTCCTGCGGAGCAACGATCGTCAACGAGAACCTTCCGGTTCGCAGGATGTTGCCGGGACGCAGGCCCTCGGCACCACGCCCGCTTGTCACCCAATCTGCGGACTCGAGCACCTTTTCCATGAAGGCCTCGTCAAGCAGGTCTTCGTGTATATACACGTGATCAACCGCAATGACCCCGGCGAGCTCTCTGAGCGCGCTGGCATGATCGGCGTCCTTGTGCGTGATGACGACGGCATCGAGATGCGTCACGCCCTGCTCAGCGAGCTCGCGCAGAAGGATGTCGCCATCTTCGCCCGTGTCGACGAGGATACAGGTGCCCTTGCTCTGGATGAGCAGGCTGTCACCCTGACCGACGTCGAGCATGACCACGCGCGATTCGATTGCGCCCGGCGACATCCTGAGCTGACCGAATCCCAGCACAATCGCGAGAAGGACGGGAAGGGTGAAGGCGGCGCACGTTCCCGCCAATATTCCCAGATGACGTGCGGGTACGCTGGGATCGCATCGGGCTTCGCGGTGTCTGGGGAGGGGCCAAGTAATCCAGAGCGTGATGATGAGGATGCAGAAGAGAGCGGCAAGCGTCGAAGCGGTACCTGACAGGGGTAGACAGGCAAGTGGCAGATCGGCGAGGAATCGCACGAGCGTGGCACAGCATGACGCGACTGCTCCCGCGCCGTACAGGAGCAATGCGCCCACAGGTGCGAAGACGGCTCCGATGACCAGTGCGAGGATACCCAGGCACAGCGCGACGGTGACGAGGGGAGCAGCCAGGAAGTTCGCGACGGGCGAGATGAGGGGAAGCTGCGCGAATTGCGCGATGGTCACTGGCAGCGTCATGCACGATGCGGTTATCGTTGCGGCAACGGATGATGAGACGAGCGTGGGGAGGCGCGGTAGCGCATGTTCCAACCAATGGCTCGCGAGGCCACCAAAGAGGACGAGCCCGAACACGGAGAGCACCGAGAGCTGGAATCCCAGGGAAAAGGCCATGGGAGGAGAGAGTCCGAGAAAGACGAATACGCAGAGGGAAAGCCCGTTGAGGGCTGAAGCCCGTTTGCCGATAGTTCCCAGAACGAGTGCGACCGAGCACATGACGCAGGCTCTGAGCGCCGAGGGCGCGAATCCCGTGATTGCGACATAGATGACGAGAGCTGCGATGAGCATGGCGCTGCGCACCTTGCGCCGGACGGGTGTCTTGGCGAGCAAAAACGAGAGAAGCATGGTGACGATTGCCAGGTGTGTGCCTGATACGGCCATGAGGTGCGCAAGCCCCGTTGTCTGGAACGCTTGCTCGAGTTCCGAGCCTGCGTAAATCGTTCTGTTCCCGAGCAGCACACCGGCAAGGAGTCCTGCGGCGTCTCCATCGAGCGTGCCGATGTGCGCAAACGACTCGTCGCGAAATGAGGTCACGAGCCCGCGCAATCCCGGGCTGTATCCCAGCTCTTCGACGTGAGTTGCCTGTATGGTGCCCGCAAGGCCGTTGCGATGGTTCCAGCGCCCGCCCTCATCCGTTCCGGGAGCGGATACGTTGCCCGTGACGGCAATTCGATGCCCCGCGCATAGTCTCTCGCTTTCCTCGGGCCATACGACCCGGACACGTATCGCAGCGCGTCCTTCGCCCAGCTGGGCGTTCGAGATGTGCCCGTAATCACGTTGCGCCGGATCTCCGGTCAGGTCGAGCTCGAGGGGTTCGCCTCGCTCCGCAAGTAGCGAAAGCCGCTCGACGTCCCCGTCCCAATCGCCCCAACATGCAAATCCGCACACGAACGCGCAGACAAAGGCTATGAGGATGATTGCCATGCCCGATTTCGCGAGAGAAGATGTGGGCGCTCTGCCGCTCCCGGCACGTACACGCCGCATCAACGCGAATCCGGACAGCATGACAAGCAGGATGACGATGACGCCTCCCACATAGACGCGAACGTCGAGCGTGCCCGCATAATCCCGCCAGCTCAGCTCATCGGCGAGTGTGATGGCAATCCAGGAGCCGAGCGCCGCGAGAAAGAGGGGAGGAAGCGATGGACGACAGGGAGGGTCTGCAGCCGGCGCGCTCATACGCAGATCTTGTCCTTGAGGTTTTCGAAACGAGTCTCGCCGATGCCCGAGACTTCCTTGAGGTCCTCGATTGAGGAGAAGCGTCCCTTCGACTCGCGATAGTCGATGATACGTCCCGAAAGCGCGGGCCCCACGCCCGAGAGCTCCTGTAGTTCTTCGGCGCTCGCCGTATTGATATTGATCTTTCCATTTTGCTTCGATGATGGCATTGCAGCTTTCGCGGCAGCATTCGTTGCGCCCTGTGTCTCTTCGACGGTGGGGACGAAAACCTGTTCGCCATCGGAGAGCTTCTGCGCGAGGTTGGTTGCTCCTGGCTGGGCATCTGCGGCAAATCCACCCGCTGCCTCTATGGCCTCGCCTACACGCGAATCAGCTGCAAGCATATAGAGTCCGGGTGCATTGACGGCACCCTCGACGTCGATCATGATTTCGGCCTGCGTAGGAGCTATTTGCTGCGCGTTCGCGTCTGATACCTTCTGCTCTTGATTTGCCGTCGCTATATAATCCGCATTTGCCCGAGGCCAGAACTGCCATATTCCCACGAGCATGAGGGCAAGCCCGATGAAGATCGTTCCCACGATAACGGAACGGGGAATGTCGCGCAGTCCGGCGCGACGCAGAAGGGAGCTTGCCCTAACGGATACGTCATCGAGATCCACATGCCCTCCATTCGCGTGCCGCGTGATTGACGGGAGCATCATAGGACCAAAAGAACCGGGTCATCTACCCCGGCAACCTGAACGAAATCGGACTTGGCTCCGACCAAATTACGACATTCGACATGGGGGGCGCAGCCGGATTACTGAGCGAAGGTTGAAGGAGCGCGTCGTAAGGCCCGCGAAGCGGGCTGTCGGGAAGCGACTGTCGAAGCGAGGCGATCCGGCTGCGCTCCCGTGGAAGTATGCTCCGGAGCAATTTCTCATTTTCGCTTGACGCGCCAAGCATGATTCCGTAATATGCAATCTCGCGCCGCACAGGGTTCGGCACTTGTTACTGGGGTGTCGTCTAATGGTAGGACAGCGGATTCTGGTTCCGTCAGTGAGGGTTCGACTCCTTCCACCCCAGCCAACGGCGCATTGACATGGCCCGTTCGTCTAGCGGTTTAGGACGCCGCCCTCTCAAGGCGGAGATCACCGGTTCGAATCCGGTACGGGCTGCCAAGAACACCGAAGGCCGGGATTACCCGGCCTTCTTGCTTTGAGGGAAGCTCATCATGGCGGATAACGACTTTCTCCCCGTATACCTTATCGTCGGCGCCGACGAGCTCAAACGCGAGTTCGTTTTCGGCCGTCTCAACGAGCGCATGGCCAAGCTCGGCGACCTCGACTTCAATAAGGACGTCCTCGAGGGGGGTGCCCTCACGCCTGACGAGATTACGGGAGCCTGCAACACGCTGCCGTTTATGAGCGAGAAGCGCCTCGTCGTCGTCCAGGGGGCCGAGCGTCTCAAGAAGGCGACGCAAGAGGCCATTGTCTCGTATCTCGAGAATCCCAACGACACGACCGTTCTCGCGCTCGTCGCCGAGAAACTTGCGAAGAACACGCGTTTGTACAAGGCGATTGCGAAGGTCGACAAGAAGGCCGTCATCGATTGCAGTCCGCGCAGCGCTCGCGAACTACCCACGCAGGTGCAGCAGTTCGCACAGAGCAAGGGCGTGAGCATTACGCGTCCGGCAGCCGAGGAGCTCATTTCACTCGTGGGCGAGTCGACCGTTCACCTCGATGGTGAGCTCACGAAGATGGCCATAGCCCTGGGAAGCGGGTCCGTAATCGATCTACCCGAGGTGCAGGCCTACGTCGCGCGCGTGGCCGAGCCCAAGCCCTGGCATCTGAGCGATGCGCTTTCGGCGCGCGATGCGAGGAAATGCGCGGTGCTCCTCGCGCGCATGAACGCCCAGTCACCCTTCGGTTTGCTCACCATGTGCGTCAACAGGATTCGCGATTTGCTCGTCGCAAAGGACCTACAAGGTCAGGGGACGGGTGCTCTTGCGTCTGCGCTTGGCAAACCCGACTGGCAGGTCAAGAACTACGCGCGTTGGGCCGATGGCTTTTCGCAGACCGAGCTCGAAGAGGCACTCATCAGTGCCGCGGCGTGCGATCAGGACATGAAGACGGGAGCGGACAAAGATGTCGTCTTCGAGCGCTGGGTTTTGGACGTCTGCGTGGCCTGAGTTTCGGAATCGATGCGTGACATGACGCGCAACTGTGATATCATCTCGTAGTTTCGTCGCACCCCACTGCGAGAGACAATGGGTTTCATCGAAAGGAAAAGCCGGAAATGGCGAACATCAAAAGTCAGAAGAAGCGTATCAAGACCAACGAGAAGGCCCGTCTGCGCAATCGCGCTGCCAAGGCCGAGATGAAGACTGCTGTGCGCCGTGTGCGCGAGGCCGTCGAGGCCGGCGACAAGGCGCTCGCGACCGAGGCCGCCAGCAAGGCCTGCCGTCTGTTTGACAAGGCCGTCAGCAAGGGCATCATCCACAAGAATCAGGCCGCCAACCGCAAGAGCGGCGTCATGGCTCTGGCCAATAGCCTCGACAAGTAGCTTTAGGGCTTTTCGGGCTTCTTGAGGAGGCCGCCCTCGCAATGGGGCGGTCTCCTTTTTCACGTTGACGTTCCTGCGTTAGAATGGGCTTCATGGACCGCTCGTACATCAGAAACTTCTCGATCATCGCGCATATCGACCATGGCAAGTCGACCATCGCCGACCGCATCCTCGAGATGACGAACACGGTCGCGTCGCGTGATATGGTCGAGCAGGTGCTCGATTCGATGGACATCGAGCGCGAGCGCGGCATCACCATCAAATCGCAGGCCGTGTGCGTGCTCTACGAGGCCGATAACGGTGAGACGTATCAGTTCAATCTCATCGACACGCCGGGGCACGTCGATTTCACCTACGAGGTGTCGCGTTCGCTTGCCGCATGCGAGGGCGCCGTCCTCGTCGTGGATTCCACCCAGGGCGTCGAGGCGCAGACGGTCGCCAATGCGCTGCTCGCCATGAACGCCGATCTCGAGATCATTCCCGTCATCAACAAGGTCGACCTGCCGGCTGCCGATCCCGAGCGCGTGCGCACCGAGATCGAGGAGGGCCTCGCGATTCCCGCCGACGAGGCGATACTGACCTCGGGCAAGTCGGGCATCGGCGTGCATGACCTGCTCGAGGCCATCGTCGAGCGCATTCCCGCGCCGCAAGGCGATGCGGATGCTCCGCTCAAGGCGCTCATCTTCGATTCGTACTTTGATGCCTACCGTGGCGTCGTCGCGCTCATTCGCGTTGTCGACGGCTCGATCAAGGCACGTCAGAAGATTCGCTTCATGGCGACGAAGAACGAATGCGAAGTCGAGGAAGTAGGCGTGCGCCGTCCGGCAGAGACTCCTGTCGACGAGCTCAAGGTCGGCGAGGTTGGCTATCTCGTCACGGGTCTCAAGGATCCGCGGATGGTCAAGGTCGGCGATACGGTCACGCTTGCCAAAAACGGCGCTGACGAGCCCTTGCCCGGATACCGTGACGTCAAGCCCATGGTCTACACCGGCCTCTTTCCCATCGACGCCGACCAGTATCCCGCATTGCGTGATGCGCTCGACAAGCTCACGCTCAACGATCCGGCGCTTGTCTACGAGCCCGAGACCAGTCAGGCGCTTGGTTTCGGCTTTCGCGTCGGCTTTCTGGGTTTGCTGCACATGGAGGTCGTCAAGGAGCGTCTCGAGCGCGAGTTCGGCCTTGACCTCATCGCAACGGCTCCGTCGGTCGAATACCATGCCTATCTTACCGATGGCGAGGAAGTGACCGTCCATTCCCCGCAGGATATGCCCGGTCCGTCATCGATCGAGCGCATCGAGGAGCCGTACGTCAAGGCGGACATCATCATCCCGCCTGATTACATCGGTGCGGTCATGGAGCTTTCGACCGAGCGTCGCGGCAAGTTCATCGACATGCAGTACCTCTCGACGACCACTGTCGAGCTCAAATTCGAGATGCCGCTCTCCGAGCTCATCATGGATTATTTCGATTCGCTCAAGAGCCGTACGAAAGGCTATGCCTCGCTTGATTACGACGTCTGTGGCTACCAGGCGAGCAATCTCGTAAAGCTCGAGATTCTGCTCGCGGGCAATCCCGTCGACGCGCTCTCGGCCATCGTGCACAAGGACGCCGCCTACATGCGTGGCAAGGCGCTATGCGAAAAGCTCAAGGAGATCATCCCGCAGCAGCTCTTCGAAGTGCCCATACAAGCCGCCGTGGGCAGCCGCATCCTCGCGCGTCAGACGGTGCGTGCTCGTCGCAAGGACGTGCTCGCCAAATGCTATGGCGGTGACATCACGCGCAAGCGCAAGCTGCTCGAGAAGCAGAAGGCGGGCAAGAAGCGCATGAAGAACATCGGCAACGTCGAGGTGCCCCAGGAGGCCTTCATGGTCATCCTCTCCGTCGATGACGAGTAAGCTCCTCGTGGCGCAAATCGAGACATACCTTGCGACGCCTTTGTGGCTTGCGCCCATGGCCGGCGTGACCGACCGGGCCTTTCGCAGTCTCTGCATACGTTACGGAGCGGGCCTGACGTTCTCCGAAATGGTGAGCGCCAAGGGGCTCGAGTACAATGGTGTCAAGACCTTCGCCCTGACCGATCCGGCAGAGGAAGAGGCTGTACTCGCCGTGCAGCTCTTCGGCTCGGAGCCCGATTGCATGGCGCACCAGGCCGCGCGCATCGCCAAGCGCCTGGGCGATAGGCTCGCGCTCATCGACGTGAACATGGGTTGTCCCGTACGCAAGGTCGTGCGACGCGGCGAGGGATCGGCTCTCATGCAGACCCCCAAACTGGCGGCCGATATCATACGTAGCATCGTGGATGCCGTCGATGTTCCGGTCACCGCGAAGTTCAGGAGCGGTTGGACGAACGAGGAGAAGAACGCCGTCGACTTCGCCAAGCGCCTCGAGCAGGCGGGTGCCTCGCTTGTGAGCGTGCATGGGCGCAGTGCGCGCCAGATGTATCGCGGCAATGCGGATTGGGATGTGATTGCCCAGGTCAAGGAAGCGGTCGTTATTCCCGTCGCGGGTAGCGGGGACGTGTTTTCCCATGACGATGCATGCCGTATGCGCGAGCGATGCGGTGTCGATGCGGTGCACGTCGCTCGTGGTGCACGCGGTAATCCGTGGATATTCACGGGCCATGAACCCTCGCATGCCGAGCGTGTCGCCGCCATGCGCGAGCATTTCGAGCTCTACCTCCATTACGCCGATCCGCTCAAGGCGCGTGACGAGCGTCCCTCGACGAGCGACGAGGCCGTACCCGCGCCTCTCGATGCGCCTGCTCCGTATCTGAGCCCGCTGCGTGCACAGCTTGCCTGGTACGTGCATGGTTTGCCGTCTGCCGCTGCGTTGCGCCGTGCTCTGAGCGAGGCGCGAAGCATTGCGGATTTCGAGCGGATCTTCGACGAGGCGGGCAAGCTCGCGGAAGACGATTCGCGATGATTGAGGCTCTCTACCTGCACATTCCCTTCTGCGTCTCGCGTTGCGCATACTGCGACTTCGCGACGAGCGCTTGCGCGGATGAGCAGCGCATGGATGCGTATGTGGAGGCATTGTGCCTGCAGTTGCGCCGTGCGGCGAAGGCGGGGCTGCTCGGACAGGTCAGGACGATTTACATCGGTGGTGGCACGCCCACGCACCTCGGCAGCAGACGCCTCAACACGCTTGTGTACACGCTCTCGCTTTCGGTGAACCTCGAGAATGTCATCGAGTTCACCTGCGAGGCCAATCCCGAGTCCATCGACGAACGCATGGTGGCAGACCTCTTCTCGCTCGGCGTCAACCGCTTCAGCATCGGGGCGCAGAGCTTCGATGATGCGGTCTTGCGGGGATATGGTCGTGTGCATGATGTGGCCGCGATCGATGCGGCCCTTGCTGCCGTGCGCACGCGCACGAACAGCGTCTCGCTCGATCTCATCTGCGGGGGTCCGGGTCAGAGCATGGAGTCATGGAAGGAAAGCCTGCGGCGCGCAATTGACGCGGACGTATCGCATGTGAGCGTGTATCCGCTCATGCTTGAGGACGGTACGCCACTTACGCGCCGCGTCGAGGCGGGGGAGTGCGAAGTCGCCAGCGAGGACCTACAGGCTGACATGATGCTCGAGGCCGAGCGTATGCTCACGGCAGCGGGATTTGAGCGCTACGAAGTCGCCTCCTACGCCAAGCCGGGTTTTCCTTCCTGCCACAACACGGCGTATTGGACGGGCGTTGAGTACCTTGGCCTCGGGGCGGGCGCTTCTTCCATGCTTTCATCCGAAAGCGCTGAGCAAGCGATTGATTCGGGGATATTCGAAATCGATACTGAAAAGGCCGGGTGGGGGATGCACAAAGCGAGTTTCCCTAAAGGGACTAGCTTCGCGTCGGCGCATACGAGCGGAAGCGCCAGTGGCGCTTTCGTGCGAGTTCAGGACTGTCTGAGCGACTGCGCCCCCACCCAGCCTAATGATGCAGATTTCGCCCGTATCCGTATCGCTGCATCATCCGATGATATCGCGTTTGCCGAATCGCTCGGATGTCCTCGTGCCGAAATCGAGTTACTCAGCGCCCGCGAATCCGCCGTCGAAGACCTCATGCTCGGCATGCGCAGGAGCATCGGTGTCACGCGTGAGCAGGTGCAGGATGTCGAGGGGGCGCCTGCGGTCTTCGAACGCCTCGAAGCTCTCGGGCTCGTGCGCGAGCAAGGCGCTCGCCTTGTTCCCACGCAACGCGGCTGGCTATTCGGAAACGAGGTCTACAGTGCGATTTGGTCGCTGGCGGTCGACAGGTGAACGCTCGCGTGTAGCTTGGTGACGAAACGCTTACGGTTCATGCCGTCTCCTGTCTGGTATCCCAAAATACTCGGAGTCCATTTGAGTGCGGGGAGTTATTGCGCATGGCGTATGAGTATTACGAGATCCTTGGCGTTTCACGCGAGGTCAGCGTAACGGAGATAAAGAAGGCATTCAGACGCAAGGCCCGTGAGCTGCATCCGGATGTCAACAAGGCACCCGATGCCGAGGAGCGCTTCAAGGAGCTCAACGAGGCATATGACGTGCTCTCAGACCCTCAGAAGAAGTCCCTTTACGATCGCTATGGCACGCCGGAGGCTGCCCAGGGCTTCGGAGGCTATCAGCCCGTCGACATGAGCGACATCTTCGGTGGCATGGGCGACATCTTCAGCTCGTTCTTCGGCGGTATGGGTGGCCGTGGCACCCAGCAAGTCAGGCGCGATGGCCGCGACATGGGTGTCGGCCTGCGTCTCACGCTCGAGGAGGTAGCGCGCGGCGCCAAGAAGGACATCGTCTACGATCGTCTCGCCACCTGCGAGGAGTGCGGAGGTAGCGGTGCGGCCGAGGACGGCAAGGAAGTCGAATGCTCCACGTGTCATGGCTCCGGTCATGTCGTGAGCGTACAGCACACGTTCCTCGGTGACATGCAGACGGCGGTCACCTGCCCGGATTGTGGCGGTACGGGGCGCACCATCGATAAGCCATGCTCCGAATGCCAGGGTCAGGGACGTGTTCCCGACCGCGAGCACCTCACGATCGAGATTCCCCTCGGCATTCGCGATGGCCAGCAGATTCGCGTCCAGGGCCGTGGCGAGGCCGGCATGCAGGGCGCACCGGCGGGCGACCTTATCGCGACGGTGCGCATCGATCCGCACGAGTACTTCGAGCGTGACGGTGACAACCTGCACACGCGGGCCAACATCACCGTGGTTCAGGCGATGACCGGTGCGGATATCACCGTTTGCGGCATCCTCGAGGATGAGGAGGTTCCCGTCCACATTCCCGAGGGCTGCCAGCCGGGCCAGACACTGCGCATCAAGGGCTATGGTCTGCCGCTTTTCCGTCGTAACAACAAGCGTGGCGACCTGCTCGTGCACGTCACGGTCGTCGTTCCCAAGAAGCTCACGCGCAAGGCCAAGAAGATCGCGGAGGAACTCGGCGAGGAGATTGGCGACGACATTTCCAAGGAGCGCGCTCCGCTCGTTCAGTAGCGTTCGCTTTGTCTTCGCGCCGGGGAAATCATTTTGTGTTGGAAATAAATTGATAGCTCCCTTTGTCGTGAAAGTGCGTATACTTAGCCGCATATTGGCCCATTGATTCAAAAGGAAAGAGGAACACCATGGATTTGAAGGGTAGCCAGACAGAGATCAATCTGCAGACCGCCTTTGCGGGCGAGTCCCAGGCGCATACCAAGTACGAGTACTATGCCAGCCAGGCCAAGAAGGACGGTTACGAGCAGATCGCGGCTCTCTTCCTCGAGACCTCGCACAACGAGAAGGAGCATGCCAAGATTTGGTTCAAGTACCTTCATGGCGGCGCAATGCCCGAGACGCTTCCCAATCTCGAGGACGCGGCTGCTGGCGAGAACTACGAGTGGACCGACATGTACGCCGGCTTCGCCAAGACCGCTCGCGAGGAGGGTTTCGAGGAGATCGCCCTGCGCTTCGAGATGGTCGGCGCCATCGAGAAGCAGCATGAGGAGCGCTATCGCAAGCTCATCGAGAACATCGAGGACGGATTGGTCTTCAGCCGCGATGGCGATGCCATCTGGATTTGCCGCAACTGCGGTCATATCGTCATCGGCAAGAACGCTCCCGAGATCTGCCCGGTGTGCGCGCATCCCAAGGCGTTCTTCGAGCTTCGCGCCGAGAACTACTAGCATTTGCGGTGCTCCTGCCTCGGAATTCGAGTTTGTCGAGGACGAGTAACAGCTTTTCAGCAGGCAGAGACGACGGGTCATCGGGGTTTCCGGTGACCCGTCTTCGTTGGTAACGATATGAACCTTGTCGAAATCACATCATTGGAAAACGCGGAGCTTGACGTCTATGCGCGTCTGACCGAAGCGCAGCTGCGCAATAGGCTCGAACCCGAGAAGGGCGTCTTCATCGCCGAATCGCCCAAGGTCATAGTTCGCGCACTTGACGCGGGAATGCAGCCGCTCTCCCTGCTCATGGCGCGTTCGCACCTCGAGGAGTGTGCGGAACTCATTGCGGCTTGCGGTGACGTTCCCGTCTACACGGGTGACGACGTCATGCTCGAGGATCTTACGGGCTTCAAGCTGACACGTGGCGTGCTCTGCGCGATGCGACGTCCACAGCTGCCCACGGTCGAGGAGCTGCTTTGCGATGCCCGGCGCGTCGCCGTGCTCGAGGGCATCGTCGACCACACGAACGTGGGAGCCATATTTCGCTCGGCGGCCGCACTTGACGTCGATGCGGTGCTCGTGACGCCGACGTGCTGTGATCCGCTCTATCGTCGAGCCGTGCGCGTCTCGATGGGCGCGGTGTTCCAGGTTCCCTGGACGCGTATTGGCGTGAATGCGGGCGATTGGCCCGAAAACGGCATGAAGTGTCTGCACGAACTTGGCTTCAAGACGGCTGCGCTCGCATTGAGTGACGAGTCGGTTTCCCTTGACGATGCCGCGCTCAACGCCGAGGAAAAGCTCGCGATGATATTCGGGACCGAGGGCGATGGCTTGGCGCTCGCGACGATTGCCCGGTGCGACTACACGGTGCGCATCCCGATGGCGCATGGCGTTGACTCGCTCAACGTCGCCGCCGCAAGCGCCGTCGCGTTCTGGCAGCTTTGCAGATAAGATGTGCCACGGGGTCAGGCCCCTAACGCGCGCGGAAAGGGTTATCACAGATGAAATTCGTGTCATGGAACGTCAATGGTCTGCGAGCAGTTGCCAAGAAGGGCTTCGACGAGATCTTTCGCGCATTTGACGCGGACATCTTCGCCATTCAGGAGACGAAGCTCCAGGAGGGCCAGAGCCCCATCGATTTCGAGGACTATCACGAGTACTGGAGCTACGCGGAGAAGAAAGGCTATTCGGGCACTGCCGTCTTTACGAAACGTGAGCCGCTCGCCGTCTTCCACGGCATCGGCGACAGTCGCTTCGATTGCGAGGGTCGCACCGTCACGCTCGAGTTCGAGGACTTCTACTTCGTGTGCGTCTACACGCCCAATGCCCAGCACGAGCTTGCGCGTATCGACTACCGCTGCGCGTTCGAGGATAGCTTCAGGGAGTATCTGACAGGTCTTGCCTCCAAGAAGGGCGTCGTGGTCTGCGGTGACATGAACGTCGCACATGAGCCCATCGACCTGGCACGTCCCAAGGAGAACGTCGGTAACGCCGGTTTCTCCGATGAGGAGCGCGGAAAGTTCGACGAGCTTCTCGCCAGCGGCTTCGTCGACACCTTCCGCCTGCTCCATCCCGATACGACGGATGCGTATTCCTGGTGGAGCTATCGCATGAAGGCTCGCGAGCGAAACGTCGGGTGGCGCATCGATTACTTCCTCGTGAGTGATTCCCTGAAAGACCGCGTCGTCGAGGCAGGTATAGAATCCGATGTCTATGGCAGCGATCACTGTCCCGTATCACTCATGCTCGATATTGACGAGTAGGCATCAGCATGCGCGCCTAGTCCTGCGGTTTTGTCCATCTGCGGTATCATGGGCGCATGGATAGCTCGATGGACACGCTCTTCAGCGAAGTTGACGGCGAGACGCGCTTTGCGGCCGCTCCGCTTGCCGTGCGCATGCGTCCGCATACGCTCAACGAGATAGTCGGTCAGGAAGAGGCCATCGGCAAGGATACCTGGCTCAGGCGCGCCATCGCCAACGACGCGCTTTCCTCGGTCATCCTCTTCGGGCCGGCGGGCACGGGCAAGACCTCCATCGCCCATGTCATCGCCAATTCCACGAACGCCGCCTTTGTCGAGGTGTCGGCCGTGTCGGGTACGGTCGCTGATTTACGCCGCGAAATCAAGGCGGCCGAGGAACGCCTGCTTGCCTTCAAGCGTCGCACCATTCTCTTCATCGACGAGATTCACCGCTTCTCGCGTTCGCAACAAGACGCCCTACTCCATGCCGTCGAAGACCGTATCGTCATTCTCATTGGCGCAACGACCGAAAACCCCTTCTTCGAGGTCAACTCGGCCCTCATATCGCGCTCGCGTATCGTCGAGCTCAAGCCCATCGGCAATCATGGCATCAAGATGCTCGTCAAACGTGCGATCGAGGACGAGCGTGGTCTTGCCAACGAGTACACGATTTCCGATGAGGCCCTCAATGCCATCGTGATCACTGCTGGTGGGGATGCCCGTACGGCACTCACGACACTCGAGCTTGCGGCGGCTCTCACCGAGTCCGGGGGAGAGATCGGTACCGAGCAAGTGCGCGAGGCATCGCCACGCCGTCAGCTTCCCTATGACAAGGACGGGGACACGCACTACGATGTCATCTCGGCCTTCATCAAGTCGATGCGCGGCAGCGATCCGGACGCGACCGTCTACTGGCTCGCGCGCATGATCGAGGGCGGGGAGGATCCGCGCTTCATCGCGCGTCGCATCTTCATCTTGGCGAGCGAGGACGTGGGCCTTGCAGATCCGCGTGCCATTACCATCGCGGCAGCTGCCTTCAAGTCAGCTGAGAGCATCGGATATCCCGAATGTCGCATCAACTTGGCCGAGGCGGCCATCTATATGGCGCTTGCGCCCAAGTCCAACGCGGCCTATCTTGCCATCGATGCCGCGCTCAAGGAGGTGCGTGAAGGACCGCTGCGCAATGTGCCCACGCACCTGCGTGACCGCCATCGTCCCGGCTCCGAAGCTTACGGCACGTACCTCTACCCCCATGATTATCCCGGTGCCCAGGTCGAGCAACAGTATCTTCCCGATGGTCTCGAGCGGGGTTGCTTCTACAAGCCGACCAGTATCGGCTGGGAAAAGCTCCGCTTCCCGCCAGAGGAGTAGGTTAGCTACGTGCAGGCGCGCTGTCGAACGGAGGTACAAGGGAGCGCGCCGTAAGGACCGCGAAGCGGGCTGTCGGGAAGCGACCGTCGAAGTGAGGCGACTCGCTCGCACGTAGGTGCAACAGCGGATGGGGGTTATACCTCGGGCGAATTTCTCATTTCAAATCTCTCTTTATGCGCAAAAGGGCACATCGCGTTTCGCAAGCGGGGCAAACTGCGCTATCATCTAAATCTGTATATGCACACGTGAACCCGACATGGTTTAGGGGACTCTCATGAATGACTTTCTTACGCAGGCATGGCCGTTCGCGGCAGCCGTTCTCGTAATCTTGGGCATCGTCGCCCTCGTCTTTCTCATCATCATCCTCTATCGTGCAAGCGTGACGATGAAGTCGGTCCAGAATATCGCGGCCGATGCCGAGAAGGAGGTCGCGCCCGCGCTCACGAAGGTCAATCCGATGGTCGACAAGGCCGAGCTCATGCTCGACACCGTCAATCTCGAGATGCTGCGCGTCGACGCGATTCTCGAGGATGTCGAGCAGATTACCGACGTTGCCGGCAAGGCGGCTACCACGGTTGATGCGGTTACCTCCGCACCTGCCGATGCCGTGACCTCGATTGTCGACCGCATCCGTGGCTCGCTTGGCTCCAAGCGCAGCAACAAGGCCAAGCAGGAGCGCCTGGTCTATCCCGTCGGAGGTGCTCTCGAGGACGAGGGCCAGGCTGCGACTGACGAGCATGCCCAGGCAAGCACTGCCGATGACGAAGCGATGAAGGAAGCCGCCCAACAGGCTGCCAATGCTTGCACCGAGAACATTGCGGTCGAAGAGGTCGACATCGTCATCGAGGCAAGTGGCCAGGCGGTCCCCCATGCCCCCACCCAGGGGGTCGATACTGAGGCAGCTGTCGACGATGCTGCCAAGACGGTATAACGCGTATTCATCACGTATCCGCATAGAAGCACGAACGAGCAAGGAGCATCATGGCGTCCATACCCACCACGTCTGCCGAGATTCGCGAGGCATATCTCAAGTTCTTCGAGGAGAAGGGCTGCCAGCGCTGGCCATCTTCCTCCCTCATTCCCGATGACCCGTCGCTGTTGCTCACCGTTGCGGGCATGGTGCAGTTCAAGCCCTACTTCCTGCAGCAAAAGCACCTCGATCCGCGTTATGTGGGCACGACGACCGTGCAGAAGTGCGTGCGCACCAACGATATCGACATCATCGGCACTGATGGCCGTCACCTCTCCTTCTTCGAGATGCTTGGTAACTTCAGCTTCGGCGCCTATTTCAAGAAGGAGATGTGCGCCTGGGCCTATGAGTTCTCCGTCGATGTGCTCGGACTCGATCCCGAACGCATCTACGTGACGATTTACGAGGAAGACGAGGAGACTGCCGACATCTGGCAGGAGGTAGGCGTCCCGGCGAGCCATATCTCGCGTCTCGGCGCCGATGATAACTTCTGGGTTGCCGGCCCCACCGGCCCGTGCGGCCCGTGCTCCGAGCTCTACTACGACCAGGGAGAAGGCGTTGGCTGTGGCAGCCCGGACTGCAAGCCCGGCTGCGATTGCGACCGCTTCCTCGAGTACTGGAACCTCGTCTTCACGCAGTTCGACCGCCAGGAAGATGGCACGATGGTTCCGCTCGAGAAGAAGAACATCGATACCGGTCTGGGCCTCGAGCGCATGGCTGCCATCATGCAGGGTGTGAGCTCCAACTTCGACACCGACATCCTGCATGGTCTCATCGAGGTGGGCGAGAGACTAAGTGACCGTCGCTACGGGCAAGACGAGCTCACCGACCTCTCGCTGCGCATCATGGCCGATCACTCCCGCGCTATCGTCTTCATGATTGGTGATGGCATCTTGCCCTCCAACGAGGGCCGCGGTTACGTCCTGCGTCGCTTGCTTCGCCGTGCCGTTCGCCATGGTCGCCTCATCGGCATCGAGGGTCCCTTCCTCAAGAGCTTCCTCGACGCCATCTGCGACGAGATGGGCGCGGTATACCCCGAAATCATCGAGAACAAAGCGCTCATCGAGAAGGTGCTGCTTTCCGAGGAGGAGCGCTTCAACCGCACCATCGACACGGGCATGCACTATCTCGAGGAGACCATCGAGGGTATGAACGAGGGTGATGTGCTCGATGGTGTTGCTGCCTTTACCCTGCATGATACCTACGGATTCCCTGTCGAGCTCACGGCCGAGATTTGCCTCGAGCATGGCATCGAGGTCGACATGGATGGTTTCGAGCGCGAGATGACGGCCCAACGCGACCGCGCGCGTGCGGCTCGCAATGACGAGGCCTGGGACGGCTTCGGCGACGTCTTCACGCACATTCTCGATGTTCACGGCCCCACCGAGTTCGTGGGCTACAAGGAAGACGAATGCGACGCGCGCGTCGTCGACATCATCGTCGATGGCGCTATCGTCGATGAGGCCCATGAGGGCGAGCACGTCGCTATCGTACTCGACAAGACGCCGTTCTACGGTGAGATGGGCGGCCAGGTAGGCGATACCGGCACCATCTCAAGCGAGTTGGGCGTGGTCGACGTCGATGACACGAAGCGCCCCGAGGAGGGCCTGCCCGTCCACCACGGCGTGGTGACGAGCGGTACCATCCACAAGGATGACGTCGTGCATGCGGCCATCGACCGTCGCCGCCGTGCGCTCATCGCCCGCAACCATACGGCGACGCACATTTTGCAGCGCGCGCTTTCCGAGGTGCTCGGCGAGCATGTCAAGCAGGCGGGCTCGCTCGTCGCGCCCGACAGGCTGCGTTTCGACTTCACGCACTTCGAGCCCATGACCCACGAGCAGATTCTCGAGGTCGAGCGTATCTGCAACAACGTCATCATGTCCGACCTGCCCGTATACGCATACGAGACCTCGCTCACCGCAGCGCGCGAGGCGGGCGTCTTGGCGCTCTTTGGCGAGAAGTACGGCGAGTTCGTCCGCGTCATCGAGACGGGAACCTTCTCCAAGGAGCTCTGTGGTGGCACGCACGTGGGCAACACGAGCGAAATCGGCCTGTTCAAGATCGTGCAAGAGACCTCCATCGGTGCCAATACGCGTCGTCTCGAGGCCGTGACGAGCATCGAGGCCTATCAGTACATGTCACGCATGGAAGAGGAGTTGCGCGAGACCGCGCGCTTTCTCAAGGTTCCGCCGCTCGATGTCTCCGAGCGCGTCGCTAAGATGCAGACTCAACTCGACGAGCTCGAGGGCATGCGCAGACGTCGCATGAAGGCAGCTGCCGAGGGTAGCGTCACCGAATTCATGCAAATGGCTTCCGAACTCGACGGATACAAGCTCATCATTGCCGATCTGGGAGAAGCGCTTGTCCAGGGCATGCGCGAGATGTGGGACATCGTCAAGCAGCGTAGTGGCGGCGATCCCTTTGCAGTCGTGCTCTTTGCGCGTAATCCCGAGGGGGGAAACCCGCTCATGCTCGCAGCTGGTACGCAGGGTGCGGTTGATGCCGGCTTCAACGCCAAGGACGTTATCGCAAATGTTGCTCCGCTCATTGGCGGCGGCGGTGGCGGTAAGCCGACGATGGCCCAGGCGGGCGGCAAGAACGCCGAAGGCATTCCCGCTGCCATCGAAAAGGCGAAGGCGATCTTCGGCATTTAGGTCTACTTTGGTGCACATGCGCGTCATGGGACTTGACATAGGGGAGAAGCGCATCGGCGTTGCGGTCGCGGATACGACGACGGGCATCGCCGCTCCTCTGCGTGTCATGGACGCGCACGAGGTGCTTGATAATGCGCGACCCTGGCGCATGCTCGTGCAAGACCATGAGCCCGAGATGCTCGTTTGCGGGCTCCCCAAGACGATGCGGGGGGGCGTGGGGCATCAGGCTACGCGCATCCGCGAGCAGGCCGAACGCATCGCGCGAACTTGTGGGTTGCCCGTCGAGTTCGTCGACGAACGTCTGAGCAGTGCCGAGGCCAAGCGCCTTCTGCGTGAACAGGGTCTGTCCGAGCGCGATATGCGCGGTAAAATCGACAGCGTGGCCGCTTCGCTCTTTCTCGAGACCTGGCTTGCCACGCATGGCGAAGACAAGATGGAGGAACAATGACCCAAGGTCAGCATTATGCGACATCGAGTTATACGGAGAAGCGCAAGAGCAAGTCGCGCAAGCGCGCGCTCATCATCGCCTTGGTTGCAATCGTCATCATCGCCGTTATCGGCTTTGTCGCCTGCCAGAGCCTCTTTGGCGATAAGACGGGTCAGGTCAAGCAAGGCGCCGAGATCGAGGTCGTGATTCCCGCCGGCTCCTCAACCGACCAGATTGCCTCCATACTGGTCGACGATGGCGTCATCGCCTCGGCTAACGCGTTCACGGATCGCGTCAAGCAGCTCGATCAGGCTTCGAGCCTGCAATCTGGCTCGTATCTCATGATTGGCGGCGATGACCTCGATAACATCATCAAGATGCTCGCAAACGGTCAGACGGGGCGGCAGCTCGTCATTCCCGAAGGCTATAACCTGCGCCAGATTGCGAACAAGGTCGAGGCTACGTGCGGCATCGATGCCGAGGAGTTCTACGCCCAGACGCAGAAGGCTTCCGATTACGTCGCCGACTATCCCTTCCTCGAGGGCGTCTACAACAACTCGATGGAAGGCTTCCTCTATCCGGATACGTACCGCGTCGATCCGTCCGCCACACCCGATGATATCATCCGCATGATGCTTGACCAGTTCGCCGCGCAGATTGCCACCGTTGACATGAGCTATGCGGCTTCCAAGAACCTCACGCTCTACGACGTGGTGACGCTTGCTTCCATGGTCGAGAAGGAATACCAGGCCGAGGATGACAAGGCCCCGATTGCCGCCGTCTTCTACAACCGCTTGCAAAAGGGCATGACCCTGGGAAGTGACGTGACGACGTATTATGCTGTCGGCAAGGACATGACCGAAGAGCTTACGCTCGAGGATTTGGCAAGCGACAGCCCGTACAACACGCGCAATCCCAATCATTACGGTCTGCCGGCCGGTCCCATCTGCAATCCGTCGATGACGACCATCCAGGCCGCGGCCAATCCCGCGCAGGTTGACTACCTTTACTTCTTCTTCTCCAATAGGGAGGGCAAGACGATGTTCTTCGTGAACGATGCCGATTTCAACGCCGCCTGGGCGCAGTACGGTGACTAGCCGATGAGGGGCATCAGGCCAGACGCCTACTACGTGTCGGTGCTCGACATCGACCCCCAAACGCTGGTTGATCGAGGGTATCGCGCCGTCTTACTTGACCTCGACAACACCTTGCAGCCACGTGGTGCGGTGGGTCTGTCCGACGAGGTCATCGCCTGGGTGCGCTCGCTCGAGGACGCCGGTCTTGGCGTGGTGCTCATCTCGAACACCGCGCATGAGCGCGTCATCGAAGCCGCCCTCGTGCTTGGCGTGCCTCTCGTGCGCAACGCGATGAAGCCCTTCGCGCATGGCTATGTTGAGGCGTGTGCGATGCTTGGTGTCGCCTGCAACCAGGCCGTCATGATCGGCGATCAAAGCTACACGGATGTGCTCGGCGCGCATCGCGTGGGGATGGATGCCATTCTCGTCGTGCCCCAATCTGGCTCTGACCCGTTGCATACCCATTTCCTCCGTATGCTCGATCGCAGGTCCGTGCGCGGCATGCGAGCCATCGGGAGCAACTCATGAATCCGGAGTTCGTGCTCATTGGCGATCCGGTGGCCCATTCGCTTTCTCCCGTCATGCACAACGCGCTCTACCAGGAGCTTGGCAAGGTTAAGTGGCCGTTTTCGCGTTGGCACTACAGCGCGGTGCGCTGTGCGAACGAGGAAGAGGCTGCCTATCAGATCGACCTCGTGCGCACGGGACGCTATCGTGGCATGAACATCACGATGCCCTACAAGAAGCTCGCCTTCTCGTGTGCCGATTATGCCGATGCGGGTGTCATCGCCGCAGGTGGCGCCAATGTGCTCGTGCGTGACGAGGACCTCAAGCTCTGCGCGTACAACACCGATGGCCTTGGTGCCGTGCGGGCGATCGAGCGCATGACTGATACGCCGCTCACGGGCGCGCGCGTGCTCATCTGCGGGACGGGCCCGACCTCCCTTGCCATTGCCACGGCATCTGCCCAAGCAGGAGCCTCCGAAGTCACGTTGCTTTCGCGTGACGAGGCAAAAGCGCTTTCATGCGTGAACCGCATACGTACGAGCGTCGAGCCCCACGAGGCATGCGTGCTGCATGGCAGGAGCTACGCGCAGGTAGAGACGCTCGTACCCAAAGCCGATGTCATCGTCGATGCCACGCCACGGGGCATGCATCCCGATGACGAGGCAATTATCGATACGAGTCTTTTGCACAAGGGGCAGGTCGTGCTCGATACCGTCTACGGGCATGGTGAGACTGCGCTGCTCGCAGGTGCCTGGCAACGTGGCGCGACTTGCATGGACGGACTGGAGATGCTTGTCGAGCAGGCAGCTCTATCGGTCGAGATATGGGCCGATGCGATGGCGCTTCCCGTCGAGGTCGATCGCGATGTCATGCGCCATGCGGCGTTGTATGCCAATACGTGACACGGTGCTCTGGTAGAGTTCGATGAAACAATGTGATGAAGCCACGAGGAAAGGTGAGGCGGAATGGCAGCTGATGCCCCTTCGCAAGACAACCTGTTCGATCTGATGGATGACGCGCCGGTCGATGCGCCGGCAGACGCCGTCGAACGCGTCAACGAGCTACGCGCGACCTTGCAGCGCGCCCGCGATCAGTATTACCTCGAGGATGCCCCCGAGTTACCCGATGCCGTCTACGATTCGCTCAATCGCGAGCTCGCTGATCTCGAGAATCAGTACCCTTCGCTCAAGACCGTCGACTCACCGACGCAAACCATCGGCGGTGGCGTGGCTGAACAGTTTGCCCCCGCACAGCACCAGCACCGCATGTACTCGCTCGACGATGCGATGGATCTCGACGAGCTCGACGAATGGCTTGCCCGCACCCGCGAGGCGGTGGGCCATAGCCTCTCGTATTGCTGCGAGCTCAAGATCGATGGCTCCTCCATCGCACTCACCTACGATCGCGGCACGCTCGTGCGGGCCGCCACCCGTGGCGATGGCAGCGTGGGCGAGAACGTCACGGCAAACATCCTGCAGGTCAAGGACGTACCCCGCCATCTCTCCATAGAGAGTGGTGCCATGGGCTTCTCCCAACCCGTCGAGGTGCGCGGCGAGGTGTACATGCCCCGTTCCTCCTTCGAGCGCCTTAACGATGCCATCAGTCTCGAGAACGACGAGATCATGCTCTACAACGCTGAAATTGACGCCGGTGAGCGCACGGGGCGCAAGCTCGCGCTCAAGAAGAGCTTCGCCAATTGCCGTAACGCTGCGGCCGGTTCGCTTCGCCAGAAGGACTCTACGATTACGGCAGAGCGTGATCTGGCCACGTTCATTTACGCCATCGCCGAGACCACGCAGCTCGGCGTCTCGAGTCAGCATGAGTTTCTGGAATGGCTGCGCACGGCCGGTTTCTCGGTCAATCCCAACATCCGCGTGGTCGATAGCGAGGCCGCGGTGCACGAGTTCTGCAAGAACGCGCTGGAGCATCGTTGCGATCTCGATTACGACATCGATGGCGTCGTCGTGAAGGTCGACGACTTCGCCATCCAGGCCGAGCTCGGGTTTACCGCCAAGGCACCGCGCTGGGCCATTGCCTTCAAGTTTCCGCCCGAGGAAAAGACGACCATTTTGCGCAACGTCGCCGTGCAGGTGGGGCGTACAGGCGTGCTCACGCCCGTCGCGGAATTCGACCCGATCACCGTCGATGGCTCGGTCGTCTCGCGTGCGACCCTGCACAACTACGACGAGCTTGCCCGCAAGGACGTGCGCATCGGCGATACCATCATCATCCATAAGGCCGGCGACGTGATTCCCGAGGTCGTTGGCGCTGTCTTGTCCCTGCGTCCGCCCGAGGCGCGCATTCCCGAAGTCCCCACGACCTGCCCGAGTTGCGGGTCGCCGGTCTTTCGCGATGGCGCCTTCCTGCGTTGCGACAGCGCGGAGTGCCCCGCACAGCTCCAGACGCGCCTCGAGCACTGGGTCTCACGCGGCGCCATGGACATCGACGGCCTGGGAACCAAGATCATCGAGAATCTCGTCGCATCGGGTCTGGTCAAGGACGCGGTTGACTTCTACAAGCTCGATGTCGCCACGCTCGCAGAGGTGTCGACCGGCGACGAGAAGAAGGATGGGTCACCACGCGTCTTCGGCGCCAAGAACGCCACCAAGGCCATCGAGCAAATCGAGGCCTCCAAGCAACGCCCCTTCGAGAGCGTCCTCTTCGCCATCGGCATACGCAATATCGGCAAGACGACGGCCGAGGCGCTCGCCAAGGCCTTCAAGACGATGGACGCACTCATGGAGGCGAGTGAGGTACAGCTGTGCCAGGTTGATGGCATCGGCGAGGTGGTTGCGCAGGGTGTCGAGGAGTTCTTCGACACGAAGGATAACCGTGACCTCATCGAGCGACTGCGCGAGGTCGGATTGCAAATGGCCATCGACGAAAGCGACGCCAAACCGCAGACCCTCGCGGGGCTCACCTTCGTACTCACCGGATCGCTCGAACACTACGACCGCGCCACGGCTGAGGAGCTGCTGCGCGCCTACGGCGCCAAGGCGAGCGGAAGCGTGAGCAAGAAGACATCCTACGTGGTGGCTGGCCCCGGTGCGGGTAGCAAGCTACGCAAGGCCGAGGAGCTGGGGATTCCCGTGCTCGATGAGGACGCGCTCGTAAAGATCATCGAGATGGGCGAGGTGCCGGGGGAGTAGGATGATGGGGAGTTTACTCAGGGTAAATGTCGAAGGCATCTGAGACCTTCGCGTACTCGATGCCCTTTTCCTTGGCGAGCCTATCGAAGAGCTCATCGCAGTCGAACACCTTTACGGACGAGCGCGCAAACCCGGATTTGTCTCGCGTAATGATGGCGTCAGCTTTGACCTTGAGCGCTGTCTGGAACACGAACGCATCTTCGAGGTCAGCAAAGGAGCAACGGGCTACGTTGTCATAGTCCTCGGCATCCGTTGCGTATATATGCAGCATCTTCTTCAAGGCGGTCATGGTGTCCTGGGCGTATTCGCTGAGTGAGGGCTTGCCGCCATCGGTGATGGCGTAGATGATGTCCGAAACCTGCGACGTGCCAATCCAGAGCTCGAATTCGTTGATGTAGCCAAGTGCCATGAGGAGCTCGGCCTTGGCGTTGAAAGGTTTGCGCTCGATGAGATAATCGATGAGTACGTTGGTGTCGACGACGAAACGGGCTCCTGCAAGCATCTATCGCTCACCGCCATTGCTTGGCACGAATCCCTTTGCGGCGAGCTTGCTGCGCTTTATCTCCGCATCGCTCATGTGCGAAAACTGATTCTTGCGGGGTAGGCTTCAGTTTATCATGAAAGTGAAGCTGCGTTGAAGTGCTCACGAGTCCGAATTCACTTCGCTTTCACTCCGTTTTTGCTCCGAAATCAGTCTGGTTTCGTTCAGATTCTCGGGGTGGTTTGCTCGGAATCTTCTTTCGCATACTTTGCATGCAACGGTCGCATGTCGGATGGATGCGAAGGATGAATGACATGGTGGAGTCAGGAGCGTATGCCCGCTTGGCGCGTGTGCGCGAGCTGTTTGCGAGTATGCTTGCGCTCGCTCTGGTCGCGGGCATCACAACGGGACACATTTCGGCAACGTGTGCCTGGGCCGATGAGGGAAGCGACGGGCATGCCGGTCTCGAGGCAGATGACGGTCAAGACAAGAACGATTTGAACGCACGAGATGACGTATCCGAAATGCCGCCAGAGCCGACGGACGATGCCGATGCCGGACAGCCTTCCCGAGACGAGCGGCAGGTTATCGAGGCCCTCGAAGCACGATGTGTGATGCTAGACAAAGGCCGCCGCGCGCTTGACGCGGCCAAGGCAGCCTTTGATGCTGTGCGCGCCGTGGCGGCGCGTGGTATTGCGGCTCGTGGTGCGATAGGCAAGGTAGATGAGGGAACGGAAGCACGTGTCGCTCGGCTCGAACGGTCGAGGAAGGAGACGCTCGCCCTTCTTGATGCCGTTCAGGACGAAATGATGAGAAGCGGGGATCATGATGCCCTGGCGATTGTTGCGGGTACGGCCACCCCCGGGGATCTCGGCCGCAGGCAGGACATGCTCGAGCGTCTCCTGGTCGCCAGTGGCAAGCGCATGCGTGAGACGCTTCGGGAAGAGCGGCGCTTGCGTGCAAGCGCGGTGATTGACGCGGTCGACGATTCCCGTGTGCGATCTGACAGGCAATTTCTTGTTTGTCCGGTCAACGAGGCCGCATACGAAGTCGAGCGATGTTGTGCGCAGTTGCGTCAGTGTGTCGCCGACATGCGTCAGGCCATCCCCGATGTGCAGGAGGGGAGCGCCTCGCTTCTCGCGGTACGGCAAGTCGCCCTAGACGCAATCGATTCTGCATCATCATCGGTGACAGGTGCGGAGAGCTCCGTTGGCTTTTGGTATGACGAGCTTGATGCGCGTGCGGGAGTGTCGGATGCCATTTCGTTTGGCGAGGGAATGAACTTTGCGATTAGCGAGGAAGAGTTCGTCGAGATATGGGGCCGCGCCATCGATGAATACTTCGAGTCATGTGCAAAGACGGCAGGTTCCATGCCACTGCAGGGCTATGGGCGAACGATGGCCATCTCGGCATACCGGCATAAGATCGACCCGCGTCTGTGTGCCGCGGTGGGCATTGTGGAGTCAAGCGGTGGCCAGAGCTGCATCAGACCTTGTAATGCCTGGGGATGGGGAGCGGCCGACAGTGACCCCTATGGGCTCGCCGCTGAATGGGGTTCGTTTGAAGAGGCGATTGAGGCATGGCATGAGGGAATGGCGACGTCTGGGAGCGGACTTGCAACGGCCCCAACTGTAAGCGCCCTCGGGGCCATCTATTGCTCATCGCCGTCATGGAGCATGACCGTGATTGACCAGATGGAGCTCGTAAGCAGCTTCGCATGAGTTATCGGCCTTTTCATGCTAGTATGCGTGCATGCTAAACGACATCTACCAGTTTATCGATCCGGTTCTCGTCACCGTCGGCCCGCTTTCCGTGCGATGGTATGGGCTGGCCTATGTCTTGGGCTTTATTCTCGCGGGTCTCGTCGTCTACTTTTATGCCAAGCGCTGGAAGCTCAATTTCTCTGGCTATGATGTCCTCGTCTTTGTCTGCTACTGCGCGTTCGGTGTCATCATCGGCGCGAGACTCGGGTATTGTCTTGTCTATGGTGATGGCTATTACCTCGCGAATCCTCTAGAGATACTTGCCCTCAACAATGGCGGGATGTCCTTTCACGGTGGACTCGTCGGCATCGTCATTGCCGGCATACTCTATTCGATCGCCTATAAGATCCCCTTCTTCACCCTTGCTGATCTTGTCTCCTGTGGCGTGCCACTCGGTCTTCTTTTTGGACGTTGCGCGAACTTTATAAACGGCGAACTCTATGGTGCCCCGACGAGCCTGCCCGTCGGTGTCGACTTCACCGGTACGGGAATCATGTACCATCCCTCGCAGCTCTACGAGGCGCTCCTCGAGGGTCTCGTCATCTTCCTCGTGCTCTTCGCTCTTTCCCGCAAGAACAATCCACCGCGACCGCAGGGCTTCTTCCTCGGCATGTTTCTGCTTCTCTACGGCGTCTTCCGCATTCTCATCGAGTTCGTGAGACTTCCCGACGTGCAGATCGGTTACTTCTTCGGTACCTGGGGAACGATGGGTCAGCTTCTGTCTCTGCCCATGATCATCGCCGGCATCGTCTTGCTCGTCTGGTGCGCTGTCGCCAAACGCCCGCAGCGAGGCAAGCCATCGCACAGCGCATGAGCTAGGCGCTACACGAACCCATGCGGGAGTGTTAGAATACTGCGGTCAATCCAATAGCACGAGAGGATTCATTCATGTCCGGACATTCCAAGTGGGCAACCACCAAGCATCGCAAGGCGGCGCAGGACTCCAAGCGCTCTGCGATGTTCTCCAAGCTCAGCCGTATCATTACCGTCGCAGCGAAGACCGGCGGCGATCCCAATCCCGAGAACAATGCTTCCTTGGCAGCCGCCATCGCCAAGGCCAAGGGCTATTCCATGCCCAAGGACAAGATCAAGGTGGCGATTGACAAAGCGTTCGGATCCGGCGCCGATGCGGCCAATTTCGAGGAAGTCACCTACGAAGGCTATGGTCCCGCCGGCATTGGCGTGTACGTCGAGTGCCTGACGGACAATCGCAATCGTACCGCAGCCGATGTCCGCAGCGCCTTCTCCCATTCGGGTGGCAACCTGGGTGCGAACGGATCCGTTGCCTACATGTTCGACCGCAAGGGTCAGATTACCGTCCTGAAGGAGATCGAGACGGGCGATAAGAAGAACCCGACCGCCCCTAACGGCGCGGCTGCCGATTCTGACGAGTTCGAAATGGCCGTCATCGAGGCCGGAGCGGATGATTACGAAGAGGCCGATGACGAGTGGGTTGTCTTCACCGAGCCCAGCGATCTCATGGCCGTGCGCAGTGCTCTCGAGGAGCAGGGCATCGAGGTCAAGGGTGCCGAGCTCATCTTCGAGCCCAACAATCCCACGGCTGTCTCCGTTGCCGATGCCAAGAAGGTGCAGCGCCTCATCGACAAGCTTGAGGAGTTCGATGACGTCCAGAACGTCTACAGCACGATGGACATTACCGACGAGATCGCCACAGCTCTCGACGAGGAATAATCCTCACCACATACATGAGCATGAGGAGGCCCCGTGCGATGCGCGGGGCCTTCTTGTCTTCACACGAACGGGTCGTCGCTATGGGCGATTGCCTCGAGTGTCTTTCTACGACGATGCAGGGCATAGGCGATGCAGATGCACGTTCCCGCAAGCATCGCGAGTGTCATGAGGAGCACGCGCGCCCAGAAGTCACCGGTAAGCACGGTTGCCCCCTTTCCGCTTAGCCCAGATGAGCCTGCCGGGGCATTGAGTGCCGCGTCTGGGTCGACTTCGCTGCTCGTTACCGTCTGGGCGACGTCTTCGAGGTCAGTGTGCTTGGCGATTACCTTGCCATCGTGTTCGAGCGTCTCGAAGGCGACGAGCACCTGGCTTGGCTGCGTGCTCGCATCAAAGCTGTACTCGACGTCTGTCGAGCCTGATACCTCCTGCGGTACGAACGGCACGACAGCGTGGATGGGAACACCGTCTTCGCTGAGAACGCTGCCCGTCTCCTTGTCCATGAGCACGCCCTTGAACTCGTACTGCTCGCCTGGAACGAGATTCGCGTAATTGACCGTATCGGTAATGGTCACGACCTGTGCGTTCGCGTCGAAGATCTTGTCGCCGTCGGCCTTGTCGATTGCGTTCGAGCTGAGTTTTACGGTCTTGACGGTCTGCAGCTCGTCATCGATGTCCTGATGGTTTGCCACCACGTCTCCGTTTTCGTCGACGAGCTTGTCGAAGGCGACGATGTCGTGACCCGCGATGCCGCTCGTGTCGACGGGAAGCTCCATGTCGACGGATCCTTCGGTGCTATCGGGCGTAAATTCAACGCACGCGGTGATGGCCTTGCCTTGGGCATCGCGCAGGGCATTTCCCGTCGCCTTGTCGTTGAGCGTGCAGCTTGCCATATACGCACGCCCCGGTTTGAGGCCGTCATAGCTGATGCGTTCCAGGATGGTCGCATCCGTGCCCATGACATAGTTATCGAGGTCGGTGGCGTCGAGTGCCACTGCGGTGATGAAGGGCTCGACGTCAAGTGTCTGCTCGGCGACATCGGCGCCATTGGACGTGACGACCATGCAATCGCTTGCGACGAGCTCGAGGTGCGTCACAATGCTCTCGCCCGCAAGTTCGGAGGTGTCGAGCAGAATATCCAGCTCGATCCTGCCATTCGCCTGTCCGGGTGTGAGTTCGACGGACGCGAAGGCAGGTGAGCCGTCGGGCCCCGATACGCTCTCGCCCGTGCTCTGGACCTGTGCCGTGCAGTTGATGCGATAGCTCTTGCCGACGATGAGGTTTTGATAGCCCACGCTCTCGTTTACGAGAGCGTTCTTCATGGGACGGATGAGCTTGTCGGCATCTTGCGCGTCGACGGCAGATCCCGTAATTGCCGGGCGCGTGTCGATGATGTTGTCGAGTTTGACGGTGAATCCGTCGCGGTTTATCGAGAACTGCGTCGTGACGAGGTTCATGCCCTCGTTAACAGCGCAGGGGAGCTCCTGCAGTACGTAGGAACCATAGGGGAGGGCGGCGCGCGTGTCGTCGGGATTGCAGCGCATGCCACTTGCGTCCATCGAGAACCAGGTTCCCGCCATGTTCGTGAGCTTGCTCTCGTCAAGCTTGTAAGTCCCGTCGACATGCGCAAGTATCGCGGCGTCGTTCGCGTTCGTGTTCATGCCGTGTCCTATGCGAGCCGTGGTCGAGGAATAGTCGCCGTACTCGTTCGTGACGATGACATGGCTCTCGACATGTCCATCGTCTTCGCCGTTGGCGTACGAGAGAAGGAAGGGCACGTTCGCAAGCGCAATGCCGTTTTCGTCTGTTTTCCTGAACATGAAGTCACCGCGCATCACTTGTAGGCTCTCCTCGAATGGCTCGAAGCCGACCAGTGGCTCGATTTCCATTCTCGACTGCTGCTGAATATCGCAGCTCAATACATTGCTGATGGGTATGAAGCCGACGGGAGCGTGGTCAATCGTCACCGTGTAATGGCCGAGGGGCAGGACAAGCGTCTCATGAGGCCCTTCATAGAGGGGTGACCCACCAGCTAGGTACTCGCGGGCGAGGTGCACTTCGCCCTTGTCATCTGATGTGAAGGTCCAGCTGCGGGTAGGACCTGCGAGCACGTTGTCATCATCGAAGTTGTCGTAGTAGGAGATGGTGTAACTCGCTCCGCCCAGATGCGCGGCGGCGACACCGGCGGGATTGCCTGTCTCGGAGTTGACTTCCCGGACGAGCACATCAGGGGTGCTAAAGCCTGGCATCGCGCTTGTCTCGATAGTCGCGCTTGCGCCAATCGTGACATCGACTTGGTAGAGCTGGGCCGACAACGCAAAACCCGGTGAGGCAAGCTCCTCCTTGATGAAGTAACGACCGGCGGGAAGGGGAGAGGAGGTCGCACGACCATCTTCGTCGGTTACGAGCTCGCCAGCCCTTTGGGTGCATTGATAGTCCACATACACGCCGAAGTGGGCATCAGCAAGAGAGTAGAGCGCGTTGGCATCGCTTAGGTTCGGAAGCTCGCTCGTGTAGTCGAGCTCGATGTATCCCTCATCGCTTGCCGCAGACGGGGAAGCCGAAAACGCCGGGATGCAAAATGCAGTGGCGAATATGAGCGTTGCAATCATGATGGCGGAGTTACGCCAGCCGGAACGGGATAAGTGTCTACATGTTTTCATACACGCGTCCTTTCGAGCGGTCGGGTGGTCCTCTTCGCCAGCGCGTGTATGGCTCTAGCGAAGCGACGACAAGGCTAGCTCGCGGACGTACGAGCAAACCACCCCGAGAACCTGTACGTTTTCGGGGTGGACGCGAAGTGAGTTCGGAGTAAATTCGGAGCGAATTCAGAAAACTGTAGAAAGAAATCGGAATCGGCCCAGATAGTTCTAGGTAGCTCCGTTTTGTCACGCCGGAGGTCGCGAGTTCAAGTCTCGTACATCCCGCCATTTGAATGCCGAGGTCAGGAGTCGTTTTCGCTCCTGACCTTTTTCGTTTCTTGGACTCCCGAAGTTGCGTTTTGGGTCCAATTTTGAGGCCAATATGATCGGAATCTATCCCCTCGGAGTGCTCTGAAGTACATCTATTTCCACGTATCGACGCCTAATGGCATATGAATAGGTGATATCTCCGACAAGACTTAACGGAGGTTGTCAGAGTGAGATATCTTGCTTTGAGATCTCAGAAAGTTATTCCGTGCTTGTTATGCCGTATGACGAACTGGGAGCGTTAGATACCACGCTAGTCTCTCGTCGGCTACAGTCATAAGGCTGTTCTTTTGTTCCTCGGAAAGATCAGTTCTCATGCTGATATCAGCTTTAAGGTGATCTATCTGATTATGCGCACTAGCTTCTCCGGGAGGAGGGCAGCATGGGCGCATAAAGAATCGTACCCAATAGTTCTGCGACTCAAAAGCCTCCATGAGACCCTCAAAGGAATCATCCAACTTGTTATTCGGTACCGAGCATTTCATTTGAATCCCCTTTATTCAGTAATCGTTTACGAGCTATTAAGAAAGTAGTCTTGATTACTATAAAAATGAAATCCAAAAGCCTACAATATGATTATTAATATACAGATTGTTTGTTAATGCATAGGAATTTGAATCTATGATCGATAGAAGAGTACTAAAGACGAATCAAGCAATATTCCAAGCATTGCAGAACATCAGCGAACGAATGTCTATCTCCCAAATAACCGTATCAGCTGTCGCGGAAGAGGCAAATATTACGAGAAAGACCTTCTACGATCATTTTCCAACCGTGCTTGATGCCTATCAAGCATTTCTTGATTCGGTGGTAAAGGAGGTTTCGGAGAAAACAGAACTGGATTGGCAATCTATCGCCGAATCAGATGCTGAGTATTCTCCAAACGAGGAAACAGAGATCCGATTGATGCTCTTCTTGGGCAATGTACGCGAGTTGATTGAGTTACAAGCGTTGGGCAGCAGAAAGAGAAATCGATACATGACGCAAGAGGAGCAGCTATCGCTTCTCTCAAAGCCCTTTACATCATATGTTGAAAAAGGGCTTTTGGGGGATCCCTCGCGCTTTGGAGACGAGATAGCACTTGTAGCTGATTTTGTTCTTGCCGGAATGCTGTGGATGTATCGTAGGTGTTTGCTGAATGATGGGACGGATTCTTTTTACGAAGCACAACTTCGCGTTTGCAAGTTAATTATGGGCGGCTTGAGCAGCATCTAGGGAAGGAGGATACACTCCATCGGTTTGATTTTTTGGTCTAGCATCATTTTGATTTTGGGGCTAAAAATGGGGCTAATGTGGAGACAGCTATTTACTCCTAAAGGCATCTAACGACATCAAGCGATCGAGATGCTCGACATAAGAAGTTAGTCCGTTTTCATCTTCTATTTGCGCAAATACGGAAGAGTGGATTGTAAAATGCCTTTAAGAACTCCCAGTTCAGAGATATAAAACTGAGGCACTATCAGCTATAGATCTTAATAACTATAGAAGCTGGAGCACTGATAAGTCGATGGTGAGTGACGATTCTAACCTGGGATCTGTCACGTCGGAGGTCGCGAGTTCAAGTCTCGTACATCCCGCCATTTGAATGCCGAGGTCAGGAGTTGATTTTCGCTCCTGATTTTTTGGTTTCCTCGGCTTATGAACCCCGTTTTGGGTCCAATTATGGATCTGGCGTGATTGAATTGATACATGTCAATTTAGGGATATAGGCAGAAAAGCGTGTCTGAATAATAACTGCGAACGCTGTTTGGTGCCAATAACGATACCCTTACCTGTGTCTAACCACTCTTAGATTTGACAGCGCTTTCCAGAAATTAAGTGTTTTAACTAACTACATCCGATTAATATGACGCAGCTATTTAGTCGGGTATGGTCTTCCCAGATGCTCGAAGGCCTTGCGGGTGGCCTGGCGTCCCTTGGGCGTGCGGTTGACGAGGCCCTGCTTGAGCAGGAAGGGCTCGTAGACGTCCTCGATGGAATCGGGCTCCTCGCCGAGCGCGCTTGCCAGCGCAGAGAGGCCGACGGGACGGCCTTCGAAGATGTTTACGAGCATGTCGAGTATGCGATTGTCCATGGGGTCGAGGCCGAGCTCGTCGACTTCGAAGAAGGCGAGTGCCTCGCGCGCGACATTCGTGTCGATGAAACCACCGCAGCGCACTTGCGAGAAGTCGCGCACGCGCTTGAGCAGACGGTTTGCCAGACGTGGCGTGGCACGGGATCGTGATGCGATTTCGAAGGCGCCCGCATCGTCAATGTCAATGCCGAGTATGCTGGCCGAGCGAATGACGATGTCCTTGAGCTCGTCATGCGAGTAGTAGTCCATGTGAAATGCTGCGCCAAAGCGGTCGCGCAACGGACCGGTGAGCATGCCCGTGCGCGTGGTGGCGGCGACGAGCGTGAAGCGGGGAATGTCGAGGCGTATGGAGCGCGCCGCAGGGCCTTGGCCGATGACGATGTCGATGGCGTAATCCTCCATGGCGGGGTAGAGCACTTCCTCGACAGCGCGGTTGAGGCGATGAATCTCATCGATGAAGAGGATGTCGCCTTCCTCGAGGTTAGTGAGGATGGCGGCAAGGTCGCCCGCGCGGTCGATGGCCGGGCCGGATGTGGTGCGGATGCTCACGCCCATCTCGTTTGCCACGACGCTGGCAAGCGTCGTCTTGCCCAGGCCCGGAGGGCCTGAGAAGAGCAGGTGGTCGAGTGCCTCGCCGCGCAAGCGTGCGGCCTCTATGAGCACGGAGAGGTTGTCCTTGATGCGGCCTTGACCAAGGTAATCGTCGAGCGACTTGGGACGCAGACTCTGCTCCGCGCGCGTATCCTCGGGTTGCTCGCGCGTATCCACGATGCGCTGGGCCTCTTCGAAGCCGGGGGCCTCCCAGATCATGCCGCACCTCCCACGTGCTTGAGCGCATAGCGGATGATGGCGCTCGTCTCGGTTTCGGTGCAGCCCTTGAGGGCGATCGATACTTCATCGGCGCTAAATCCCATGCTCTCGAGCGCACTTGCGGCATCTTGCATCGAGCGATTGCCTTCGATGGCGGTGAGCGTGTCGATGCTCTCGCTCGTCTTGAGCACGCCTTGCAACTCGAGGATCATGCGCTGGGCAATTTTCTTGCCGACGCCGGGAATGGTCGAGATGGCGGTGACATCTCCCGCGGCGATGGCCGCGACGAAGTCGGCGGGCTTGAAAGTGGAGAGCGCCGAGATCGCCATCTTCGGCCCGATACCGCTCACGGCAATGAGCTTCTCGAAGAGCTCGCGCTCGGCAGGCTCCGAAAAGCCGAAGAGGGATATATCATCCTCCTTGACCGCGAGGTAGGTCCAGACCTGGGCGGGTTCGCCGCAGGCGGGAAGCGATGCGAGCGCATGGACGGACATGGCGAGCTCGTAACCGATACCGCCGGTCTCGATAATGGCGCCCTCTGCATCCTTGTAGGCGACTATGCCCTTGATGAAAGCGATCAACTTGGCTCCTCTTGCCACGAGCGCTGCCTGGCTTGCTGTTCGATGGCCCGCGCCGTGCGCAGGCGCGCATGCGTAATGGCGGCGGCCAGGGCATCTGCGGCGTGGTCGGGGCGCGGGTCGTGGTCGAGCTTGAGCACCGCGCGTACCATGTATTGAACCTGCCGCTTGTCTGCAGAGCCAGTGCCCACGAGCGCCTGCTTGATTTGCATGGGGGTATATTCGCCGTATTCGAGCCCCTTGTAGGCGCAGGCCACGAGTGCGGCGCCGCGCGCCTGTGCCGTGGGAATGGCCGACTTCGCGTTATTGCCGAAATAGATGCCCTCGACCGAAAGTTCTGCGGGGAGGTAGCGGTCGATGATCTCGAGAAGGTTATCGTGGATGATGGCCAGGCGCATGGGGAGGCTGTGGTTCTTCGTAGTGGTGATGCATCCGTAGGCAACGGGGTCGAAGTGCATGCCGCGGCAGCGTATGATGCCCCAGCCGGTGTTTGCTAGGCCTGGATCTATGCCCATGATGATCTGCGATTCCATCTGCGTTCCTTCGACACAAACAAATGTTCGAAAACAGAATACCCGTTCGATTCGGGACATGCAAGCGAAGGCTTGTCAGATGGAGTGTTTCAACTCGGTGGCATTATCCGTTCCGGAGTAACGTTGTGATACCCTATCGCGTATATGTTTGAAACCGCGTGCGGTCGTTTTGCTAGGAGTTGCCGGTAATGAGCAAGAAATCGTACCTCTTCACTTCGGAATCCGTGACCGAGGGCCATCCCGATAAAATCTGCGATCAGATTTCCGACGCCATCCTCGATGCGGTGCTTGCCAAGGAAATCCAGCTTGCCGAGGCGGGCTACATCGCTCCCAACGGCATGCCCGCCGACCCGAAGAACGCGCGCGTAGCTTGCGAAACGATCACGAGCACGGGTCTGGTCATGGTCACGGGCGAGATTCGCACACAGGCCTACATCGACGTCGATCGCATCGTGCGCGACACCATTCGCGAGATTGGCTACACGCGTGCCAAGTTCGGTTTCGATGGCAACACCTGTGGCGTCATCAACGCGATTCACGAGCAGAGCCCCGATATCGCCCAGGGCGTTGACACAAGCTCGGAGTTCAAGGAAGACGGTGCCGATGAGCTCGACATTTTCGGTGCCGGCGACCAGGGCATGATGTTCGGCTTTGCCTGCGACGAGACCTCTCAGCTCATGCCCATGCCCATCTATCTCGCTCATCGTCTGTCCGAGCGCCTCACCAAGGTGCGCAAGGATGGCACGCTCGAATACCTGCGCCCGGACGGCAAGACACAGGTGTCCGTGCGCTATATCGACGACAAGCCCGTTGCCGTCGAGAAGATCCTCATTTCCACGCAGCATTCCGATGATGTCGAGCAGAAGCAGATCTATGCCGATATGGTTGAGCACGTCATCAAGCCTGTGTTCGACGAGGAGGGTATCGCGTACGAGGAAGCCGAGATTTACGTGAATCCCACGGGGCGCTTCGTCATCGGTGGCCCGATGGGCGACGCCGGCCTCACCGGACGCAAGATCATCGTCGACACCTATGGCGGCATGGGTCGTCATGGCGGCGGCGCGTTTTCGGGCAAAGATCCCACGAAGGTCGACCGCAGCGGTGCCTATGCGGCGCGCTGGGTTGCCAAGAACGTCGTCGCGGCAGGCCTTGCGGACAAGTGCGAGGTGCAGGTCGCCTATGCCATCGGCGTTGCGCGCCCTTTGAGCCTCATGGTCGAGACCTTCGGCACCGAGCATGTCGATGCCGATCTTATCGAGAGGGCGGTCGAGCAGGTCTTCGACCTGCGTCCCGGTGCGATTCTGCGTGACCTCGACCTACAGCGCCCCATCTATCGCCAGACCGCCGCATACGGCCATTTCGGCCGCGCCGAGTTCCCCTGGGAGCAGACCGATCGCGTCGATGAGCTCAGGGCCGCATGCGGCCTTGACTAGCGGGCTGCATGCTCGTCGCATCGGTCATAGTCGATGTAAGTGCGCGGGCGGTCGATAGGCCCTTCTTCTACCTCGTCTCGCCCGAGCTCGCGGCAAGCGTGCGGATGGGATGCGCCGTAAGCGTCGATTTTGCCAATCGTCCGGCTGTGGGCTATGTCATCGACATGCTCGAGATGGACGAGGGTGAGATCGAGGAGTCCATCTGCGAACTCTCCAAACTCAAGCCTTTGCTCGGCGTGCTCTCCGAGCCGTATTTCGACAGGATTTCCGCACGGCTTGCTGCCTGGATCGCATACGAGTACCTGTGCACCTTGCCCGATGCCCTGCGGTTGTTCACGCCGCCGGGCGGATCGCCCAAAGTCAAGCGTGTCGACGGGAGCTGGGAGCTCGTGTTTTCCGGCGTTGGCCCGGTGGATGATCGCTGGGTCATTCCGACCGAGGCGGCCGCAGGCTTCGCGCCTGCCAAGAACGCCGTCAAGCAGCAACGCCTTCTCGAGGCACTCTCGTGCGGTGGCATGCGTGTCGCCGAGCTCAGCGCGATTCTCGGAAACATCAGTCCCGTGCTGGCTGCCCTCGAGAAACGCGGCGTCATCCGCATCGAGCATCGCAGGCGCATACGCGAGGCCATGCCAACGATCACGGGTGCATGCTCGAGCGTCTCGCACCTCACGAGCAGCCAGCAAATCGCGCTCGACACGATTTGCGCGACGTTGGCAGGTGAGTCCGCATCCAACGTCGTGGTGGTGGATGGCATCACCGGTTCGGGCAAGACCGAGGTCTACTTGCGCTCCATCGCACGAGTATTGGAGGCGGGTAAATCCGCCATCGTGCTCGTTCCCGAAATCTCGCTCACACCCCAGACGGTCGGACGCTTCAGGTCGCGCTTCGGCGATGGCGTTGCCGTGTTGCATTCGCGTCTTTCGACAGGCGAGCGCTTCGACCAGTGGGACCTCGTGCGACAGGGTAAGGCGCATGTCGTGGTTGGCACCCGTAGCGCGCTGTTCGCTCCCGTGCAGGACCTGGGACTCGTCATCATCGACGAGGAACACGATTCGTCCTACAAGCAGGACGGCACGCCACGCTACGACGCCCGCGCCGTGGCATACGAGATGACGCGCATGCGCGGCGCGACGCTCGTGCTGGGCTCGGCGACGCCGAGTATCGACACGCTCGCGTCGTGTGAGGGTGGTGTATTCGGCGAGCGCGCCTGGCAACACGTCATGCTTCCCGAGCGCCCGAGCGGCCAGCCCTTGCCCGACGTGCAGATCGTCGACATGGCTGCCGAGTTCAAGGGTGGTTCGCGCTCCATGTTCTCCCGGGCGCTCGTCGATGCGCTGCTCGGCGTTCACGAGCGTGGCGAGAAGGCCGTGCTCCTGCTCAACAGACGTGGATTTGCCTCATTTGTGCTATGCCGCGAATGCGGTTTCGTGCCCGAATGCCCGCATTGCTCGACATCGCTCACCTTCCACGATGTGACAGGCGAGCTCGTCTGCCACCATTGCGACCATGTCGAGCCCATGCCCGCCACCTGTCCCCGGTGCGGCAGCCCCTATCTGCGCAAGTTCGGTGCGGGGACCGAGCGCGTGGAGGCCGAGCTTCGCCAGATCGTGCCTGCTGACATGCCCATCATCCGCATGGATGCAGACACGACGAGAAAGAAGGGCTCGCACGAACGGCTGCTCGAGGAGTTCTCCTCGGCTCACGGCGGCATCTTGCTCGGCACGCAGATGATCGCGAAGGGGCTCGACTTTCCCGATGTCACGCTCGTTGGCGTCATCAACGCGGATACGACGCTCAAGCTCCCCGACTTTCGCGCACCCGAGCGCACCTTCCAACTACTCGAGCAGGTGAGCGGTCGAGCTGGCCGTGCCGACAAACCCGGACGCGTCATCGTACAGACCTATTGGCCCGAGCATCCCGCCATACGTGCGGCAGCTGCCCACGATCGAGGGCTCTTTCTCGAAACCGAGCTTCCCGTGCGTGACGAGCTTGGCTATCCGCCTTACGTGCGCCTCGTGAACGTGCTTGCCTGGGGTAACGACGAGGAAGCGGTGCGTCAGGCCATCATCGAGGTCACGCTCGCCATCAACTCGTCCATGATTTCGGCAGGCCATGAGTGGGAGGTGCTCGGTCCGGCTCCGTGCCTGCTTTCACGTCTGCGCGGCCTGTATCGTTGGCATACGCTCATCAAGGCACCCATCTGTGCCGATGTCTCTGCCGTCATAGAGCCCGTCCTCAAGGCGCGCAAGCCAAATGCCGAGGTGCGCATCGCCGTCGACGTCGACCCGGATAATCTGTTCTAGTCTGCTGTCTCGCTCGCGCAGGCAAGCGAAGATCAAAAAACCATTGCTCCGCACTCCGCATTCCTGTATCCTGTCTTTTTGCGTCGTTTCCTCCGTGGGGATAGGCCCGCACGCGAAACGAATGGCACGATAGGAAAAGGATCAGACAATGGACTACATCCGCGCAATCGAGCAGCAGCAGATCAAGGAGATTCCCGAGTTCTTCCCGGGTTCCCATGTAAAGGTTCACTACCGCATCAAAGAGGGTAACCGCGAGCGCATCCAGGTGTTCGAGGGCGACGTCATCCGTCGTCACGGCTCCTCCAACCGCGAGACCTTCACGGTTCGCAAGGTCTCCTTCGGCGTGGGCGTCGAGCGTACCTTCCCCGTTCATTCCCCCAAGATCGAGAAGATCGAGGTCGTGCGCCATGGTGCCGTGCGTCGCGCCAAGCTCTACTACCTGCGCGACAAGGTCGGCAAGGCCGCCCGTCTGCGCGAAAAGGGCTTCTAATCGGCCTAACCAAGAAAGAACGCGAAGAGCTCCGCAGGGTACATACCGCGGAGCTCTATTCGTATATGCGCGAGATTGTGCCTACGGGCATCGTCGTCGGCATCGACGAGGTCGGCAGGGGAGCGCTGGCCGGTCCGCTCATGGTTGCCTGCGTGGCACTGCCGGACGATCCGCAAATCATCGGGCTCGATGACTCCAAGAAGCTCTCGCCCAAGCGTCGTGCCGAGCTGGCGGAGCAGATTGACGAGGTGGCCCTTGGCGTGGGTATTGCACGCGTCGAGCCAGACGAAATCGATGCCTGTGGCATGGCCGCCAGCTTGCGTGTCGCGATGAAACGAGCCCTTACGGCATGCGAGCATGACCTTGTCAAACGTGGGTACGTCGAAGATATCGCTGGCGTACTCATCGATGGTAATCCCATTCACGTGCACGAGCGCGAGATTTGCGTCGTCAAGGGTGATGGAAAGCTTGCCTGCATTGCCGCGGCAAGCATCGTTGCCAAAGTCACTCGCGACAACCTGATGGTCGATCTTGCCAATGAGCATCCCGCCTACGGTTTCGAGAGCAACAAGGGTTACGGATCGGCGGCACATATCGCCGCTCTCAAATCGCTAGGGCCGTGTGCCGTCCATCGACGCAGCTTTCTGGGCAACATACTCGCCGAGCAGCAGTCTCTGTTGTAGAATGACAGGTCATGCGCATGTACCGCGCGATATACGCGTGCGCCCTGCGCTAAACGTGAACCGAGGAAACTTGCAAGCAACGTACAGGAGTTCTTAATGGCGCAACGCAAGTCGTCTGGTAACGGCTCGGGTAGGAAGGCCGAATCAGACATCGAGAAGGAACGGCGCGCGAGGGAGCGCGAGAAGGCCGCCAAGAAGCGTGAGAAGGACAAGGCGCGCCAGGAGCGTGATGCCGAGCGCTATCGTAAGGCAGCCGAGGCTACACGCAAGCGTGCCGCCGATGAGCGCGCCAAGCGAGAAGCCCAGGAAAACGATCCCGTCTACCAGGAGAAGAAGCGCAAGGAAGCCGAAAAGCTCAAGGAGCGCGGCAAGCGTGAGATGGAAAAGCAGCGCAAGCGCTCTGAGCGTCGTGCGGCTGCAGCCGCACGCTCCAAGGCCAAGATCGACGAACTCGATCAGCAGCAGAAGAGCGCGGGCATCTCGAGTGTCGAGCGCAAGCGTCGTCAGCGCGAGTATGCCGATCTCGAACGTCGTCAGGCTCTCGCCAAGCAGAGGAAGAACACCTCCTCAAAGGCAAAGCGCAACAGCAAAAGCCTCGCATGCCTCGTGCTCATCGTCATTCTCGCCATCGCCTCGGCGATTGCACTGTATCCACCGCAAGACAAGATCACCCAGGGTCTTGACATCCAAGGCGGCGTTTCGGTGAACCTCAAGGCCTCCACGACCGATGGCTCGCCCATTTCCGCCGAGCAGATGGAGCAGACGCAGCTCGTCATCTCCAATCGCGTCAACGCCTCCGGTGCCGCCGCGGCGACTATCCAGCAACAGGGCAACGACGCATTCCTCGTCCAGGTTCCCGGTGCCGCCGAGAACTCCCAGGCCATCCTCGACACGCTCAGCAGCCAAGGCGTCCTTGAGTTCGTGAACGTCGAAACCATCACCGACGAGACGGCGCGCACCTTCATTCAGCAGGGTCTCACCGGCATGAACCTCAAGAAGGAGGGCGTCGCGTACACGCCGTTTATGACGGGCGACAATGTCGAGAACGTCACGGTCGACCGCCCGCAGGCATCTGCCGAATACGCCGTCAACTTGCAGCTCGACTCCACTGGTGCGACCGAGTTCGCAAACGTGACGCGCGAGCTCGTGAGCACCAAGGGACAGATCGCCATCTTGCTCGACGGTGTCGTCGAGTCGGCTCCGGCGGTGCAGGCTGCCATCACGAACGGCCAGGTACAGATCACCGGCAACTACACGGTCGAGGAGGCAAACGCCCTCAAGACCATCATCGATTCCGGATCGCTTCCGGTCTCGCTGTCCATCGAGCAGGCCTCCACGGTTGGCCCCACGCTTGGCCAGCAGGCGCTGTGGTCAGGCATACTCGCTGCCCTCATCGGCATCGCGCTTGTCGTCGTCTGGATGCTCGTTTTCTACAAGGGTCTTGGCCTGCTGCCTACGGCTTCGATCTTTCTCATGTCGGTCATCTACCTTGGTCTGCTTGCCCTGCTCTCGCAGGTGGGGTGGTTCTCCCTCACCTTGCCGGGTATCGCGGGCATCATCGTTAACATAGGTATGTCCGCTGACTCCTCGATTCTCATCATGGAATGCTTCCACGAGCAGATACGCGAGGGCAAATCGGTCAAGACGGCGGCGACCGCAGGTGTCAAGGAGGGCATCTTCACCTCACTCGACGCCGATATCGTCACGCTCGTCTCGGCGCTCATCCTGTACTTCTTTGCCATGGGCGACGTGCGTGGCTTCGGTCTCACGCTTGCCCTCGGCATCATCTGCGACCTCGTCGTCATGGCGCTGTTCAGCGGCCCGATCATGCGTATTCTCGGCCCACGCGTCATCGATCGTCATCCCGCGTTCTGGGGTATCGTCGATGACGTCAACGAGGGTGAATACATCGCGAAGGAGGCGGTGTAAATGTACTCGTTGAGACCACATACCAAAATTGACTTCGTCAGGCTCTGGAAGTACGGCTTCAGGCTTTCCGGCGTCCTCATCGCGCTTGCGCTCGTCGGCTTCATCGTAAGCACCGTGCTCACGGGAGCGCCGCTCACGCTCGGCACCGAGTTTTCGGGTGGTACTTCCATCCAGATCAACGACGCCGGCAGCGTAACCGAAGACCAGCTCAAGGACGCTTTCGAGAGCGCCGCAGGCGAGCTTGGCTACGAGACGCATATCTCGTCGATTCAGACAGCGGCCAGCATGTCTGGCGGCAATGGCTACATCGTCAAGACGACCGACACCGTCTCGACCAACGCCAGCGAGATTATGGGCAAGGTAGAGCAGGCACTTGGCCTTGACGAAGGCACGGTAGAGATCGAGACCATCGGTGCGAGCTGGGGTGCATCGGTCATCTGGAGCTCGATTCTCGCGTTTTTCCTGTCGTGCATCGGCATCCTCACTGTCATCGCGATTCGCTATCGCGAGCCGCGCATGGGCGTCGTCGCCCTCATCTGCCTGTTCCACGACATGATCGTCGTGCTCGGCATCTACGCATGGGCTGGCCTCTTCTTCCACATGGAGATCACCTCCGATGTCATCGCCGCCCTGCTCGCCATCATCGGCTACTCGCTCTATGACACGGTCGTCGTGTTCCATCGCATCAGCCGCAACGCCTCGCCGCAGATGAAGTGCAGCTTGCTCACCTGCGCGAACCAATCCCTCAACGAGGTCATCGTACGTACTATCAACACGTCGATCACCTCGGTCATCCCCGTCTTGTTCATGCTGATCATCGGTACTGACACGCTCGTCGACTTCGCCTTCGCGATGTTCTGCGGCATGGTCGTCGGCGTCTACTCCACGCTTGCCATCTCGGCTCCGATTTACACCAAGTGGAAGGCCAAGGATCCGGCATATGCCCGTCTCGAGAACAAGTACCCCTACGAGGTCGTACAGTCACCATTCACCAAGCAGATGATGATCGAGGCACGTAAGGAAACCGCCGAGAAGCTCAAGGTTGCCAAGGAGGAGCGTGTCAAGGCCAAGCAGGCAGAACGCGAAGCTGCAACCAAGATTAAGCAGGAGGAGCGTGAAGCTCTGAAGGCGACCAAGCAGGCCGAGAAGGATGTCGAGTCGGCTATCGACGAGCAAATTGCCCCCGAGGTATTCGCCGGCGATGACGGGGCACCCGAAGACGTGTCTTTCGATGAGTCGCAAGCCCGGCAAGCCGAAGCGGACTTGCCAGAGGCGGACGTTTCTATCGAGGAGGCCGTTGCGCAGCCCGACGAGGAGGTCGTCGAGGAAGACGACGATTTCCAAGATGGGGACGAGATCATCGTCGACCAGGGAGACGAGGTCGATGAGACCGACGCGTCCGAAGAACAGCCATCTGCGAGCGGCAAGTATTCCGCTGCGAAGCCTTCGGATGATGACGTCGTTACCACGACGACCACGACGACGAGCTTCTCGTATGGATATGCTTCGGGTGACGACGACTCCGATGACGAGGAGAAGTCCCAGGAGTAGTCTTCGGAATCGACGTGCACGTGGACGCATGACATCAGAAGCGGGTCGTTTGCGTACGGCCCGCTTCGCTTGTGCGGACGAGATGCGCGCCTATGCTGGGAAAATGGACGGGAATCGCAAATCATGTCACAGCCTTGTGTAACAATCTTCTCATGAGCAGTTGTTCTCAACATACCGATCTCATTCTCGAGCCCATCGACGAGGCCGCAGTCCAGGATATCGCCACGTCATGCAATCTCGGCTCGCTCGTCTCGCGCGTCCTCGTCTCGCGTGGCCTTGATACGCCGGCTGCCGTGCGCGAGTTCCTGTCGCCCTCCCTCGAGCGCGACTGGATCGACCCCGCGCGTATCCCCGGCATGCTCCAGGTCGCGGATTGCCTGCAGGCTGCCATCGAGGGTGGCAAGCGAATCCTCGTTTTCGGCGATTTCGACGTTGACGGCATCACGGCCACGGCCATCGCAGTGCGTGCCCTTCATGCACTCGGTACGCAGGCACAGGGTCTCATCCCGCATCGCTACGACGAGGGGTATGCGCTTTCTGATGCGGCGATTGAGCGCGGCATGGCGTACGAACCTGACCTCATCATGACCGTCGATTGCGGCATTTCCTGCGCTCAGGAGGTCGAGGGCTTGCTCGCGCGTGGAGTCGAGGTCTGCATCACCGACCATCACGAGCCAGGCGATGCGCTGCCCGCGGGCGTTCCCCTCACCGATCCCAAACTCGACCCAGATTGTCCATCGCGCGATTTGGCCGGTGCGGGTGTCGCCCTCAAGCTCTTCTACCTGCTGGGTAAGCGCATGGGGCGGCCCGACCTCTGGCTCGAGCTCACGGACCTTGCCGCACTCGGCACCATTGCCGATCTCATGCCCCTCATGGGGGAGAATCGTGCCCTAGTCGCCCACGGTCTTGCCCGCATGCGCAATGTCACGCGTGTCGGTTTGCTGGCGCTTGCATCCGTTTGCAATGTCGAGCCCGATTCCATTACCGCAACGCGCCTTTCGTTTTCGCTCATTCCGCGTCTTAATGCCGCGGGTCGCATGCAAGAGGCCACGATTGCCTACGAATTGCTCATGTGCGACGAGCTCGAGCAAGCGCAGGGCATCGCTGCCCAACTCGAAGGCATAAACGAGTTGCGTCGGCAGGCCGAGAGCGAACTCAGCGCCAAGGTCGAGGAGCAGCTCGCCGCGTCGTATGCCGATGATGCGGTCATCGTCGCCGCTGGCGAGGGCTGGCACGAAGGCGTGAAGGGTATCGTCGCCTCGCGCATCGCACGCGCCAAGAAGCGCCCCGTCATCATCTTCTCGATCGAGGACGGATGGGCACGCGGCTCGGGGCGCACCTATGGCGATGTCAATCTCTTCGAGCTCGCCAGCACGTGCTCCGACCTCTTCGAGAAGTTCGGTGGTCATGCGGCAGCCATTGGCATCACGCTTGCGGCGGACAAGCTTGACGAGCTCAGACAGCGTCTCTGTGCGCAGATGCTCGAGGTGCGGCGTGAGGTGCCCGCAGCTGGCGTACATGTCGACGCCATTGCGCAGGTCGAGGAATGCACGGTCGAGCAATTCGGCGAGCTCGAGCTGCTCCAACCCTGTGGAAACGGCAATCCTGTGCCGCTGCTCGCCCTGCATGGCGTTTTCCTCGAAGACCGGGGGGTTGTGGGCAAGCAGGGTAACCACTTCAGGTTCAATGCGAGTGACGGCGTCGCGCAGGTGCCAGGCATCTTCTTTGGTCCCGACAACATCCAGGACCTCGTCGAATGCACGTCGATTTGCGATGTCCTCTTTGAGCCCCTCGTTGACGAATATCGCGGCCGCAAGACTCCCAAGCTCATGACCAAGGACATCTTCTTCAATCCGGAGCTCGCCCCGCAAACGGAAATGGCCATGCGCATCGACGGGCTCTTTGCCCTGCAAGAGGAGATCTGCGCGACGGGCGATTATGCGGGTATCACGCAAGTCGCGCGCTTCAATACGAAGGTCGTCGGCGTCACCTACGAAAATCGTCAGGATGTTCTCTCTGCGCTCGAAGTCGGTGTCGAGCTCGTGCTCAGGCACGATGCGCATAACGAATACGACCCAAACGCCATTGCCGTGACTCTGCACGATGGCACCCAGCTCGGCTATCTCAACAAGCACCTCGCCAAGCAGCTTGCTCCTGTCATGGATTCCGGTGTCGTCTACGATGCGGCCGTGAGTGCCGTAACGGGTGGCCCCGGAGCCGCGCAAGCCGACGCACGTACGCCGGGGCCTCTGGGTGTACGCGACCCGGGCGTGGTCGATCGCAGCTACGGCGTCAACATCGTCGTACGCCGTGTCGATCTTGACATGGCCAATCCCATGGCAGACGAGGAACAGACAAGACGAGAGCTTGATGAGGCGAAGGCGCGCTGGCAATCGGTTCCCGCATCCGAGCTCGAGGATGCCTTGCGCACGGCCCTTATCGGTAATCACAGTCTGCACGAAGCCCAGACAAGCGCATTGGATGCGCTCGCGCATGGCAAGAACACGCTCGCCATCATGGCGACGGGTCGTGGCAAATCGCTCATCTTCCACCTGCATGCGGCACGCATGGCGTTGCGTGAGGGCAAGGCCTGCGTCTTCATCTATCCGCTACGCGCCCTCGTTGCCGACCAGGCTTTCCATCTGCAAGAGACCTTCGCGCAATTCGGCCTCGTCGTCTCTGTCCTGACGGGCGAGAGTAGCGATGAAGCGCGCAGGGAGGCCTATGTGGGCCTGGCAGATGGCAGCGTCAACTGCATACTCACCACACCTGAGTTTCTCTCCATACATGCCGAGCGTTTCGCACATAGCGGACGTGTCGGCTTCGTCGTCGTGGACGAGGCTCATCACGTCGCGCTGGCCCGTGCGGGTAATCGCAGCGCGTACGCCATGCTCGATACTACGCTTGCAACGCTTGGCAACCCGCTCGTGCTTGCGGTCACGGCCACTGCCGGCACGCAGGAAAGCCAGGTCATACGTTCTGTGCTCTCCATCGAAGAGCTCGTGCTCGACCCGACGGTGCGCGAGAATCTCCACATCGACGATCATCGCGATGTCCGCAATCGCGAGCAATATCTCGCCGGTATCGTCTCGCATGGCGAGAAGTGCGTCGTCTACGTCAATTCACGTGACCAGACGCTTTCGCTCACGCGCATGCTGCGCAAGCGCCTTCCCAAGCTCGCTCCCTATATCGGCTTTTACAACGCGGGCCTCTCCAAGGCAGATCGCAAGGCAATTGAAGATGCCTTCAGAAGCGGTGAGTTGCGTTGCATCATATCGACGAGCGCCTTTGGTGAGGGTATCGACATCCCCGATATAGAACACGTCGTGCTCTATCACCTGCCCTTCAACGATATCGAGTTCAACCAGATGTCCGGGCGTGCGGGTCGCGATGGACGCGACGCGACCATTCACCTGCTCTTCGGGTACGGTGACGCGCGCATTAACGAGAACATCCTCGAGTCCGGCGCCCCTCCTCGTGATGCCCTCGTCGTGCTCTACCGTGTCTTGCGCGAGCTTGCGCAAGAAGCCGCCGAGAGGGGAGACCAGGGCTTCTCCTGCACGAATCACGAGCTTGCGGAGCGCGCGATGAGGCTCGATAGGCGCGTGAAGCTCGACGAGTCGAGCGTGTCATGCGGTATTTCGGTGTTCCGAGAGCTCGGCTTCGTCGAGACGAGCGGCGCGAGTGTCGCCCGTTACATCACGCTCGTTCCCAATCCGGGACATATGGAACTCGAGGAGTCAGTGCGCTATCGTGAGGGGCTCGAAGAACTCGATATCTTCAAGACGTTCAAGGGCTGGGCGCTCAAATCGGATGCCCGGCAATTGCTTGACAGGTTCAATCGGCCTATCTTGCCCGATGACACGGCATGATGTGGGTTGGCGCGCATAGGAAGTGATTCGCGTGGGCGAAGAGAATGACATAACGATTCATGTCGAGGACGAGACGACTTCCGATCGCTTCGACGTGCTCTACGAGAACGCATCCGGATTCCTCTCCGACGAGGATTGCAAGGCTATCAAAGAAGCCTACATCTTTGCCAAAGGTGCTCATGAAGGGCAGTTCCGCAAGTCGGGCGAACCTTTCATCATGCATCCGGTCGAGGTCGCCATCATCCTTTCCGACTTGCGTATGGATAGCGATACCCTGCGTGCCGCCGTGCTGCACGACACGGTCGAAGATACCGAATATACGCTCGATGACGTCCGCCAGAAGTTCGGCGACACGGTTGCCGAGCTCGTCGACGGCGTCACCAAGATCAACAGCCTCGAAATCGAATCGCTCAGTCATGCGCAGGTCAACAACCTGCGCAAGATGCTCATGGCGATGAGCAACGATATTCGCGTCATCGTCATCAAACTCGCGGATCGCCTCCATAACATGCGCACCCTCATGGCGTTGCGCGAGGACCGTCGCATCTTCAAGGCACGCGAGACGATGGAGATTTACGCGCCGCTCGCCAATCGCCTTGGCATGGGATCGATCAAGTGGGAGCTCGAGGACCTTTCGTTCTTCTATCTCGAGCCGGCCAAGTACCAGCAGGTCCAAAAGATGGTGAACGAGACGCGCGAGGCTCGCGAGAAATACCTCGCGCAGGCGATGGATGCGCTTCGCGCGGAGCTCGACCGCGTGGGGCTCCAGAACACCAAGATCTACGGACGTCCCAAGCATCTGTACTCCATCTATCAGAAGATGAACAAGAAGGACAAGGGCTTTTCCGAGATTTACGACCTCATCGGCCTGCGCATCATCGTTGACTCCATTCCCGAGTGCTATTCGAGCCTCGGCGCGGTGCATAACCTATGGCATCCCATCCCCGGGCGTTTCAAGGACTATATTGCGATGCCCAAGTTCAACATGTACCAATCGTTGCACACGACGGTCATTGGCCCGGCAGCGCGCCCCCTCGAAATCCAGATTCGCACCGAGGAGATGCACCGTATGAACGAATACGGTGTCGCGGCGCACTGGCGCTACAAGGAAGGCGCAACCAAGGACCGTGCGGCACGTAGCTTCGACGAGAAGCTCACCTGGCTGCGCGAGATGCTCGATTGGCAGCAGGAGACGAGCGACCCACAGGAGTTCATGGAGTCGCTCAAGGTAGACCTCTTCGAGAGCGAGGTCTTCTGCTTTACGCCCAAGGGCGAGGTAATCAGCCTGCGCGCGCGTTCCACGCCGCTTGACTTCGCCTACGCCATTCACACCGAGGTCGGCAATCATTGCGTGGGCGCGAAGGTCAATGGATCGATCGTCCCGCTCACCTACACGTTGCAGATGGGTGATCGCGTCGAGATTCTCACTCATAAGAACGCCTCGCCTTCACGCGATTGGCTTTCCATTGTCAACACCCCGCGAGCTCGTTCCAAGATCCGTGCGCACTTTGCCAAGATAACGCGCAACGATGACCTCGAACGCGGTCGCGATTACATCGTACGTGAGGCGCGCAAGAACGGCGTCACGCTTTCGAGCGGCAAGATGGCCCCGGCTTTCGCCGAGGTCGCCACCTCGCTCAACTACAAGAACGTTGACGAGATGTACGTTGCGGTAGGTGCCGGCAACCTATCTCCCAAGCAGGTCATGCATCGTGCGGTTCGCATTCTCAACAAGACGAGCGTCGAGGAAGTTCTGCCCGTCGAGTCCGTGGTCGAACATGTCTCGTTTGCCGATGCCACACCGCGCGGCGAGGGCAAACGCAGGCGCAAGAAGTCCGCGCATAACAAGACGGGCGTTGTCGTCAAGGGTCTTGACGACGTCTTCGTGCGTCTTTCGCATTGCTGCAACCCGCTTCCCGGCGATGACATCATTGGTTTCATCACGCGCGGACGTGGCGTCTCGGTACATCGCGCAGACTGTCCCAACGCCGATGACCTGCGTCGCAATCCCGAGCGCATCATCGAGGTCATGTGGGAAGGTGAGATCGAGGCCGTCTACCAGGTCGAGATCTACATCGAGGCAATCGACAGGTTGCGCCTTCTGCAAGACATCGTCATGTTCCTCGCGGATTCGGGTGTCAACATCGTCTCGTGCACGACGACGACGCATAAGGACGATATCGTTGAGATGCGCTTCGTGTTCGAGGTTTCGGACCTCGCAATCGTCAACCGCATACTTTCGGACGTGAAGAAGATCGATGGCGTCTTTGGCGCATCGCGCGTGCTGCCGAACAAGCAGCAAAAAAACGTTACCGCAAAGAAGAAGTAGGGGAGTGTCATGAACGTCGAGACATGCAAGGTCGGCCCCATTCTCACCAACTGCTACATCGTCGAGGATGGCGGTGAGACGCTCGTCATCGATCCGGGCGATAACCTCACGCGCATCATCGCCGACATCCATGCGCGTCCGGTCAGGGAGATTGTCGTTACGCACGCGCACTGGGATCATGTCGGAGCAGTTTCGGGCCTTGCAAGCGTCACTGGCGCTCCCGTTGCCATGTCGACGGCAGACGCCGTTCTCGTTGACGGTGTTGCAAACCAGGAAGGGCATGATCTCGACCACGGCTACGGGGCGCCGTGCGTGAGCAGATTGTTGCATGAAGGCGACGAGGTGACAGTTGGGTCAAAAGTCTTCACGGTCATCGAAACGCCGGGTCATTCCGAAGGTTCCATCTGCCTGTACTGCGCCGACGAGGGCGTGCTCTTTTCGGGGGACACGCTTTTCTCGGGCGGACGTTTCGGACGCACCGACTTCGAGCATGGCAGTATGGAGAAGATGGTCGAGACCCTCTCGACCAAGTTCGTCGGCATTCCCGATGATGTCATCGTATATCCGGGTCATGAGAGCGCATCGACGATGGGCCGCGAACGTGCCCTCAACCCATATTTGGCATGATGTCTCGTTTTTGCTCTGGCGTTCAAATCGACGCTCCATCTTCATCGAGGCGTACAACCTCTATCCCGCGACTGTCATTCCGACAGGTAACGTTCTCGAAAAGGCCTGTCCGCTTGCAAGGGCTCGCATGCTTTCTCTGCGTGCTACTCTTCTTCGTGACGCCGTGCGTCCTGACTGCATGTGATGACGGGTCGAACGCTGGACCTGAGGCCGAAATCGAAGTCGTTGACTGCTCGGCCCTCGAGACGAAGGTTCTCGCTATCGTCTCCGCGTATGAGGTCGATGACGCCAGTGTCTCCGTTGCCTTCGAGTACGTGGGCGAGAAAAGCGGAGGCTTCCAGATAGCTGGCGACAAGCCCATGGCGTCAGCCAGCATCATCAAGTTGACCATACTCGCGACGCTCTTCGAGGCCATTTCTGCGGGCGAGGTGTCGTTTGACCAGGTTTTGGTTGCGTTGCCGGAAGACGTGGTGGCCGGAGCTGGAATCGGCATCTTGGAGGGTCAGGAGCTCACGATACGCGAGGCTGCGCTCCTGATGATCTCCGAGAGCGATAATACGGCCTCCAACATGATCATCTCCCTTCTCGGCATCGAGGCCGTGAATGCATGTGCGGAGGATCTCGGTTTGGGACAGACCGTTCTCGACCGCAAATTCATGATGCCCAATTCTGCGCTCAGCAACCTGACGAGCGCGAATGACCTTGCGATGTTGCTTGCGCTGATTGCGGAAGACGAACTCGTTTCGCCTGAGCTCAGTCAAATCGCCCAGGAGTTCCTGTTGGCGCAGAGCGATCGTGAGGGGCTTCCAGCGGGTCTTTCCCATGACATCTCTATCGGCAACAAGACGGGATCGCTCGCTTATGCGCGCAATGACGCCGGTATTCTCTACTCAGCGGATGGTGCACCATGCGCGGTACTCGCCGTCATGACGAACGACATGGGGGAGTACGAGGCCAATCAGATGATGGGCGAGATCTCGTCTGTCGTTTGCGAAGAGCTTGATGCCGAAAAGGACAAGGGCCAGGGAGCTTGACGATTCGCGCATGTTTGCAAAGTTTCTTCTTGCGTACGGTCGCATTTCGTCTATAATTCCGTCTTGCGCATGTGCGCGGATTCCTCGGTAGCTCAACGGCAGAGCCCTCGGCTGTTAACCGAGTTGTTGTAGGTTCGAATCCTACCCGGGGAGCCAGCATGTTCCAGGGCCGCATTTTCGCGGCCCTGCTTATACGGGCGTATAGCGCAGCGGGAGCGCACTTCCTTCACACGGAAGGGGCCACAGGTTCGAACCCTGTTACGCCCACCATGAAAGCCAGAAGCCAGGCATCTCTCCAGCCTGGCTTTTCTATTACCGGAACTCGCGTAGAATAGACCAACATGATTCTCAACGTCGACAAGGTCACTAAGTCATTCGGCACGCGCGTGCTGTTCTCGAACGTCTCGTTTCGCATCAACGAGCGCGACCGCTATGCGCTCGTCGGTCCCAATGGTGCGGGCAAGACTACCCTCATGAACATCATCGCCGGCCTCGAGTCTGCCGATGAAGGGCAGGTCGTCTTCGCACGCGACGCCCGTCCGGGATACCTCGAGCAGGAATCCATCGAGATGGAGGGCCTGAGCGTGCTCGAGGAGGTTATGACGAGCGTCGCCGACGTCGCTGAGATGGGAAAGCGCCTCGAGGTCCTTGAACGAGAGATGGAAAGCGCCGACGAGTCTCGTTCCGACGACCTTCTCGCGGAGTACGGCCGCCTGCGGACGCGATTCGAGGCCAAGGATGGCTACAACATCGAGTCGCAGGCACGTCGCGTTCTCTTCGGCCTTGGTTTCCACGAGGAGGACATGGAGCGTTCGACCGACGAGTTCTCCGGTGGCTGGCAGATGCGCATCGCGCTCTCCAAGCTGCTGCTGCGCGCCCCGGAGATTCTTCTACTCGACGAACCCACCAACCATCTCGATCTCGAGAGCGTCCGCTGGCTCGAAAACTTCCTCAAGAGCTATCGCGGTGCCGTGCTCGTCGTGAGTCACGATCGCGCCTTCATGAACGGCATGGTCGACCATGTCGCCGAGATAGCCAATGGCAAGGTCGACATCTACACGGGCAATTACGATGCCTACCTCGTTCAGCGCGACGAGGCTCGCGCCCGTCTACTCGCGATGAAGGAAGCCCAGGACAAGGAAATCGCCCACATGGAGGCCTTTGTCGAGAAGTTCCGCTACAAGGCGACCAAGGCAAAGCAGGTTCAGGATCGCGTCAAGAAACTCGAGCGTATCGAGCGTATCGAGATTCCCGAGGAAAAGAAGAAGGTGCATTTCGCCTTTCCCCAGCCCGCGCGTACGGGCGATAACGTCGTGCATGTCGAGGGCGTTTCGAAGTCATTTGACGAAAAGCGCGTCTACGAGAACCTCGATCTCGATATCTGGCGTGGTGACAAGATCGCGCTTGTCGGTCCCAACGGTTCGGGTAAGTCGACGCTGCTCAAGATGATTGCCGGCGAACTCTCGTATGATGCGGGCGCGATCGAGTATGGTGCGCATGTCGAGCTCTCGTACTTCGCCCAGCATCAGCTCGAGGAGCTCAACCTGCGCAATACCGTCTTTGCCGAACTCGACCATGCCGCTCCCGGCTGGACGCAGACGCAAGTGCGCTCCCTGCTCGGTGCCTTTCTCTTCAAGGGAGACGATGTCGACAAGAAGGTAAGCGTGCTCTCCGGTGGCGAAAAGGCGCGCCTTGCGCTCGCCAAGATGCTCGTTTCTCCTGCACCACTGCTGTGCCTCGACGAGCCCACCAACCATCTGGATATCTCGAGCGTTGACATCCTCGAGCAGGCCTTGCAGAGCTTCGATGGAACCATCGTTCTCATCAGCCACGATAGGCACCTCATTCGCTCCTTCGCCAATCGCATCATCTATATCGACGGCGGCGTGGTGACCGACTATCCCGGTGACTACGATTACTTCCTCTACAAGTCCGGGCAGGTCGACATCAACGGCAATGCCGTCGAGGCGACCGAGGATGCGAGTGGCAGGAAGCTCTCTGCGCGTGACAAGACGATGGACGCCAAACCGCAAGCCGATGAGCATCGCAAGCCGCGCCGTACGGTTACGGTGAGCTCAAAGGGCTCTGCTCCCAAGACGAAGGAGCAAAAGCGCGCCGAGGCCGAGGCGCGCAACCGCGTGTATCGCAAGCTCAAGGACGAGCGCAAGCGCGTGGCCGAGCTCGAGAAGCAGATGGAGGTCGACGACGAGCGCCATGAGGCCCTCGTGACGCTCATGGCCGACGAGAACCTCTATGCTGACCAGGAACGTTTCGAGGCGGCGATGACCGAGTATAACGAGCTCAAGGCGCGCATGACGGCCAACGAGGCGGAGTGGCTCGAGCTTTCCGCTACCATCGAGCTCGAACTCAAGCAGATGGGGGAGGACGCATGAGCGGCGCAATGTTCGCACAGATAGTGCAGGTCGCCATCATGGTCATGGCCTTCATTCCGGCTCTCGTCTTGCACGAGGTTGCCCATGGCTATGCCGCCTACAAGCTCGGAGACCCCACGGCAAAGAATGCCGGTCGCCTCTCGCTCAATCCGCTCAAGCATATCGATCCCTTCGGCACCGTCATCTTGCCGGCCTGTCTCATCGCCATGTCGGTGCTTGGTGGAGGCGGCGGTATGCTCTTCGGCTACGCCAAGCCGGTTCCCTACAATCCCCGTTATTTCAAGGACATCCGCAAAGGCGAGCTCATCGTCGGTCTCGTGGGCCCGGCGACCAATCTCGTGTTGAGCCTCGTTGGTGCCGCCATCGCCTGGGGCGGCATCTATCTCTATCAGATGCCCGTGCTTCCCGCGGCCGTTGGCTTCTATGTCTGGTACTTCGGTACCTATTTCTGCACGATCAACCTCTGCCTTGCGTTCTTCAATCTCATCCCCATCCCGCCGCTTGACGGCAGCTCGATTATTGCGGCGTTCCTAAGCGACAAGGCGTTGCGTACCTATTACAAGGTTCAGCAATATTCGATGTTCTTCTTCCTGCTCGTCATTCTTGTGCTGCCGTATTTCTTGCATGTCAACGTGTTCGGCATATATCTTGATGCGACAGCGGGAAACATCGCCCACTTCTTGTTGCCCGTCTAGCTTGCGCGCATGCAGATACAGGACTCACAGACCATAACGCCCAAGAACCGCGATGCCTTCATTCTCGCGCTCGTCACGGTCGCGTTCTTTGTCGCATCCCTCATTGTGCGCTTTTTCCTTGCTGATTTTCCCAAGGGCGTCGGTGTGCTTCCCGACGAGATTCGCTATCTTAATCTCGCCTCGAGCCTTCTCAACGAGGGGCAGCTCATCGAGCGGGGTGGCTTTTCGAGCTTCCAGAAGATTCTCTATCCGCTTAGCTTGCTTCCTGCCTATCTTGCCGATGATCCGCAAATGCGCGTGACGTTCATCGCGCTGCTCAACAGCATCTACGTTTCCTCGGCCGTCTTTCCGGCCCTTCTCATCGCGCACAGGCTCTTCACCACCAAAGTTCCGGTCGTCATCTGCTTGCTCTTTACCGTGATCATGCCCGATATGTGCTATTCGATGACCTTCTTGAGCGAATGCATCTACTTGCCGCTCGTACTCTGGCTCGTCGCATGCTGCCTGCGTGCCCTCGAGGCGCGGGGGAGAGTGGGATATGTCTGGTGCGCTGTCGCAGGCTTGCTGTGCTACGTTACTTATCTCGCCAAGGAGGTGGCCCTCGGTTTCGCACTCGCCTTCATCGTGATGATGATCGTGCGAATCGTACGTGAGCGGAGAGATGAAGCAACGCACGAGGGGGACGCAGGCGCGAAGCAAGGCATCTCGAGCAGGCCCGCGATGAGTGCGATGCGATCTTGCGAGGGAGAATGCGTCAAGGGATCTGGCCTCCTGACACAAACGTCACCAACGGCGCAAGTGGCTGATGCGCGATTTCCGCACGAACCGGAAGCGCCAGTGGCGCTTCCGTGTGAGCACAGGACTATGAGCGCAGCAGCCACTTGCGCCGTATCCCTCGTCTGCTTCATGGCGGGGTTCATCCTTCCTTTCATCATCCTTAAGTTCACGCTCTTTTCGGGGCTCCTCAACTCGTACAACCAGACCGATCCGTCAGTGTTGTTCAATCCCTATACGCTGCTCTTCGCCCTCTATGCGCTGCTAAGCGATACGACGCATTTCGTCATCGCGTTCGCGTTCTTTCCGCTCGTCCTTCCCGCGCTCACCTGGCCTCGTCTGACGAGACGCGAACGCGAGCTCTATCTGTTCTGCCTGCTCGCCTTCGTCTTCATCCTCCTCATCGTCATCTATACCATTTCGATTCGCGAAGACCTCGGTCATGTGAGCATTCGACCGCACGTACGTTACGTCGCGCCCATTTTCTTGCCGTTGCTTTTCCTGACTATCAAGCAGATCGTGCGCGGCGATGGGGTTGCCATCATGCGAAGTCCTGTTTCCTTTGCGGGTGCCATAGCGGCGACGATCGTGGGCTGCCTGCTCGTCATCTTCATGCTCGGTACTGGCGACTATTCGCAGGGGTTCGACAACGCACAGTTCCACAGCCTGCGGCTCTTGGGAGAGCAGTTGCCTGGTCTGCCTATTGACCCGAATGCCGACCTGTCCGCAAGATCGGGTGGCAAGGACATCTATCATGGGGAGTTTCTCGACATCAGTCCGGGCATATGGCTTTCCAAGGCGCTCGTTTGCACGTACCTCGTCTTCGGGATGTGGGCACTTGTCTCGAGGAAGCATCCCAAGTTCGCCCTTGCCGTACCCGTCCTCATTGCGGTTGCGCTGGTTGCGAACAACGTCGGTGCCTACCAGTACAATAGTGCCGTCTACCGCATCGGCGAGGAAGAGCTTGCCGAGATGTGCGCGCTCGAGGGTTTCGTCGATGGGCTGCCCGAGGGCGAACAGGTTCTCATCGTCGTTGATGATGAGAACTCGGCCTTCAACAACCATATGGATGTCTATGTCGACAACAACCGTCTCAACTGCACTTACATACGCGAGGAGCAGCTGCGCAAGACGCTCGCCGAGGGTCCGCGCACGCAGCTCGACGTGCTGCTTCGAAGCGGCGACACGATGGGCGACAACATCTTCAGCGCCAATGGTCGCACCTGCGACGATGCAGCGGGCATCGACTTCATCGTGACGCCTACGAGCCAGAGATTACGCTTTTCTTCGGAATGCGTGCAGGACGTGACGCCCGAAGGGATTGAGGATATCGTGATATACCGCGTTACCCCCGATGCATCCATAGCGTTCGCCTCTTCGTCGGTCGAAGTCTCGTCATCACGGTAGAATGGGCGCTACGCTAGAATACCGATTCGAGCACACGCCAGACAAACGGGAGCATGTACGTGTCATATCGCGTTCGCATAGATGCCTACCAGGGACCATTCGACCTGTTGCTCACGCTCGTCTCGCGCCAGAAGATCGACATCGGCGCCATCTCCATCGCGGACATCACGGATCAGTATCTTGCCGAGGTCGAGCGCATGAAGGATCTCGATCTCGATATCGCGAGCGACTTTCTCGTCGTGGCGGCAACCTTGCTGCAGATCAAGGCATCGTCGCTTCTGCCCAAGGATGCCATTGAGGAAATCGAGCTCGATGACGAGTTCGCCAACCTCACGCCCGAACAGACACGTGACATCCTCGTCGAGCGACTCGTCATGTACAAGCAGTTCAAGAACGCGGCGGCAGCTCTGGGGGCGCGCATGGAGAACGAGGCCAAGATGCATCCGCGTCAGGCCGGCCTTGACGAGCGGTTCATCGGTCTCATGCCCGATTATCTCAAGGACATCACCCTGCATGGTCTTGCCGTCATCTGCGCCGACATCGCCGCGCGACGCGATACCTTCCTGCTCGAAGCCGAGCATATCGCCGCCGTGCCCATCTCGATGGAAAAGCACGTCGAGGGCATCTATCGCTCGATGCGCCGTCGTGAGAGCTGCACCTTCGAACAGCTTGTTGGCCCCGCACCCACGCCCGAGCTCATCGTCGTCACCTTTCTGGCGATTCTCGAGCTCTACAAGCGTGGTGTCATCAAGATATGCCAGAATGCGGCATTCGAGGAGATCAGGCTCGACATCGAATCCGATGCTCCCGAAATCACGGACTTCTCGGTTCCGGACTGGGGCATGCCCGATGATCCGTCACTTGAGCAGCTCGACGCAGACGAAACTGGCGATACTGCCGATGAGGAGTAAATATGGCACGTGACGAACGATACGCTGATCTAATGAGCGCGGCCGAGGCGTTGCTTTTCGTTTCGGACGAGCCGGTGAGCGCGGCACGTCTTGCCGAGATACTCGATAGGACACCCGTCGATGTCGACGAGGTGCTCGCCGCGCTTGCCGCCGAGTACCGTGATGAGAATCGTGGCATCCAACTGCGCGAGGTCGCGGGCGGTTGGCGCTTTTACACGCATCCTGCATACAACGAGGCCATCGAGCGCTATGTCATCTCCTGGGATACGCATCGCATGTCGCAGGCAGCACTCGAGGCACTTGCCGTCATCGCCTATCACCAGCCCGTGACGCGTGCGACCGTCAATGCCATTCGCGGTGTCAATTCCGAAAGCGTCGTCTCCTCGCTCGTCGAGAAGGGACTCGTGCGCGAAATGGGACGTGACAAGCCGGGTGGCTCCATTCTCTATGGTACGACGCGCGCCTTTCTCGAACGCTTTGGCCTCAAGAGCGTGAAGGACCTCCCGCCCCTCGAGGATTTCGCGCCAGACGAGGCGAGTCGCGAGCAGATTCGCGAACGCCTGAGTGGTGCGGGCAAGAACGACGACATGCAGCTCGAACTCGATGAGGAAGAGGTCGCGACGATTCAGACTGACCTCGTGGTCGAGGAAGTCGATTGCGGTGACGACGTACGAGAGGACGATGCCGAAGGCGTCGCTGAGATTATCGACCAGTCCATGACCGAGAAGGTCGACGACTACCTCGGCGTAGACATCGAGGATATTGACGGCATTCTCGATGCGTACTTCGGAGATGACGACGAAGCCGAACCTGATGAAGATGATGCCGATGATATGGACGACGACGAGGTAGACGACGAGTACACAGCTGACGAAGATGATCTCATCGACACTGCCGATCCAGAGGAAGAGGAAGCGTACGTCTATACCGATGACGAGGAATCCGACGAGGACGAGCCTGACGCCGAGCCTGATGATGACGATATCGAGTTGGTCGGGTAATCATGGCAGACGCAACGCCCGAACAACCGTTTCCCATGCGCCTGCAGAAGTTTCTCGCGCGTGCGGGTGTCGCGAGTCGCAGGGGTTCCGAAGATCTCATGACGGCTGGTCGCGTGAGCGTCAACGGCCAGGTGATAACCGAACTTGGCAGCAAGGTTGATCCCAAGGTCGATGTCGTCTGCGTCGATGGCCGTGAGGTGCGTCTCGAAGACGGTTCCGTCTACCTCATGCTCTACAAACCCAAGGGCTATCTGACGACGATGGATGATCCGCAAGGACGTCCGTGCGTTGCCCAGCTCGTGCCACGTGATCGCTATCCCGGCCTCTATCCCGTCGGCAGGCTCGACAAGGATACGACGGGGCTTCTGCTCTTCACGACTGATGGCGACATGGGTCAGCATCTCCTTCATCCGAAGCATCATGTTGACAAGACCTATCAGGCGCATGTCGATGGCGTGCCCGACGAGGTCGACCTCGCGCGTCTGCGCGGTGGCATCATGCTTGACGACGGCCTTACGGCTCAGGCGCATGTGCGCCTCGTCGGAAAACGCCCCGATGGCAGCTCCGATATCGAGCTTGTCATTCACGAGGGTAGGAAACGCCAGGTCAAACGCATGTGCTCGGCTGTTCACCATCCGGTACTCGACTTGCACAGAAGTAGTTTCGGCCCGCTCGTTCTCACTGACGTGGATGAAGGGTCATGGCGTCTCTTGACTGAAGACGAGATTGCGCGCCTGCGCGAAGTCGCGGGGCTCTAGGACGAAGGGAATTGCCGTGATGCGCCAGGAAGAAACTGCGACTCCCAATCCACTTTCAACGGCATGCGATGATGGCATGTCACGCGTGCTCCTCATGAGACACGCCCAGACGCATGCGAATGCACGGGGTTTCTTCCTCGGCAGGCGAGACGAGGGCGTGACTGAGCTCGGCGAGGAGCAATCGCGCCGCGCAATTGCCGGCCTCATCGCCTGGCGTCCTGACCGCATCATCTGCTCGCCGCTCAAACGCTGCCGGGCGATGATCGCCGAGCCGGCGGCAGTCGAGCTTGGCCTCGAGGCCCAGGTTGACGAGCGTCTCATCGAGTTCGATTTCGGGCCCATCGAGGGCATGAGCTTCGATGACGTCATCGAGCGAAATCTTCCGTTTCCGTGGGGTCCGCGTGCGGCTACGTGGCCGCCTGCGCAAGGAGGGGAGAGCTTCGACGATTTCCTCGTTCGCATCAGGAGCGTAAGCGACGATATCGAGCGTCTCGAAGGTCGCACGGCTGTCATCGTGCATGGCGGCGTCATTCGGGGTTTCATGGGCAATTGGCTCAACATGGGAACCGATGAGGTCAATCATCTCATCGTACGCAACGTCGATGGTTTCGTCTTCAGGGTGCGTTCCGGTTTTGCCGAACTCGAATCCTACGGTATCCATCCCGAGGATTTGGGCAATTACTAACCGTACGTTTTCCAGATGGTGTACCATCTTGCAGACATTTTCGAGAGAAAGGCAGCTCCAACATGCCAAATGAAGGCAGCTTCGAGGCGGCAAAGCGCAAAAGTGATTTGATTCGCGCCGATTTTGACGTCAATCCCGGAAAGTACCGTATGCTCACGGGAGACCGTCCCACGGGTAGGCTGCACCTGGGTCATTACTTCGGTACGCTTAAGGGGCGCGTCGATCTTCAGAACCGTGGCATACACACGAACATCGTCATCGCCGACTATCAGGTGATCACCGACCGCGATACGACGGATAACATCGCCGACAACGTCTACAACATTGTCATCGATTATCTGGCCTGCGGCATCGACCCCGCCAAGACGATGATCTTCACGCATTCGTCGGTACCTGCGCTCAATCAGCTCATGTTGCCCTTCCTCTCGCTCGTGAGCGAGTCCGAGCTCGAGCGTAATCCCACGGTCAAGGCCGAGCAAGAGGCTTCGGGCCATGCGCTCACTGGTCTGCTTTTGACCTATCCGGTGCACCAGGCATGCGACATTCTCTTCTGCAAGGGAAACGTCGTGCCCGTCGGCAAGGACCAGTTGCCCCACATCGAGCTCACACGCACCATCGCGCGTCGCTTCAACGAGCGCTATGCCCCGGTCTTTCCCGAGCCCGAGGGCGTGCTCTCCGACGTCATAGAGGTGCCCGGCCTCGATGGCCGCAAGATGTCCAAGAGCTACAAGAACGGCATCTCGCTGTGCATGACGGCAGACGAGACCGCCAAGATCATCAAGAAGTCCCCGACGGACTCCGATCGCAACATCACGTTCGACCGCGAAAACCGTCCCGGTGTCTCCGCGTTGCTCACCACCGCCGCGTTGTGCTCGGGTCGCACCGAGGCCGATATCGCTGCAGAGATTGGTGATGGTGGTGGCGGCACGCTCAAGGCTTTCGTCACCGAGGCGGTCAACGATTACTTCGCGCCCATCCGCGCGCGCCGCGAGGAGCTCGCGCGTGACATGGATTACGTCAAAGACGTCTTGCATGATGGCAACCGCAAGGCCAACGAAGTGGCAAATGCGACACTTGCCGAGGTGAACGAGGCAATGGGAATGGTCTACTAGTTCGCATCTACACACTTATAGTAGAATGTGCCGACATATGAAACGCCTGATGAACACTCGAATCGCGTCCATTGTCCTCGCGTGCGCTTGTGCATGCGTGTTCTTGATCGCGCCGCTTCTTGCCGGATGCGCTTCCACGACATCCACATCGGCTGATACCCAGAAGTCGGACTCGAACGACACGCTCGTGAGCGCCCCCATCGAGGAGATTGATTACTCCGACGGCATCCATCATGCCGAGCTCATCTTCGAGGGCTACGAGTCCTCGCCGTTGTCCATCGAGGTCTATTCCCATTCCGCGCCTGTCACGGCCGAGAAGTTCTGTCGTCTCGTCGATAGCGGCTTCTATAACGGCAAGCCGGTGTACTGGATCTTGAATGACATGTACCTGCGCATCGGCACCACGCAGCAGGATAACGATTACCTCATCACGGGCGAATACGACGAGTCCGAAATCAAGAATTCCAACTCGCTCAAACGCGGTGTCATCGCCATGAACCGTGCGGCCGATGGCCAGCAAAGCGACGCATCGAGCCTCATCGTTTTCATGAGCGATCTCTCCTTCCTCGATGGTAAGTACGCGGGTTTCGCGAAGATCGTCGAGAACTACGAGGTCATCCAGGAAATTGCCAAGCGCACGACCGAGGGTGACGATCAGCTCCGCATCATCGTTGATGAAAACGGCAGGATCATCGACGAGGCCCAATATCCCCACATCAAGACGATAACGATGATCGATTGAGGTATGACATGAAAAAGACCACGATTCTTCTCATCCTGACCTTTGCCGCCGCGCTGGTTGCTTGCATGCTGTGCGCATGCTCCGGCTCGTCCGCCTCTTCATCCTCGAGCTCTGTCGCGAGCTCCGTATCAAGCTCGAGTAAATCCACCGACAAAAACCCGGCCACCACGCTTCATGCGACGGTCAAGGTCGAGGGCTACGAGCCATTCGTCATCGATCTCTATCCCGAGTATGCTCCCAAGACTGTCGAGAACTTCTGCAACCTTGCCAAAAGTGGCTATTACGATGGCCTCAAGTTCTATCGCATCCAAGATGGTTTCTGCATGCAGGGAGGCACCAAGGGCGATAATGCCGCGGGCAACGATCCCGCGCTCACGCCCGTTCCCGGTGAGTTTAAGGGAAACAACGTTGATAATCCCCTGGCCGACGACTTCAAACGCGGTACCGTTGCTATGGCGCGCACCAATGCCCCCAACAGCGCCACGAGCGCCTTTTTCATCACCTTGTCCTCGGGCAACAACGTTTCGATGAGTCTCAATGGCCAGTATGCCGCCTTTGGGTTGGTCGATGAATCTGGCATGAGAATCGTGAATTCCATCGTCAGGTCGCACCTCAAGTACGCTACCGGTGATATGGGTGCCATCGAAAATCCCGATGATATGCCTGTCATCGAATACATCACCATCGAGGGTTAGTTCGTGACCTGCAAAAACGAGGAACACTCTCAAAGCATCGTCTCCACATAAGACGATGCCAATGATCGATTGAGGTATGACATGAAGAAGTCCGTCCGCATCTTTGCGCTTGCCGTACTCTGCGCCCTGCTCTGCTGCCTGCTCGCCGCATGTGGCGCTACTTCGAGCGCTTCCAAGAACACTGATCCCAACATCGTGACGACTGAGGCCACGGGCGAATACGCGAGCGGCACGCACCATGCCGTCGTAAAGGTCGAGGGGTATGATCCGTTCACCATCGAGCTCTATGCCGATTCCGCTCCCGTGACCGTCGCGAACTTCTGCGACCTTGCCGAGAGCGGCTACTACGACGGACTCAAGTTCTATCGCATCGTCGAGGGCTTCTGCCTGCAGGGTGGCACGGCCGGCAACAGCTCTGCGGGAAACGACCCGGCACTTCCGCCCATCATCGGCGAGTTCTATCAAAACGATGTCGAAAATCCCCTGGCTGACGATTTCAAGCGCGGTACCGTGGCCATGGCGCGTACCGGCATCTACAACAGCGCCAAGACAACCTTCTTCATCACGCTTGCCACGACCGAGAACGTCTCGCTGAGCCTCGATGGCCAGTATGCTGCCTTCGGTCAGGTCGACGATGCGGGCATGCAGACGGTCGATGCGATCGTGAAGGATTACCTCAAGTACGCGACGGGCGAGATGGGCGCAATCAACAATCCGAAGGACATGCCCGTCATCGAATACATCGCCATTCAGGACTAGGGTTTTGAGGATAGGAAACCATGGCAATTCCATTCAAGAAAGTCGTCATCATTGGCGTGGGGCTTATCGGCGGGTCTATCGCCGCGGCCATGAAGGAGCTTGATGACGCGCCCATCATCATCGGTATCGGACGTCACGCCGAACCGCTCGAGAAAGCCCGGCAGCAAGGAGCGCTCGACGAATACGCACTTGTCGATGATCCGCGCGTGGACGAATGGCTCTCGAGTGGCGAATGCGACCTCGTCATCATTGCCACGCCCGTACATGCGGCGCGTGAATGGTTCGAGCGTCTCGAAGCGGATGGCTACGACGGCGTCATCACCGATGTTGCCTCGACCAAGGCGGTCATCACCGGGTATTCCGATGAGATGCTCTCGCATCCCGACCGCTATCTACCTGGACATCCGATGGCGGGTTCGGAGGCAAACGGTTTCGGCGCCGCGCGTGCGGACCTCTTCCAGGGTGCTTATTGGATCTTATGCCCCGAAGGCGACAAGCAAGACGAGGTCTTCCTCAAGCTCTATGAAACCTTCAGCGCGCTCGGTGCACGTATCATCTCCATCAGCCGCGAGCAGCATGACAGTGCGATTGCCATCGTGAGTCACGTGCCGCATATGGTCGCCTCTTCGCTCGTCGAGCTTGCGGGCAATCACGTCGACGAGCGCAAGGAGCTGTTGCGTCTGGCCGCTGGCGGTTTCAAGGACTCCACGCGCATCGCGGCTGGCTCTCCCGAGCTGTGGTGTGGCATCGCGCTCGACAATAGCGAGGCACTCTCGCAGGGTCTGCATGAGGTGGGCGAGATCATCGCGCGCTTCGAGACGGCCATTCGCGAAGGCGACGCCGAAACGCTCACGACCATGCTCGAGGACAGCGCACGTTTGCGTCGTAGCCTGCCTGCCAAGTGGATTCCCGATTCCGCAAAGCTCACGCAGGTTCGCATCCCCATGACCGACCATCCGGGCATCATCGCCGAGGTGACGGGCATGGCAGGACATGCCGCCTGCAATATCCAGTCCATCGAGATCGACCACATCAACGAGGATACCGCCGTGCTCGAGCTCATCTTGACCGACGAAGGCGATATGGGCCGCTTCGGTGGCGAGCTCATCACGAAGGGCTACGACTTCTCGATTCGAAGCCTCGAAGAGGAGCTTTAGGCATGGCCTTCACCGGCTCCATTCGCGTTCCCTCCGACAAGTCGATCTCGCACCGCGCCGTTCTCTTCGCCGGTCTTTCCCAGGGCGTCTCGCATCTCGAAGCTGTGCTGCCAAGTGCCGACGTATATGCGACGATTCGCGCGATGCAGACGCTCGGCGCACGTGTCGACCTTGAGCCAGGCCCGCACGGCCTCACGGGCGAAGTCGAGGGCATCGGTCTTGCCGCCAGCAAGCCAACGCAGCCCCTCGTCATTGACTGCGGCAACTCCGGCACGACAGCGCGCCTGCTCATGGGCGTGCTTGCGGGTCTCGGTATGGACGCGACCCTTATCGGTGACGCGTCGCTGAGCGCACGTCCGATGCGGCGCGTCATGGCCCCCCTTTCCGAGCTCGGCGCGAACTTCGGGAACAACGAGGGGCATTTGCCCGTGCGCGTGGTTCCCGCAGGCCCCTTGCATGGAGCCCATATCACGACGAAGCAGGCGTCGGCACAAGTCAAGTCGGCCGTTCTGCTTGCCGGCATGCAGGCGCATGGCATCACATCCGTGACGGAGCCTTCCAAGAGTCGTGATCATACGGAACTACTACTACCCGCCTTCGGTGTCGCTGTCGAGGTCGATGGCCTCACCGCACGCGTTGAGGGTCCTACGTGCATGCATGCGCATGACATGTCCATCCCCGGCGATCCTTCCTCGGCAGCCTTCATCGCCGTTGCGGCCGCTCTGTGTCCTGGTTCTGATGTGACGATGGAGCAAGTCGCGCTTAATCCGACGCGCAGCGGTGCGTTTGAGGTACTGCGTCGTATGGGTGTCCGGCTTTCCTACGAAAACGAGCGCATGGAGGGAAACGAACCGGTTGGCGATGTGCGCGTGGCGTGCGTGCCCGCACTTCGCGCAACCCGCATGATGCCCGAGGAGATTCCGACGCTCATCGACGAGATTCCCATTCTTGCCATCGCCGCAGCTCTGGCATGCGGCGAGACGGTGTTCGAGTCGTGCGGCGAGTTACGCGTGAAGGAATGCGATCGCATGACGGCCATCATCGAGGGGCTGGGCGCCTTTGGCGTCGAGGCCTTTGCTGATGGCGATGACCTGCACATCGTGGGTACGGCAGGTTCGCTCGAGCACATGCCGGCGCACCTTTCGCTTCCCACGCACGGCGACCATCGCCTCGCAATGACCTGGTATTTGGCGGGAGAGGTCTTCGGCATCGATGTCGAGCTCGACGATCCCGGCTGCGTATGCGTGTCGTGGCCCGATTTCTTCGCCGACATGGAGGGTCTGAAACGCTGAGGTGATACACTAGCCTCATGTTCAGTGACTAAGGAGCTTACCTGTGATTATCGCCATCGATGGGCCCGCTGGTTCTGGCAAATCGACCATCGCCAAGCAAGTTGCCCGCATGCTCGGCTTCCATTACCTCGATACGGGTGCGATGTATCGCTGCATCGCCTGGTATGCCATCGAAAACGGCATCACGTTCGATGACGTCGCGGCGCTCGAGGCCGTGGCACGTGATATCCCCGTCATCTTCTCGCATGAGCCGGGAAGCCCCGTCGCCACGGGCGTTTCCTTTGGTGGCGTGAACGTGACCAATGCGATACGCACGCCGGCGGTCGACAAGGCGGTGAGTCCCGTCTCGGCTGTTCCCGAGGTGCGCAGTGCCCTCGTCGAGCAACAACGTCGCATTGCTGCGCAGGACGATATCGTCATGGAGGGTCGTGATATCGGAACGGTTGTCTTTCCGCATGCCGAGCTCAAGGTGTTTCTCACGGCCAGCCCCGAAGAACGTGCGCGCCGGCGTTCGCTGCAAAACGCCGAGCGCGGTTTTGGCGATACGGATCCGCAGGTCATACTCGCCGACCTTATCGCACGTGACAAGGCGGATAGTACCCGCGCGACCTCGCCGCTCAAAGCTGCCCCCGATGCTCACGAGCTCGACACGACAGACATGAGCATCGACGAGGTGTGCGATGCGATCGTGAAGATGGCCTGCGAGGCGCGCTCATGAAGTCGCTTGACGAGATATTCGATTCGGGCATCTGGATTCCCAAGGGCAAGCTGCATAACTGGTTTGTCTACGTCGCGGCCTACTTCATACGTCCCATACTCAAGGTGTGTTTTCGCTGGAAGATTCGTGGTGTCGAGAACCTCGAGCTCATCGGCGACGAACCGGTCGTCTACGTTTCCAATCACGTCTCGTATGCCGACCCCTGCGTGCATTGGTGTGCGCTCTACGGGCAAAGGCGCTTTATGCGCATCCTCGCCAGGGATACCCTGTTCAGGCCTATCTTCGCCCAGCTCATCGCTCGCGTGGGCGCGATTCCGGTCAATCCCGATTCTGCTGACCGTACGGCTGTCAAACGCGCTGCGGCCTGTCTCAAACGTGGCGAGAGCGTTCTCATCTATCCCGAGGGCACGCGTATGAACAAGCCGAGCAAGGTCTATCATCCGCATGCCGGCGCCGTCCTCATCGCCAACATGGGTCATGCGCGCATCGTTCCGATCGGCATTAACGGTACGGAAAGAATCATGCCCTATGGCAAACCCAAGTTTATCCGCTTCCCACGCGTGTATCTCAACGTGGGAAAGCCCATCGATCCACGTGGCGAGCAGTTCGAGAGCCTTCCCAAGAAGGGGAGGGCAGACGCGACCATCGCCGCGATCATGGACGAGGTGTTCCGCTTGCGCGATACGGCACGCGATTAGGGAGCATCGTGGAAGTCTCCATCGAAATCGCGCAGAACGCAGGTGCTTGCTACGGGGTGAATCGTGCCCTCAAGATGGCACGCGAGGCTGCCGATAATCCCGGCCCCGTGCATACGCTCGGACCCCTCATCCATAACCCGCGCGTGGTCGATGAACTCGCGATTCAGGGCGTTGCGGTTGCCGATACGCTCGATGCGGCCGGTGAGGGGACGCTCGTGCTCAGAAGCCACGGAACCGCCCCGCAAATCGTCGACGAGGCTACGAGGCGTGGTTTTTCGGTCGTGGATGCGACCTGTCCCTACGTCTCGAAAGTTCAGCGCAAGGCACGACAGCTCGCCGAGTCGGGCTACGCCGTCGTCATCATCGGCGAGCCCGGTCATGCCGAGGTCGAGGGCATACGTGCCTGGGGTGGCGAGGCGGTCGTCGCCGTCGCCGACGTTCCCGAAAAGCTTCCCGGCGATTTGCCGCCCAAGGTGGGCGTCGTCATTCAGACGACGCAGAGTGCCGATCGTGTCGAGGCGGTCCTCGATGCGTTGCAGGGTCGCGTCGACGAGCTGCGCGTCGAGGAGACGGTATGCTTCGCGACTCAGGAACGTCAGGCTGCCGCCGCGGAGCTTTCCGCGCGCGTCGAGCTCATGATCGTCATCGGCGGGCGCAACTCAGGCAACACGCGTCGTCTCTACGAGATATGCAAGGCACGCTGCGAGGCAACTCACCACATCGAGGATAGCGCCGAGATTGAGCCGACCTGGCTCGACGGCATCGAGCGTATCGGCATCACGGCGGGTGCGAGCACGCCGGCCGACCACATCGACGCGGTGTGCGATCGTATTCATGTGCTCACGGATGGTGCCGCATGACGACGGGAGATGCGCAAGTCGAACCGAGCGCATACGGCTCCCTCAAGGCGCAGGCGCATCCCCAACCTTGCCGTGCGCGCATAGCACGCATCGAGCCGGGTTCTCCTGCCGACCGAGCGGGGCTTACAACTGGCATGGTCATCACGCACGTCGAGGATGTCCCGTTACGCGACCTCATCGAATGGCGCTGGCAAGCCGATGGCTACGATGTCGAGCTTGCGCTCGAAGATGGACGCTTCGCCTACATCGAACGTGAGCTAGGGGAGGACTGGGGTATCGTCTTCGATGACTGCATCTTCGATGGTGTCATTACCTGCCGCAATGCCTGCACCTTCTGCTTCATGTCCATGCTGCCGAAAGGCATGCGTTCGACCTTGTACCTGCGCGATGACGATTACCGCCTCTCGTTTCTCCAGGGCAACTTCGTGACCCTCACCAACGTGAGCGACGAGGACCTCGAGCGCATCATCGAATGCCATCTTTCCCCGTTGCATGTATCACTGCATGCGGTGAGTCCGAACGTGCGCGAGGCTCTCATGGGCAAGAATGCCGCGCGCGGCATGGAAGTGCTCGAGGCCATCCTCGATGCCGGCCTCGAAGTGCACGTTCAGGTCGTCGTCGTGCCCGGCGTAAACGATGGAGCGGAGCTCATGCGTACGCTTGCGTGGATCGAGCGGCATCCGGGCGTGCTCTCGGCGGGTTTCGTGCCGCTTGGCTACACGCGTCACCAGAAGCGCTTCACCTCATCGTTTTCGGACGATTCCGATGCGGCCGCTGCGGTCATCGAGCTCATCCGCGAGTTCCAGGAGGATTCCGGCGTCGAACGGCGCAATCCCCGCCTGCAAATTGCCGATGAGTTCTACATCGATGCCGGTTATGATTTTCCGCCCGCCTTCATGTATGCGGACTATCCGCAGTTCCAAGATGGTATCGGCATGATGCGCTCGTTCATCGACGAGTGGGAGGAAAACGACGAGAGGATTGCGTTGGTTGCCTCGCAGCTCGATGACGGGCCGGTGCATATCGTCTGCGGCACGGCGTTCGCACGCGTATTGCAAGCTCTTATCGACCGTTCCCCTCTTACCGGCAAGCTCGAGGTCCTCTCTGTCGAAAACGAGTTCTTCGGAGGCAACGTCGACGTGACCTGCCTGCTCACGGGGAGCGACCTTGTTCCGGCCCTGCGTGCGGCGCATCCCGAGGGTATTGTCCTCATCGCACGCGAGATGTTCAACCAGGACCTCAAGCTGCTCGATGACGTCACGCTCGCCGAAGTCGAGGCCGCAGGTGATGTGACCGTGCGCCTGTGCACCTACACGCCCGCGGATATCCTTGACGCGCTGATGCGGTAAGATACTATCTGCAATCCTACGTAAAGAGGTTTTCATGAGTCTTCCGCTCGTTGCCGTGGTCGGTCGTCCGAATGTCGGAAAGTCCACGCTCATCAATCGCATAACCCAGACCGAAGACGCCATCGTGCACGAGATGCGCGGCGTGACGCGTGACCGCTCCTATCATCGTGCCGATTGGAACGGCGTCGATTTCATGATCGTCGATACGGGCGGCATCGCCCTGGGTGATACGGACATGTTCCAGAGTTCCATCACGAGCCAGGCGCTTGTCGCCTGCGAGGAATCCGACTGCATCATCTTCGTCGTCGATGGTCGTACGGGCGTGACGAGCGAGGACACCGACATAGCACGCGTGCTGCTCAAGAGCAAGGTTCCCGTCGTGCTCGCCGTGAACAAGCTCGACAATCCCGACCGCGAAGACGAGGTACTATGGGAGTTCTACTCGCTCGGTCTGGGCGACCCCATGCCGATTTCGGCCTCGCATGGTCATGGTACGGGAGACCTGCTCGATGCCGTCGTGCACGAGCTTCCCGAAGACACGGGTGATGACGAGGCGGATGACGAGATTCGCGTCGCGATCATCGGGCGCCCCAATGCGGGCAAGTCATCGCTCACCAACCGTCTCGTGGGCGGCGAGCGCTCCATCGTGAGTGACGTCGCGGGCACGACGCGCGATGCCATCGACAGCGTCGTCGAGCATGAGGGCGTGCGCTATCGCATCGTGGACACGGCGGGTATTCGCCGCAAGTCTCAGATAGACGAGGACGTCGAATACTACGGCTACGTGCGCTCCCTACGCGCCATCGACCGTGCCGATGTCGTGCTTCTCATGATCGACGCGACGCTCGGTCTGACCGATGCCGACCAGAAGGTCGCGGGTATGGCCGCCGAGCGCGGCTGCGCGATGGTCGTGCTCATCAACAAGTGGGACCTCATCGAAGACCCCGATCGTCGCGATGAGATTCGGGAGCTCGTCGGTGACCGTCTCGAGTTCGTCGGTTATGCGCCCGTCATCTCCATCTCGGCCAAGACCGGTCGCTCGGTTCATCGCATCTGGGATGCCATCAACACCGTCTACCAGAACTACTCGTGTCATATCCCGACCAACCAGCTCAACGCGCTCCTCACCCAGCTGCGCGACTTCGGCCACACCATCGTGAAGGGCAGCAAGCGTCTGCGCCTCAATTACGTGACGCAGGCCGCGACCCAGCCACCCGTGTTCACGTTCTTCGCGAATTTTCCGGAGATCATCGACGACACCTATCGTCGCTATCTCGAGAATCGCCTACGCGAGAACTTCGATCTTGTCGGAACGCCCGTGCGCATCAAGTTCAAGAGGAAGAACTAATCATGTCTCCCATCATCCTGCTTGATTTCCTCCTCGTCGCCGTCGTGTCCTTCCTGGTGGGAAGCGTTCCCTTCGGCGTGCTCATCGCCAAGGCTCTCTATCATTCCGACCCGCGTTCGGGTGGCTCGCGGTCCATCGGTGCGACGAACATGAGCCGCCTCTTTGGCTGGAAGGCCTTCGTCATCACCTTTTTGGCCGATGCGAGCAAGGGAGCGATTGCCGTCGTGTTCGCGCGCATCGTCGCCGGTCTCATGCCCTTTGACGCGATGTGGCAGCTCGACCTGCTCATCGTGCTTGCCGTTCTCTTCTCCATTGTCGGCCACGTCTTCTGTCCGTGGCTCGGCTTCAAGGGAGGCAAGGGCATTTCCACGGGTTTTGGCTCCATACTCGTGGCCTATCCCTTCGTCGCCTTATGTCTGCTCGCGACCTTCCTCGTCGTCGTGGGAATTAGCAAGCGCGTCTCGGCCGGCTCCATCTGCGCGGCCATCAGCCTTCCCATCTGGTCATTCCTCTTCTATGGAGGCAACGTCCCGCTGCTCATCGTCAGCATCATCATTGCGATTGCCGTCGTCTTCGCGCACCGTAGCAACATCCAGCGTATGATGAACGGCACCGAGCCCAAGTTCTCCTTCAAGTCCAAAGGCGAGAAGACCGTCGTGGATGAAGAGGAGCTGGATAAAGAGCTCGAGGAAGAGCTGTGATGAGCAACGTCGCGATTATCGGTTCGGGCACGTGGGGAACGGCCATCGCCCATCTCATCGCCGGCAAGGGCATTGCGGTGAGGATGTGGACGCGTAGCGCCGATGTGGCCGATGCCATCAATGCGACTCATTGCAATCCACGGCATCTGCCCGACGTCGAACTCGCTGGCGTGACGGCGAGCGCTTCGTTCGAGGAGTCGCTTCGCGGCACCGATGCAGCCATCTTCGTGTGTCCCTCGTCGTACCTGCGTCCCATTGCCTCGTCGTGTGCGCCCTTCATCGCCTCTGATTTGCCCGTCATCGTCTTGACGAAGGGCATCGAGGCGCAGACGGGCTTCACGATGGTTGAGCTTCTCGAGGACGTACTCGGCAATCCATCGCGCATCGCCTGCCTTTCCGGTCCCAATCATGCCGAGGAGGTTTCGCGTGGCCTGCCTGCCGCCACGGTCGTTGCCTCGTCTGACGAAGCGTGCTCTCTCTACTTTCAGGGTCTCTTCAACACCTCGACGTTTCGCGTGTACACCACCTCCGATGTGACGGGCGTGGAACTCTGCGCTGCGTCGAAGAACGTCATTGCCATTGCCAACGGCATGAGCGTGGCCATGCGGCTGGGTGACAACGCGTCGGCGTCTCTCATGACACGCGGTCTTGCCGAGGTAACGCGTCTTGTCGTCGCGCTTGGTGGCGATGCGCGTACCTGTTTGGGTCTTGCGGGTGTGGGCGACCTGATCGCGACCTGTTCTTCGGAACACTCTCGCAATCGTGCGCTTGGCACCTTTCTCGTCGAAGGAGGTACGCTTGCGTCCTTCGAGGAGAAGATGCAGATGGTGGCCGAGGGTGCCGTTGCCTGCAAGACCGTGACCGAGCTTGCGCGTCTGCATGATGTCGAGATGCCCATAGCCGAGGCTGTGCGCCAGGTGCTCTGGGAAGGACGCGACCCGCATGAGATAATCGAGACGCTTTTCGAGCGTCCCGTGAAGGCGGAACAGGAATGAAGGGATAAGCACCCATGTTCACGGACATCCAGATCGCGCCATCCATTTTAAGCGCCGATTTCGCAAACCTTGAGCGTGACGTGCGCATGATTTCCGAGGCGGGTGCCGATTGGATACACGTTGACGTGATGGATGGCCACTTCGTTCCCAATCTCACCATCGGTCCCGCACACGTCAAGATGCTTAAGCGCGTGACGGACGTGCCGCTCGACGTGCATCTGATGATCGACAACCCTGAGGTGCAGGTGCCCTGGTACATCGAGGCGGGCGCCGATTCCGTAACCGTTCATATCGAGACTTGCGATGACGCCGCGGCCACGCTTCGCACGATTGGGGATGCTGGCGTGAAGGCGGGCATCTCGCTTAACCCCGAGACGGATGTGTCCGCGCTCGATGGCCTGCTCGGACTTGTCGATATGGTGCTCGTGATGAGCGTGCACCCCGGTTTTGGCGGCCAGTCCTTCATCGAGAGCTCGCCTGCCAAGATTGCGGCAATTGTCGAGATGTGCAAGGCGGAAGGTGCCGCCCCGCTTATCGAAGTCGATGGTGGCATTGGTGTTGCGACGGCGCCTCTCGTAAGTGCCGTCGGCGCTGACGTGCTCGTGGCGGGAAGCGCCATCTTCTGCGCCGATGACCCGGCGGCGGCGTTGAGGAGCATTCGCGATGCCTGCTGTTAGCGCCCATCGCGTGTATCTCGACTACGCCGCGACCGCTCCCTTTGATGAGCGCCTATGCCTCGTGCTGTATAACGCCAGCTGGGCCAATGCAAACGCACTGTATGCCGAGGGTCGCGAGGCAGCCGCGCAGCTACGTGACGCCCGTGCCCGCGTCGCGCGTGCTCTGGGTGCGCATGCACCTTCCGAAATCATCTTCACCTCGGGTGGCTCCGAGGCCGATAACATGGCCATCAAGGGTCTGGCAAGACACGTTGCGGGGGCTGGGCATACGCATGTTATCGTCTCCGCAATTGAGCATCATGCCGTCATTCATGCGGCCGATGCTCTTAAGGCAGACGGCTTCAAGGTCGACCGGCTCATGCCAGGATCGGATGGCGTCGTTGCCCCCGAGATGCTCGAGCGCCAGCTTGTCGCAATCGAGGATGCAGGAGATGCCTGTTGTCTCGTCTGCGTTCAGGCGGTCAATAACGAGCTTGGCACGATTCAACCCATCGCCCAGCTTGCCGGTATCGCACATGAGCACAAGGCCCTCTTCGTATGTGATGCCGTGCAGGCACTTGGAAAGATTCCCATCGGCCTCGATGCTTGCGGAGTCGATGCCTGCGCCTTTTCCGCTCACAAGATCGGCGCTCCCAAGGGTATCGGCGCGCTCTATCTGCGTCGAGGTTTGCGTATCGCGCCGCTTATTCATGGGGGAGGGCAGGAGTCGGGCATGCGTAGCGGAACCTCCAACGTGCCGAGCGCGTGCGCTTTTGCCCAGGCGGTCGAGTATGCCGTCGCGGAGCGTGAGGAAACTTGGAACCATGCGAGCATGCTGAGGTCGCGACTGCTTGATGCCATCGAGGATGGCGGATATGCCTATGGCATCACGGTCACGCTCGGTGTCGATGCGCCTGTCGTGCCGCACATTCTCTCCCTGCATGTGAAGGGACTCGAGGGTGAGACGCTCGTGCTGAGATGCGACAACGCCGGAGTTGCCATTTCCTCGGGTTCGGCTTGCTCCACATCCTCGCTCGACCCGAGTCACGTGCTCACGGCTATCGGGCTTTCTCGCGACGATGCCCTCGGTGGCATTCGTCTGTCCTTCGGCAAGGACACGAGCGTCGAGGATGTTGACCGCTTTGTCGAGATTCTGCCCGAGGTGCTCAGATGACGCGCACGCGCGAACGCATAGATTGTCACACCCATTCGGCGTATTCCGGTCACGGATCGGGATCTGTTGCCGATATGGTGAGGAGGGCCGAAGATCTGGGCCTATCGACCTTTGCCCAGACCGAGCACCTTCTCCTTCCCGAGGGCATGGACCCGCGCTTCGAGACATCCATGTCGCCGCAAACCATGGAGCGCTATCTCGACGAGTTGCACGAGCAACGCGAGCGGCTCGTGCATGCGGGTGGCAGCATGCAGCTCATCTGCGGTATCGAGGCCGATTGGCTGCCTGGTCGGACCGCTGAGCTCGAACGGCTTTGCGAGCCTTTCGAATACGTGCTCGGTTCGGTTCACTTCATCGATAACCGGCCCATAGACGACTCGCGCGATCTGAGCGTATGGGATGACTACGGCGTCGACGGGCTGTGGCGTGCGTATTTCGAGTCTTGGCTCGACATGGCGGCGCATCCCGGCCCCATCATGTGCTTTGCGCATCCCGACCTGCCGAAGAAGTATGGCTGGCATCCGAGTTTCGATGCGAGGGAGTACAATTACGAGATGGCACAGGCGACTGCGCGCTCGGGCCGCATGGTCGAGGTGAACACCGCTGGCTTGCGCAAGGACGCGCACGAGATGTATCCCGCACTCGAGATGCTTCGCTCCTTTCACGATGCGGGTGTGGAGTGCACGATTGGCAGCGACGCGCATGCGCCAAAGGACGTCGCGGCGAACTTCGACGATGCCGTCGAGCTCATGAGCCAGGCGGGATATGATAGGCTCACCGTGCTGATGCCCGATGGCGACAGGCGTCACATCGTGATCGAAGACTAGAACGGGGAGAGACCATGGCGGCTCCGCAGACGATAGGTGAGCTCGAAAACGGGCTCTTCGCAGCTTTCCCGCGAGAAGATGCGGAAAGCTGGGATCAACCGGGTCTGGCCGTGGGCAATCGCGAGCGCGCCGTGGGCAAGGTCGGCGTCGCGCTCGACATGAGCGTCGCGAACGTCATCGCGGCATCCGATGCGGGATGCAATGTGCTCGTGACGCATCACCCCGCTTTCATCAAGGAGGGCCCCTCCGAGTTCGGCCCCGAGACGCAGCCAAGCGCGTCGGGTCCTGGTCGTATGATCTACGAGGCGGTCGAGCGGGGCGTGGCAACGATCGCCATGCACACGAATGCCGACCGCGCGATAGCGACACGCGAGCGTTTCGCGGATATCATGGGCTGCTCGTGTCTGGGAAATTGCGAGACCGTGTTCGATGGGCAACGTGATTTGCAGGACAGGGGTTTCGGAGCATTGCTCGTTCCTGATTGGAACGAGCAGCCGACACTCGGCGTCATCGCCGAACTCGCCGGACGCAACTTCGATTGCCGTCCTCGTGTTTGGGGTAATCCGCAACGTCCAATTGGCCGTATCGCCTTTCTCAACGGCTCCTGGGGTGACCCGGACCTCTACGAGCGTTGCATCACGGGCGGTATAGACTGCATTATCGTTGGCGAGACTCGCTATCATATGTGTGTCGATGCGCAGCCGTATCTATCGATCATCGAGCTCGGGCATGACCGCTCCGAGCTTCCGATCGTCGACGTGCTCATCGACGCATTGCTTACATGCGGTGTTACCGGTGGCGATATCGTTGACCTGCGTGATTCGCATTGCAATTGGTGGACGGCCTGAGAAGGAGCATGACCATGTCTGATAGCAAGGTGCTTCTCGACCTGCAGGACTGCGATACGCAGATTATGCGTTCCAAGCGCGAGCTCGATGATCTGCCCGAGCTCAAGGCGATCATGGAGTGTCGCGCGAAGCGCAAGGAGATCAAGGGCAAGCAGGATCAGGTCGTGGAGCTTCTCGACGAGGTCGAGGATAAGATCGCCAAGCTCCAGGCCGAAGAAGAGCGTGTCATCGCCAAGATCAAGGCGTTGCAGGAGAAGCTTGACTCGAATTCCGATTACCGCGCCACCGCTTCGATTACTCGCGACATGGAAGGTCAGGTCAAGCGCCAGAAGAACATCGGCATCGAGCAAGACGAGCTGCTCGAGCGCCAGATCAAGGTTGACAAGCTTGCCGAGCAGGTTGCCGAGGCGCTTGCCAAGGTCGACCACGCCGAGGCACACCATACCGAGCACTTCAAGCAGAAGGGCGGTGCCATACAGGCGCGTATCGCGCAGCTCGAGACGGAGCGCACGACGCTCCTCGCACAGCTCGATCCGGCTATCGTGCAACGTTACGAGGCCCTGCGTGCCGAGAAGAACGGCGTAGCCGTCTCTCGGCTCGAGGGCGATCACTGCACGGCCTGTCGCTCGACCATTCTCGATGGCATGCTTGCCAAGCTGCGCAAGGGTGACGAACTCGCCGAATGCCCCAATTGTCACCGTATGATGATCGTCTCGCAGGGAGAGGGGGATGCTTCGTGATCCTGCTGGGTGTCACGGGCTGCATCGCTGCCTATAAGTCGTGCGAGATACTGAGGATGCTCCAGAAGGCTGGTCAGGACGTTAAGGTCGTCATGACCGAACACGCTACCGAATTCGTCGGTCCCACGACCTTTCGCGCGCTTTCGGGACACGAGGTCGCGGTCGAGCTCTTCGACGAGCCGGGAGATCCCATTCATCACGTTTCCCTTGCCAAGGAACCTGACGTGTTCCTCATCGCTCCCGCCACGGCAAACGTCATCGCGAAAATCGCGCAAGGTGTGGCCGATGATTTGCTTACCACGACGGCGCTCGCGACCAAGGCACCGTTCGTCATCGCGCCTGCCATGAACGTCGAGATGTGGCGCGACGTTGCCACGCAGGAAAACATCGCTACCCTCGAGTCGCGCGGTTGCACCATTGTCTATCCGGACAGCGGCTACCTTGCCTGTGGCGATGTGGGGGCGGGCCGTCTGGCCGAGCCGGAAACCATCGCACGGGCTACGCTCGACGTGCTTGCACGCTCGCGCGACATGGAGGGTGTGCGCGTGCTCGTGACGGCAGGCCCCACACAGGAACCGCTCGATCCGGTGCGCTATATCAGTAACGGGAGTAGTGGCAAATCTGGTTACGCTATCGCCGCCGAGGCGCGTGACCGCGGGGCACAAGTTACGCTCGTGTCTGGTCCCGCGTCGCTGCCCGATCCGGAAGGTGTCGAGGTCATCCACGTGCGCACGGCCGACGAGATGCTCGAAGCCTGCCGTAAGCCCTTCGCCGATGCCGACATCGCCCTGTTCGTCGCGGCTGTCTCGGATTGGAAGCCGCAAGGCCGTGCGGATCAGAAGATCAAGCACGACGGTGGGGATATGACCGTCACCTTCGTGCCCAACCCAGACATTGCCGCGACGCTCGCGGCAGACAAGGGCGATACGCTGGTCGTGACCTATGCCGCCGAGACGCAGGATGTGCTTGGCAACGCCAGGAGGAAACTCGTTGCCAAGAACGCCGATCTCGTCGTGGCAAACGACGTGTCCGGCGAGCTCGGCATGGGCTCTGCCGACAACCGCGTCTGGTTCGTTGGCGCCGATAGTGTCGAGGAGCTGCCCGTACTCTCCAAGCGCCTCATCGCCCGCAAGCTCTTTGACCGACTGCTCACGAAATGAGACAGATGCTCTGAGTGACCATCCCATTCTCAAATGGGCAGACAGGTGCTCTGCATAGCGGAGGCCCAAGCGAGCGAGCCATAGAGAACGTGAAGAGAGCGGGTAGACGCTGTGCGTAGCGGAGGTCTAAGGGAGCGAGCCGTAAAGACCGCGAAGCGGGCTGTCGGGGAGCGACCGTCGGAGCGGAGAGCAGCGTCTACCCGCCTGAGCGCGACTTCGCTCACTTCGTTCGCTTTGCTCGAAATGACAATGGGGCTAAGTGGAAGGCAGACAGATGCTGCGCATAGCGGAGGACTAAGGGAGCGAGCCGTAAAGACCGCGAAGCGGGCTGTCGGGGAGCGACCGTCGGAGCGGAGAGCAGCGTCTGTCTGCCTATTCGTGTTACTATGTCTTTTGACAGTTCCAAACCTTTAAGTGATGGTCCCGTGAGGCCAGCAAGGGAGTAGGTGATTATGTCAGATTTGACGAAGACGGTCGTCATGGACGAGTCTGCCATCGACCGTTCGCTCACGCGCATCGCGCACGAAATCCTCGAATCAAATGACGGAGCCCTGGGCATCGCGCTCGTTGGCATCGTGACGCGTGGCGACCTCATCGCGGCGGCACTTGCTAAGCGCATCGAGCAGATCGAGGGTGTGAAGGTACCCGTCGGCAGGCTCGACATCAGCTTCTATCGCGACGATGTCGAGAATTTCCTCGCGCCGGTCGTGCACACCACCGATATTCCGTTTGTGCCCGAAGGCAAGACGGTCGTGCTCGTTGATGACGTGCTCTATACCGGACGCACCATCCGCGCGGCAATGGACGCCCTCATGGACTACGGACGCCCCGATCGTATACAGCTCGCGGTGCTCGTCGACCGCGGCCATCGCGAACTGCCCATCCGTGCCGACTTCGTCGGCAAGAACGTCCCGAGCAGCAAAGACGAGTCGGTTCGTTTCTTCGCCGAACCCGTTGACGGTCACACGAGCGTCGAGATTCTGCAGGCGCAAGGTCACATCGGGTCGGCTCCCGTCCAGAGCACGGGCGAGCTCACACAGGCATTTAACAAGGTGCTCGGAGGTGAAAGCTGATGCTGCAGCACAAACATCTCATCGATATCGACGAGTATTCGGCAGACGAGATCATCGAGATTCTCGATACGGCCAGGAGCTTCAAGGAAGTCAACGATCGCGCGATCAAGAAGCTTCCCACCTTGCGAGGCCGCACCATCATCAATCTCTTCCTCGAACCCTCGACGCGCACGCGCACGAGTTTCGAGATCGCCGGTAAGCGCCTGTCGGGCGATGTCATCAACTTCTCGGCTTCGAGCTCCTCGACCACCAAGGGCGAGACCCTGGCCGACACGGCCGAGACTCTCGGCGCCATGAACTGCGACCTCATCGTCGTGCGCAGCAAGCAGGAGGGTGCTCCGCGTATCCTGACCCAGCACATGGACGCGCACGTGGTCAATGGCGGTGACGGAAAGCACCAGCATCCCACCCAGGCACTGCTCGACGCCTTCACGATTCGCGAGACGCTTGGACATATCGACGGCCTCAAGGTCGGCATCGTCGGTGACATCGCGCACTCCCGTGTTGTCGGTTCGCTCGTCCCGCTTCTTAAGATCATGGGAGCCGAGCCCATCGTGATTGGTCCGCCCACGCTCATGCCCGCGCGTCCCGACGTCTTGGGTGCTCGTCACTCCTACACGCTTGATGACGTTCTGCCCGAGCTCGATGTCGTCTACATGCTGCGCATTCAGCAAGAACGCCTCGAGTCGGCCGCCCTGCCGTCGCTGCGTGAGTATGCGATGCTCTACGGCATCAATCTCGCGCGCATGGATGCGATGAAGGACGATGCGATCATCATGCACCCAGGCCCCATCAATCGCGGTGTCGAGCTTTCGCAAGATGCCGCCGATTCCGATCGTGCGGTGATTCTCGACCAGGTCAACTCGGGCGTGGCCGTGCGCATGGCCGTCATGTATCTACTGCTTGGAGGTGAGGGCAATGGCGCTGCTGCTTAAAGATGCCCATGTGATAGATCCGCGAAACGGCATCGATGAGGTGACGAACGTGCTCGTGCGCGATGGCCTCGTCGTCGCCATCGGCAACGACATCGAGCTGCCCGAGAAGCTCCTCGTGAAGGACTGCGCGGGCAAGTATCTCATTCCCGGTATGGTCGACGTGCATGTGCACTTCCGCGATCCGGGTCAGGAATACAAGGAGGACATCCTCACCGGCATGCGCGCCGCAGCGCACGGGGGCTTCACCGGCGTCGTGCCGATGGCCAACACTAAGCCGGTCATCGATACCGGTGCCATGATCGACTACCTGCTCGAGAAGGCTGCTTGGGAGCCCGGCCGCACGCGCATCTATCCCCTCGGAGCTTGTACCAAGGGGCTTGCCGGTAAGGAGCTCGCTGAGATGGGCGACATGGTCGCCGCCGGAGCTGTCGCGTTTTCCGATGATGGACACGGTATCCAGGATGGCGGCATGATGCGCCAGGCGCTCGATTATGCCAAGATGTTTGGCGTGCCCGTGCTGAGTCATTGCCAGATGGAGGATATCGTCGGTGCCGGCGTCGTCAACGAGGGCGTCGTCTCGACGCGTCTGGGCCTGACGGGTTGGCCAGCTGCGGGCGAAGAGACCCAGATCGCCCGTGATATCGAGCTCGCCCGCCTCACGGGTTGCCATGTGCACATCCAGCATCTCACCACGGCCCGCGCCGTCGATATGGTCGCTCGCGCCAAGGCCGAGGGCGTACCTGTGACCTGCGAGGTCACACCCCATCATCTCTTCCTGAACGAGGACGACATCAAGGCCGATAGCTATAGCACGAACCTCAAGATGAATCCGCCGCTGCGCACGAAAGAGGACAATCTCGTCTTGCAGGAGGCGCTCGTCGACGGACGTATCGACATGGTCGCTACCGATCATGCTCCGCATGCCGCGCATGAGAAGGCACTCGAGTTCAACCATGCGCCCTTTGGCACGACTGGACTCGAGACAGCCTTGGGACTCTTGCTCACCAAGCTCGTGTTGCCGGGCAAGATGAGTTGGCAGCGCCTCGTCGAGGTTACGTCCATCGCTCCGCGCGAGCTCATCGGTGTCGAGCAGGTTGAGCTGCGTGAGGGCTCCATGGCCGACTACACGATTGTCGACCCCGATACTACATGGATGGTCGAGGAGGGCGACTTTTACTCCCGTTCGAAGAACTCGGCATTTCTCGGCTGGGAGCTCACCGGACGGGCGACCGACACCTTCGTCGACGGATATGCCAGCATGGAAGATGGTGTGGTGACCTTCTAGCCATACGTTTCAAGTATGTGAACAAAATGCACCCGTGCGCGAAGCGGGTGCTATAGTTTTCTGCGGTCAAGCAACCTTTAACGAGCGGTCCGGAGAGACCGACAAGGGAGATGGACATGTCACTGCACAATGATGTGCCTGCCATTCTCATGCTCGAGGACGGCACGGTATTCGAGGGAAGTGCGTGCGGATGCACGGGCGAGGCCTTCGGCGAAATCGTCTTCAACACCTCGATGAGCGGCTACCAGGAGATCCTGAGCGATCCCTCCTATGCCGGCCAGATCATCACGATGACCTATCCGCATATCGGCAACTACGGCGTCAACGATGGCGATGCGCAATCACGCGGATGCTTCTGCCGTGGCCTGGTCGTACGCGACATGTGTGATAGGCCGAGCAATTTCAGGTCGGACATGACGCTTCCCGCGTACCTCGAGCAACATGGTATCGTCGCCATCGAGGGTATCGACACGCGTAGGCTTGTGCGTCACGTGCGCGAGCGCGGTGCGATGAAGGCAGTCATCTCAACGTCATGCGATGACCTTGGCGCTCTCGAGTCGCGTCTTGCGGCGTCCGAGGGCATCGTGGGCGTCAACCTCGCTGCCGAGGTCTCCTGCGCGCACCCCTACGAACTATCGGCGATCGGCGGCACTGCGCGCCATCATGTCATCGCCCTCGATTGCGGTATCAAGACGGACATACTCGATGGTCTTCGCGACCATGGGTGCGAAGTAACGGTCATGCCGTGGAACACGAGTCTGGATGACGTACTCGCGCTTGCTCCCGATGGTGTCTTCCTCTCCAACGGTCCGGGCGATCCACAGGCGGTTGCGCCGGCATACGAGCTCGCTCGCCAGCTCATCGGAAAGCTTCCGGTTTTCGGCATATGCCTCGGACATCAGATGCTCTCGATTGCGGCTGGTGCGGCCATCGAGAAGCTCAAGTACGGACATCATGGCGGCAACCAGCCGGTTATGAATTTGCGTACCGGCGCCGTCGAGATCACCGCGCAAAACCACGGCTTCGGGCAGGTTTTCGAGAGCATCGGCACGCTCGTGCCCGAGCTCTCGGCCAGTCTTGCCGAGCATCCCGAAAGCTTGCTGTTCTGGAGCGAACGCCACATTGCGCCCGTTGTGGAGTCGCGCGACTTCGGTCGCATCCAACTCACTCACGTCAATCTCAACGACGGAACGCCCGAGGGTATGGCGTTTCTCGACTATCCCGTCTTCTCGGTGCAATACCATCCCGAGGCCGCTCCCGGCCCCCATGACTCGTCGTATCTCTTCGAGGCGTTCTCCCGCCTTATGGACGGCTGCGATGATTATCTGGATATCGAGGTACGAGACGTGAGAAGTACCACCTAGAGTGCGACGCAAGCATCTTGCCAAGGCTTGATTGCAGCATTGGATGCGAAGCCGAGGTCCAAGGGAGCAGGTTGTGAAGACCGCGAAGCGGGCTGTGGGGGAGCGACCGTCGAGGCGAAGCGTCCACGCTGCGATCTTTTCGAAATCAGATCTGAAAGGTTTCATTACATGCCACGTAGAGATGACATCAAGAAGATACTCATCATCGGAAGCGGTCCCATCGTCATAGGGCAGGCCTGCGAGTTCGACTATTCGGGCACCCAGGCTTGCAAGGTGCTCATGGAAGACGGCTACGAGATCGTTCTCGTCAACTCGAACCCCGCCACCATCATGACCGACCCCATGATGGCAACGCGCACCTACGTCGAGCCCATAACTGCCGCCGTCGTCGAGAAGATCATCGAGCGCGAGCGTCCCGATGCCCTGTTGCCCAACATGGGTGGCCAGACCGGCCTCAACTGCGCGGTCGAGCTAGCCGAATCCGGCGTGCTCGAGAAATACTGTGTCGAGATGATCGGCTGCGACTTGGACGCCATCAAGAGGGGAGAGGACCGCAAACTCTTCGCCGAGGCCATGGGTCGCATTGGACTGGAAGTTGCACGCAGCGGCTACGCGTATTCCGTCGCCGATGCCGAGATGCTCGCCGACGAGCTGGGCTTTCCGCTCGTTCTGCGTCCGAGCTTCACGCTTGGCGGTGCCGGCGGCGGCATCGCCTATGGCATGGACGAGCTACGTGACATCGTGCGTGAGGGGCTCGAGCTCTCGCCGGCAGGCGAGGTTCTCGTCGAGGAGTCCATCATCGGTTGGAAGGAATACGAGATGGAGGTCATGCGCGATACGTCTGGCAACGGCATCATCGTGTGCTCCATCGAGAATTTCGATGCGATGGGCGTGCATACCGGCGACTCCATTACCGTCGCTCCTGCCCAGACGCTCACCGATGTCGAGTACCAGCGCATGCGCGATGCGTCGCTTGCCATTCTCGAGGAGATTGGCGTTGCTTGCGGTGGCTCCAACGTGCAGTTTGCCGTGAATCCGCGTGATGGTCGTCTTATCGTCATCGAGATGAATCCACGCGTGAGCCGTTCCTCGGCACTCGCCTCCAAGGCGACCGGTTTTCCCATTGCCAAGATGGCGGCCAAACTTGCCGTCGGATACACGCTCGACGAAATCGTAAACGACATCACCAAGGCCACACCCGCGTGCTTCGAGCCCTCTATCGACTATGTCGTCGTCAAGATCCCACGTTTTGCCTTCGAGAAGTTCGCGGGAAGCGACCCCACGCTCTCTACGCGCATGAAGGCCGTCGGTGAGATCATGGCCATCGGGAGCACTTTCGAGGAGGCGCTCGGCAAGGCCATGCGCTCGCTGGAAAACGGGCGCAGCGGCCTGGGACGTGACGGGCGTGACGAATTTGACGAAGCGCACTTCAAGAGCCTCGTTTCCACGCCCACCGAACATCGCATCTACTACATGGCCGAAGCCCTGCGTCGCGGCATGAGCGTCGAGGAACTCGCGTCGCTGAGCCTCATAGATCCCTGGTTCATCGACCGGCTCGCCGACATGGTTGCCGTCGAGAACATGTTCGACGGACGTGCACTTGCCAACATCGATGCTCGCCTCATGCGCCTTGGCAAGCGTTACGGACTCTCGGACGTGCAGATCGCGCACCTGACCGGTTCTGATGAATGGTCCGTACGCGCTCGTCGCAAAGGGCTCGGTGTCATCGGCGTCTTCAAGACCGTCGACACCTGCGCCGGCGAGTTCGCCTCGCAGACGAGCTACTACTACAAGACCTACGGGGACGAGAGCGAGGTCCGTCCCTGCGACAAGCCCAAGGCCATGATCATCGGCGCCGGTCCCAATCGTATCGGCCAGGGCATCGAGTTCGATTACTGCTGTGTCCAGGCGAGCTATGCGCTCTCCGCGATGGGCTACGAGACGATTATGGTGAATTGCAATCCCGAGACGGTCTCGACCGACTATGACACCTCCGATCGCCTCTACTTCGAACCCATCACCTACGAGGACGTCATGGACATCATCGATGCGGAATCCCCTGATGGCGTCGTCGTGACGCTTGGTGGCCAGACGCCGCTCAAGCTTGCTCAGGCGCTTGCCGATGGGGGCGTGCGCATCATGGGCACGCAGCCGTCCGCGATCGACCTGGCCGAGGACCGCGACCGCTTCTCGGCGCTGCTCGACGAGCTCGGCATTCCCTATCCGGTAGCGGGCGTGGCAGAGTCGCTTGACGAGGCCCATGCGGTCGCCGCGCACATCGGGTATCCGCTTTTGGTACGACCGAGCTACGTCCTGGGTGGTCGTGGCATGGTCATCGCCTATGACGAGCAGTACCTCGAGTGTTATATGGCCCAGGCCGCGCGTGTTACGCCCGACCATCCCGTTTACCTCGACGCCTTCCTCGAGTCGGCCACGGAATGCGATGTCGACGCGCTGTGCGATGGCGAGGACGTCTACATCGGCGCGATTCTCGAGCACATCGAGGAGGCCGGCATCCATTCGGGCGACTCGGCCTGTTGCACGCCGCCCTTCTCGTTTTCGGATGCCGTGCTCGACACGCTCGTCGACTACACGAAGAAACTCGCTCACGCCGTGCGGACGCGCGGTCTGGTCAACATCCAGTTCGCCGTCAAGGATGGCAAGGTCTACGTCATCGAGGTCAATCCGCGTGCGAGTCGCACCGTGCCCTTCGTGAGCAAGGCAACGGGCGTGTCGCTCGCGCAATACGCTGCGCGCATCATGGCCGGTGAGCGCATTGCCGACTTTGACTTGCCCGCGCGTCACGAGGATCTCGACTACTTCGCCTGCAAGGAAGCGGTCATGCCCTTCGGGCGCTTCCCGGGAGCCGAGACCATGCTTGGGCCTGAGATGAAGTCGACCGGTGAGGTCATGGGTATTGCACGCGATTTTCCAAGTGCGTACGCCAAGACGCAGCTTGCCATCGACTATTCGCTTCCCAAATCCGGAAAGGTCTTCATATCAGTTTGCGACCGCGAGAAGCGCAACATCGTTCCCATTGCCCATGCGCTCCAGGACCTTGGTTTCTCGATTGTCTCCACTGGGGGGACGGGACGTTTGCTGCGAGCCAATGGCCTGGACGTCGAGATAACGCGCAAGATGCAGGAGGCACGTCCCAACATAGGTGACATGATTGCCAGCGGCGAGATCAGCTTGCTCGTGAACATTCCCTTCGGGCAGGAGACGCGCGGCGACAGCTATCATCTGCGCAGCGCGGCGGTGCACCATGGCATCTGCTATGTAACCACGCTTGCCGGCGCAAACGCCCTGGCCCAAGCCATCAGCGCCGTACGTGACGGGCGTCTTGCACCTGTCGCGCTGCAAGACCTGTAAGAGTAGGGTATTTCTTGCAGGGGACACAGGCTTCGAGGGCATCTCGAGCAGACCCACGTCGAGCGAGATGCGGTCTTGCGAGGACTGTCTGAGCGTGCGCCCTTTGCACGCGAGTCCCGCAGCGGCATCGAGTGAGTCGTGGGTCGGGTGCGAGAGCAAGCCCGCAAAGCCTGTGTCCCCCACGAGTAGACGAGTCAACTGATGGCGATACGCATGCGAAGTGCGCTATCATGGGCAAGATCATGTTGAACCTGGCGTGGAGGGAAACGCGAGAACATGGACCAGAAGCTTCAGGAAAGTGGCCCCGTACTCTTCAACAGACAAGTTGCCGAGGGGATCTATCACATGTCCGTGCTGGCCCCTTGTATTGCCAAAACCGCACATCCTGGTCAGTTCGTTCAGGTCAGGGTTGCGAGCGAGCCTTCCATTCAGTTTCTCCGCATGCCCTTTGCCGTTTTCGATGTCGATGAAACCGCTGGTTCCGTTGACGTCTGCTATCAGGTCGTGGGGGAGGGCACCGAGCAACTTTCGCATGTCTGCATCGGTGAAGAAGTCGATTTCGTCGGTCCCATCGGCAATGGATGGCACATTCCGGATGGCGCGCATCGCGCATTGCTCGCCTGCGGTGGTGTGGGTGCCCCGGCGCTCAAGCTGCTCGCCGACGAGCTTGTCGCGAAAGGTGCGCAAGTCGATGTCGTCATTGGTGCGCAGACGGCGAAACGCCTTGCCTGCGCCGAGCAGTTCGAGGATAGCATCCGTCCATCGGGCGGTGCGTTGCATGTCGCGACTGACGATGGCTCGATGGGCGTCAAGGGCTTTGTAAACGCCGTCACCGACGAGCTCCTCGCTACGCATGACTACGATTACGTCGCCGTCTGCGGGCCGCCGCTCATGGAGCGTTCCGTGGCGCTTCCCGCCATCGAGCATGGCGTGACCTGCGAGGTCTCGATGGAACGTCTCATGGCCTGCGGCGTCGGAGCATGCCTAGGTTGCGTTGTCGAGACGACAGACGGTCTCAAGCGCTGTTGCGTCGACGGCCCTGTCTTCGATGCAAGCGAGGTGATCTGGTGATGAGCGTTCCTGACATGCGTGTCAACGTCGGCGGCCTGTCGATGAAGAATCCCGTGACGGTTGCCTCGGGCACCTTCGGGCACGGCGAGGAGTTCGCCGATTTCTTCGACGTTGGCAAACTCGGTGCCGTCACCACAAAGGGCGTCTCGCCTATGCCCTGGGACGGCAACGCGACGCCGCGCATCGCCGAGGCACCCGCCGGCATGCTCAACTCCATCGGCTTGCAGAATCCCGGCGTCGAGGAGTTCTGCGCCAGTCAGCTTTCCTGGCTCGCCACGCAGGATACTTCGGTTATCGTCAACGTTTCGGGGCATACGCTTCAAGAGTACATCCAGGTAGTTGAGCGTCTTGAGGACGAACCTGCCGTCGACGCCTACGAGGTCAACATCTCGTGTCCCAACGTGGATGCCGGTGGCATGACCTTCGGAACCGACCCCGAGCAGGCTGCGCTCGTCACCTCGGAGCTTCGCGCGCGCACCAAGCGCCCGCTCATCGTCAAGCTTACACCTAACGTCACCGACATCACCGTCATCGCCAAGGCCGTCGAGGCGGCCGGTGCCGATGCCGTGAGTCTCATCAACACGTTGCTCGGCATGGCGATTGATGCGAAGCGCCGTCGTCCCAAGCTTGCGCGTGTCGTCGGCGGTCTATCGGGCCCGGCCATTAAGCCCGTTGCCCTACGTATGGTGTGGGAGACGCATAATGCTGTCGATATCCCCATTATCGGTATGGGCGGTATTGCAAGTGGCGAGGATGCCATCGAGTTCATGCTCGCCGGTGCGACGGCAGTTGCTGTTGGAGCCGCGAACTTCGTCGACCCGCTTGCGAGCCTGCATGTGCTCGAGGGCATGGTCACGTATTGCAAGGAAAACGGAGTCTCGCAGGTACGCGAGCTCATTGGCGCACTGGAGGTATAGCGTAATGGACTGGAAGAACGAGTCTGCCGCCGATCGCATCATCGTCGCTCTCGATTGCTCGCCCGACGAGGCGGTCGTGCTCGGCGAGAAGCTTGCCGGACACGCCCGCTGGGTAAAGATCGGCATGACGCTCTACTACGCCGTCGGCCCCTCCATCGTGAACACGATGCACAAGCTCGGCTTCAAGGTCTTCCTCGATCTCAAGCTGCATGACATTCCCCATCAGGTCTACGGTGCCGCCAATTCCATCGCGAAGGCCGGTGCCGATTTGTTCACGGTGCACGCAAGTGGCGGTGCCGACATGATGGAATCTGCCGAAAAGGGCGCCCGAAAGGGGTTTTCGGAATCCCCGCGCGAAGGCGACCCTCCCGCCGTGTGCGCTATCACGGTTCTCACGAGCATGGATGCATTCCAGCTCGAGGCAATCGGCATCGACGTGTCGCCCGCCGAACAGGTGGAGCGCCTTGCCGGGCTTGCTCATGATGCAAAGCTCGACGGCATTGTCTGCTCACCCATCGAGGCGGCTCAGATGAGGGAGTTGCTCGGTCCCGATGCTATCATCATTACCCCGGGCGTACGCCCCAAGGGCGCGGCACTTGGCGACCAGAGCCGCGTGGCAACGCCAGCCGAGGCGTTTGCCGCCGGTGCGTCCCATCTCGTCATCGGCCGCCCCATCACGCGCGCGGCAGATCCGGTCGCGGCGTTTGACGAAATCGCCGCAGAACTCGACTAGGGAGCTGAGCGAAGCATGGCAGAAGGTGCGCTCTACGTCATATCGGGTCCGTCCGGGGCAGGCAAGGGCACGCTCGTCAACCGCATCCTCGAAGAGCATCCTAACTACGTCCTTTCCATATCGGCCACGACGCGTGCACCCCGTCAAGGTGAGGTCGACGGCGTCCACTATCACTTCATGAGCGTCGACGAGTTCGAGGACGCCATCGCGAAGGACGGTTTCATCGAGTGGGCCCAGGTCCATTCCAACTACTACGGCACGCCGCTTGCGCCCATAAAGGAGCATTTGAGTGCAGGTGATACCGTCATACTCGAGATTGACGTGCAGGGTGCCTTCCAGGTACTCGAAAAGCTCCCGCAGGCAAAGCTCGTCTTCATCGCACCACCCTCGCTCGATGAGCTCGAGCGCAGGCTGCGCGGACGGGCGACTGATTCCGAGGAAGTCATCGCCCAACGTCTTGCCAACGCGAAAGGTGAGATGGATGCCTCGGTCAAGTACGATTACGCCATAGTCAACGACGATTTGGAAAAGGCTACCAAAGAGCTTTCCCACGTGTTAGAATCTTAGGTCGATTCAAAGCAAAATCGTTCATTTGAGGAGCTTATAGCATATGTCCATTGTCGAACCTCGCATTGACACTCTTCTCGATAAGACCGACGAAGACAAGTACCTACTCTGCGCCATCGCGTCCAAGCGCGCACGCGATATCAACGACATGATGCGCGGTCAGCGCGATCGCGCCGTTGCCCTGCAATCCGTCAGCGAGATTGCCGAGTTCGCAGGTCGCAAGCCGTTGTCCCTGGCCATGGAGGAAATCGCCCGCGGCGAGGTCTCCTATGACAAGACGGCTTTCATGAACGACAAGAGCTAGGGGGAGCGCTTGTTCGAGCGTATCTGCCTCGTTCACTATCACGAGGTCGGCCTCAAGGGTCGCAATCGTGCCTCTTTCGAGCACCGTCTCCTCAGCAACATGGAGGCGGCGCTCGTTGCTTTTGACACCAAGGAAATCTGCCGCATCTCCGGGCATCTTCTTGTCGTCTTCGAAAATGCCGATGACCTCGAGCCGGCTGCCCGGATTCTGCTGCAGGTGCCCGGTGTCGCGCGCGTGTCACGCGGTTGGCGCTGCGCGCGCGACCCCGAGGAATATAACCTTTGCGCCGAGCTCGCGATGATGGATTGTGGCGAGTTCGAGTCGTTCAAGGTCGTGGCACGTCGTTCCAACACCGATTACCCCATCGACTCCATGCAGCTCAACCAGCTCGTCGGGGCGCATCTGTGCGCGTTTGCCCCTGACAAGAAGGTCAAGATGAAGGATCCGGACGTCAAGGTGCACGTCGAGATTATTCAGGGCAGCGCCTACGTCTTCTCGCGTAGCGATCGCGGTATCGGAGGGCTTCCCGTGGGGACGGCTGGCAAGGTCGTGAGCCTCATGTCCGGTGGCATCGATAGTCCCGTGGCAACCTGGAAGCTCATGAAACGCGGTGCCGTCGTCGTGGGCGTCCACTTCTCAGGTGCTCCCGTGACCGATGATGCGAGCGAGTACATCGTCGATGACCTCGCGCACGCGCTTGCGCCGGCAGGTGGTATCGGCCGCATCTACACGATTCCCTTCGGCGATTACCAGAAGGCCATTGCGAGCGAATGCCCCCCCAACTTGCGTATCGTGCTCTATCGGCGTCTCATGTTTCGCATTGCGCAGGGCATCGCACATATTGAGAAGGCCAAGGCGCTTGTCACTGGCGAGTCGCTCGGCCAGGTCGCGAGCCAGACCCTCGAAAACATCGCTGCGGTCAACGCCGTCGTCGATATCCCCGTTCTGCGTCCGCTCATCGGCAGCGACAAGCTCGAGATCATCGACATCGCCAAACAGCTTGGCACCTTCGAGATTTCCTCGCGTCCGGCTGATGACTGCTGCACGCTGTTCATGCCTCGTTCGCCCGAGACGCATGCGCGCATTGCCGATTGCGAGCAAGCGGAGGCTCTCGTACCCATTGACGAGTGGGTTGCCGAGATTCTCGGTAACCTGAGATATCGCGACTATCCGTGTCCGGCGTACAAGGCGCCGCGCATGAAGCGCTAGGAGGAAGATAGGCTCGATGCAGTCCAGCCAAGTGAAGCTTGCCCTGCCCGATGATGTCGACCTTGCCCTGCTCTGCGGTCCGGCCGACGCGAATTTGCGTGCTATCGAAGACCTCTTCGACGTGACCGTTGCCCTGCATTCCGATAGCGTCGTCGTGATCGGCGATGCTCTCGAGATTCCCGTCATCTCCTCGCTCATCGCCGATCTCTTCGAAATGGTCCAGGCTGGCAATGCCCCGACGGCCGATGATATCCGGCGTGCCGCCGAAGTGTTGCGCAATTCCGACTATTCGCCCAATTCCCTGCGCGAGGACACGTTGCTCACCTACCGCGGCCGTGCGATTCGGCCCAAGACGAGCGGCCAGAAGCGCTATTGCGATGCCATTCGCAACAGTACCATCACCTTTGCGATCGGTCCGGCCGGCACGGGCAAGACCTATCTCGCGATGGCCATGGCAATCGCCGCGCTCAAGCGCAAGGAAATCGGCCGCATCATTCTCACGCGTCCCGTCGTCGAGGCGGGCGAGAATCTGGGCTTTCTGCCCGGAACGCTCGACGAGAAGGTCGACCCGTACGTGCGCCCTCTCTATGACGCACTCTATGACATGACCGACATGGAGAAGGGTAACCAGCTCATCTCGCAGGGCGTAATCGAAATCGCGCCACTTGCCTTCATGCGCGGTCGCACCTTCAACGACGCTTTCCTCATTCTTGACGAGGCACAGAATACGACGCCCGAACAGCTCAAGATGTTCCTCACGCGCCTGGGCTTCGGCTCCAAGATGGTCATTACCGGTGATGTCACGCAGATTGACTTGCCCCAGGGCACATCGGGTCTGCATGGTGTGCGCGACATACTCTCGGATATTGATGAGATATCCTTTATCGATCTCACCGGTGCCGATGTTGTGCGTCACAGTCTCGTCGCGCGCATCGTGCGCGCCTACGATGCGGCGGCGCACGGCGTGCAGCAGAGTATCGAGGGATTGGAGTAGCGCATGCTCATCACCATCGACAGACGCGGCGGCACGGCGCAGTGGAGTGATGAATCCATCGAGAAGCTCGCGCGTTTCACGCTCGAACATATGGAGGCGCCCGACGTTTGCGAGGTGTCGATAAGCCTCGTGGATGTTCACGAGATACACGAGCTCAACCGCGAGTATCGTGACATTGACAAGCCGACCGACGTGCTTTCCTTCGAATGCGATGATCCTTGGGGCGACTATCCGCAAGGCACGCCCATTCAAATCGGCGATGTCGTCATCGCGCCTGATGTCGTTGACGAGCAGCGCGGGCAATTCCAGACGAGCTTCGAGCAGGAGGCTTCGCTCATGCTCGTGCACTCGCTGCTGCATTTACTCGGTTACGACCATATTGACGAGAGCGAAGCGGTCGAGATGGAAGCACTCGAGAAGGAGATTCTCGATGCCTATGGTCTGACGGGAATACGCTGATGAAGAACCAGTCGCAAGTCAAGAGCTTTGCCGTTGCCTTTGCCGGAATCGGCAGGGCGTTTATGAGCGAGCTTCACATGAAGGTGCATCTCGTCTTCGCCATCCTTGCGCTCATCGTCTGCTGGGCCTTGCATGTCGAGCCTTGGGGTTGGTGCGTCGTCATCATCTGCATCGGCATGGTCATTTCCGCCGAGGTGCTCAATACGGCGATCGAGGCGTTATGTGACAAGGTCAGCCCCGAATTTGACCATCTCATCAAGGTTGCGAAGGATGCGGCGGCCGGAGCCGTGCTTGTGCTCGCGATTACCTCGGTCATCGCCGGCCTCGTCGTCTACGGGACCGCAACCGTGAACCTGCTTGCATAGGGAGGCACCATGTCCGATCTGGATGAAATGCTCAAGGCTGCCGGCATCTGCGATGATGTGGGCGAGGCGGTCGATCCCGAGACCTTTCGCAGTGGTTTCGTGACCTTCGTGGGCAGGCCCAATGCGGGCAAGTCGACGCTGCTCAACCACATCATGGGTACCAAGCTCGCCATCACCTCGCGCACGCCGCAGACCACGCGCCATCGTTTCCGGGCCGTCTACGACACTGATGATATGCAGATGATTATGGTCGACACACCGGGCATCCACAAGCCCAAGGATGCGTTGGGCGAAGAGCTCAACGAGTCTGCCCTGCAGGCGCTGGCCGATGTCGACGTCATTGCCTTTCTTATCGATGCATCCCAACCCGTCGGCACGGGTGATGAGTGGATTGCCAATCACATCAACGAGCTGTCATGCCACAAGATCCTCGTCATCTCCAAGGCCGACCTCGTGAAGAGGCCCGTCATAACCGAGCGTCTCGAGCAGGCACGCGATCTGTGTGACTTCGACGAGGAAGTCGTCGTCTCGGCCAAGCACAATCGTGGCCTCGATGCTTTCATCGACGCGGTCTACAATCTGCTTCCCACGGGACCGCGCTGGTTTCCCAAGGGAACGGGCGTCGACCTGAGTGACGAGGTGCTCATCGCCGAGTTCATTCGCGAGAAGATCCTTCGCTCGACCTTCGACGAAGTGCCCCATTCGGTTGGTGTCGTCGTCGAGGACATCGAGCGCGTCGAGGATCGTCACCTCATGCGCATCTGGGCGGTCATCTATGTCGAGCGCGACAGCCAGAAGGGCATCATCATCGGCGCGAAGGGATCCAAGATTAAGCAGATCGGAACGCAAGCGCGTGAGGATCTCGAGCGCATCTTCGGCTGTCAGGTGCATCTCGACCTCACGGTGAAGGTCAAGAAGGACTGGCGTCAGAACGCCGCGCAGATCAGGAAGTTCGGCTATGGCGAGGGCCTATAACGAGCGTTGCATCGTCCTCAAGCACACCAAGCTCGGAGAGACCGATGCCATCGTCACCACGCTCGCTTCCGACGGACGTCAGGTGCGTGCGGTTGCCAAGGGCCTGCGCAAACCGGGCAACCGTATCGGGGCGCGGCTCGAGCTCTTTGGCGAGGCAGACCTGCTCTTGCACGAGGGAAAGTCGCTCGACATCGTACGTGAAGTCAAGACGGTGTCGACCAACGCGGCGATTCGCGATGAGTTGGAACGCACTGCAAGCGCAAGTATTGAGTCCGAGTTTCTCGAGAAGCTCGGACGTGACGGCGTCGTGCTGGGCGAGCGCATGTACGAGATGAGTGCCGCGGCACTGCGCACCATGGCGGACCTTCCCGCGCGACAGTCCGTTCTCATCGCCATTGCCTTTCTCTTCAAGGCGATGGCCATGCAGGGCTTTGCACCGGCGGTGCGCGAATGCGCCCTCTGCGGCAGCCCCATCGAGCGCGTGCAGGCCTTCGATGTGAGCTATGGCGGTGCGCTGTGTGATGACTGTATTGCGCGTCTGGGTATCTGCACGACCATCGACTCGCAGGTTGCCGCCTGGATTGAAACGCTACTGTTTTTGACCTTTGCGCAACTCGGCGAGATCGAGGTCTATCCCGAGCTCGAGCTCCTCGACCTTGCCCACATGTGGGTGCGCGAGCATGCCGGTTTTGAGTTGAAGAGCATCGCCTTTCTCAAGACCCTCTTGATGTAATGAGAAATTTATCCGGAGCGCATTTTTCATTCCGGAGGACAGGTCATCCTGATATGTTCGCTGCCGTTCGCTGCGATTTATGGCTTCATGCGAATTCATGATTTACCTACACCGTAATTAGGCTACAATGCCACGGTACGAAACTTTACTACGCTAGAGTGATGTAGGGAGAGAACATGAAGAAGAGAATTGTATCGGTCGTGCTCGCATGCTGCATGCTGTGCTTTGGCGCCCTGGCGCTGAGCGCATGTGGTGGTGGCAGCTCGTCATCTTCGAGCAGCGCGGCTTCCGACAATGCCCCGGCGGACAACGTCTTCATCGTCGGCTTCGACCAGAGCTATCCGCCGTATGGCTACAAGGACACCGAGACGGGTGAGTTCACCGGTCTCGATCTCGACCTCGCCGAGGAGGTTTGCAAGCGTAACGGCTGGACCTTCCAGGCCGAGCCGATTGACTGGGATGCCAAGGACGCGCTCGTTAACCAGGGAAACATCACCTGCATCTGGAACGGCTTTACCTACGAGGGTCGTGAGAACGATTACTCTTTCACCGATATGTACATGATCAACGGTCAGGTCATCGTCGTGAAGGCTGACAGCGATATCAACTCGTTGGCCGACCTTGCCGGCAAGACCGTCATGACGCAGGTCGACTCGGCTGCCCTCGAGGTGCTCGACGGTGACGAGAAGAGCTTGCAGGACACCTTCGCCGGTGGCAAGGTCGAGACGATCGGTGATTACAACAACGCATTCATGCAGCTTGAGAGCGGCATGGTCGATGCCGTTGCCTGCGACCTGTCCATCGCGCAGTACCAGATGGCCGCAAAGCCGGGCATCTTCAGGATGCTTGACGAGCAGCTGTCCAGCGAACATTACGCCGTCGCCTTCAAGAAGGGCAACGATGGCCTGGCCGACCAGGTCACCGCAACGCTCAAGGAGATGGATGCCGATGGCACCGTCAAGGAGATTTGCGAGAAGTACTCCGCCGACGGTATCAGCTACGAGAACTGGTGCCTGGGCAAGTAAGCCTGTTTCATATTCTGGAACCTGCGGGGCGGCCATATTGAGGTCGCCCCGTTGCACGCTGTAGACGAGGTGATGTGTGTGGATCCTGCATTCATGCAGATGATGTCCGTAGTCCTGCCCGACCTAGGGGCGGGCTTCGTGCTGTCGCTCGAGATATTCGTCGTGACGCTTGTCGGTGCACTGCCGCTTGGCATCGTCATCGCGCTCGCGCGCATGAGCAAGTTCAAGCCGCTTTCGCTCGTGGCGCGCGTCTACATCTCTTTCATGCGCGGAACACCGCTTATGCTCCAGCTCATGGCCCTCATGTTCGGGCCGTACTACTTGCTCGGTATCAACATGGGTTCGGGCTGGAAGTTTGGTGCCTGCGCGATCGGCTTCATCCTCAACTACGCGGCTTACTTCGCCGAGATTTACCGCAGCGGCATCCAGTCCATCCCCGTGGGACATTACGAAGCTGCCGAGGTACTCGGCTACTCGCGCGCCCAGACCTTCTTCTACATCGTCTTGCCGCAGGTCATCAAGCGCATCCTGCCGGCGATGGGCAACGAGATCATCACGCTGGTCAAGGATACCTCGCTTGCCTTCGTGCTCGGCATCGCCGAGATGTTCACCGAGGCAAAGGCGCTTGCCGCGTCCTTCGTGAGCATGATTCCCTACGTCATTGCTGCGGTCATCTACTGGATCTTCACGCTCGTCGTCGAGTTCATCTTGAACAAGGCCGAGAAGAAACTCGCATACTACCATGACTAGGGGAGAGGAGATAACACCCATGTCCAAGGAGATTCTCTCCCTCAGAAACGTCGAGAAGAGCTTCGGCGACACCATGGTGCTCAAGGACATCAGCCTCGAGGTGACGCAAGGCGAGGTCGTGAGCATCATCGGCTCCTCGGGTGGCGGCAAGTCGACGCTGCTTCGTTGCGCGACGTTGCTCGAGACCTTCGAGCGAGGCTATCTGGCCTACGAGGACATTGTCGTGGCACAGCCCGGGCCCGACGGTCGTGCGGTCTATGCGGACAAGGCCACGCTCAAAAAGGCACGTTCGAAGTTCGGCCTTGTGTTCCAGAACTTCAATCTCTTCCCGCATCGCACGGTGCTGCAAAACGTCATGGACGCTCCCGTGCGCGTGCAGAAGGTCGACAAGGAACAAGCACGCGTCATGGCGCTCGAGCTTCTCGAGAAGTTCGGTTTGGCTGGCAAGGAGGACATGGTTCCCAACGAACTCTCGGGTGGTCAGCTCCAGCGTGTCGCCATCGCCCGTGCCCTGTGTACGAAGCCTGACATTCTCTTCTTCGACGAGCCTACGAGCGCGCTTGATCCCGAGCTCACGCAAGATGTGCTCAAGATCATTCGCGACCTTGCCGAGGAACACATGACTATGGTCATCGTCACGCATGAGATGACCTTCGCGCGTGACGTCTCGGACCGCGTCATCTTCATGGACAAGGGCGTGATCGTTGAAGAGGGCACGCCCGAGCAAGTCATCGACCATCCGCAGCACGAGCGCACGAGGAGCTTCCTCCGAAAGATTTACGATTGATATCGCGGATATCCGATTGCCGCAAGGCAAACAGCTATGGTACGGTTGCACGGTTTCGAAATATGTCCGATTTGAAGTTTCGAGTAGTAAGGGAGAGAGATGTTGAAGGGGAAGTTTTCTAGGATTGCCGTTTTCGGTCTTGCCTGCATTGCCGTCGTTGGCATGCTGGCGCTGAGCGCCTGCGGTGGCTCCTCGCAGTCCAGCTCTGCGAGCTCCAGCTCCGCTGCCTCTGACGAGTACACGCTCGTCACTCCCGGTACCCTCACGGTTGCCACGAGCCCTGATTACGCTCCGATGGAGTATCAGGAGAACGGTGAGATCAAGGGCTACGATATCGCGCTGATCAAGGAGGTCGCCAAACACCTCGGTCTCGATGCCGACATCCAGAACCAGGCCTTCGATTCGCTCGTGACGCAGGTTGCGGGTGGCAAGACCTTCGATTGCGCCATCAGCGCCATTACCATCGATGACGAGCGTGCCGAGCAAGTCGCCTTCACCGACGCGTACTATGACTCCAACCTCGCCATCGTCGTCCTCAAGGGCTCCGATGTCACGAGCCGTGATGCGCTCAATGGCCAGGCCGTCGGCGCCCAGTCCGGTTCCTCGGGCGAGGCTTGGGCCAAGGAGAACCTGAAGGACATTGCCTACACGCCGTTCCAGGAGACCCCCGACATGCTCGCGGCCCTGCGCACCGGCAAGATCAAGGCTGTCATCTACGACGAGCCGGCTGCTGCCTACAGCATCGCTCACGAGTATGACGACTGTGACATCCTCGAGGTCATCCCGACGGGCGAGCAGTACGGCATCATCGTTAACACCGCCAACGTCGCGCTGGCCGAGGCCATCAATAACGCGCTTGCCGAGATGCAGGCCGATGGCACCATCGCCAAGCTCCAGGAGGAGTGGTTCGGCGCAGCCAAGTAGAGCCGTTCTCGAACAACCGAATTTCTCTTCGGTTTCAATAAGGCAAGGGCGTATAATTCGTCCTTGCCTTATCTGTTTCATGCATATTTACGGGGGATTCATTCATATGGCAGCATACCTGAAGCCCGTGCTCAAGCATGCGCTCGTGACGGCGCTTGCGCTTTCGCTCGTGCTGACCTTCGTCTCGCCGCTTCTCGCCGGTGCCATGTCCGTTGACGTGACCACGGCCAAAAGCAACGAGACGGGCACGGGAAGCGTGCTCGGTGGAGAACCGACGCGCGTCACCTGGGAGGCGCTCGTTGGCGATGGCGAACAGGTTTCGGCCGTGCGCGTCGAGCTTCCCGAGGGTTCCTCGATTACCGACGAGTCCTCGGTCAAGGTAACGGTGCTCGAGGGCACGACGCGTCTGAGCCCCGAGAACACCGCGACGATGAACAAGGGTGATGCCTCGGTTGACGTGAGCTTCTCCGCACCGCTGCAGCCCGGTCAGCGATTGCGTCTCGAGATGTACAAGGTATCGCTACCCAACGTGAATGGCGAGGTCACGCTTTCCGGAACGTATACGCTGGCAAATGGCCAGACCCTTGACTTCGCGCCTTCGCCCGCCATCGAGGTGACACATGCTTCGACGGCCGAGAAGATCTCGACCTGGCTTGGCGAGCAACCCGCCGTTCAAGCTTGGAATTCGGTCACCTTCCTGCGTCTCTTCTTCCAACCCGAGCTCATCGTCTCGTCCATACCCATTGTCGCGGTGGGCTGGCTTATCTCGCTCGGCCTCGTGCTCGTCGGCTTTCCGCTTGCCATCCCCATCGGTCTCATCGCCGCGTTCATGAAGATCGCCCGTGCGCGCATCCTGCATGTGCTCGCGGCGATATACACCGGCGTCGTGCGCGGTACGCCGCTCTTCTTGCAAATCTACATCGCGTTCTTCGGTCTGCCGTTGCTTGGCATCGACATCAACCAGTACGTGCTCGCGATCATCGTCCTCGCGGTCAATTCGGGTGCCTACCTGTGCGAGATCTTCCGCGCTGGCATCCAGTCCGTGCCAACCGGCCAGTTCGAGGCGGCACGCTCGCTCGGCATGACCGGCCCGCAGACGATGTTCTACGTCATTATTCCCCAGACCATCCGCCGTGTTATCCCGACCATGACGAGCGAGTTCATCCTGCTCTACAAGGACACCTCGTTGCTTGCGGCCGTTGGCGTCATGGAGCTTATGCTCTACTCGCGCTCCATCGTATCGCTTACAGGCAACATGACGCCCTATATTGTCGCCGCGTGCTTCTACCTCATCGTCACCTTGCCGCTCATACGCGTCGTCGGCAACCTGGAGAAGCGCCTCGCGCTTGCCGATTCGGGCGGCGCCGCTCCCAAGAAGAAGCGCCGCAAGAACCGTCGTGGCGCCTTTGCGCAGATGCGCGAGGAGATCGTCGTTAGCACCGAGCAGGCAGCGGAGGTGCTTCAGGAACAAGAACGCCTCGAGGCTCATCTGGATGACGACTCCGAGCCCACAGACATGGACCAGGCACTTGACGAGCTCCAGGATGGGGTCGCGATCGATGCCCAGATAGCCGATGCTGACGAGAGGGGAGGCGCACGATGAGCGAACACGATTCCATGATTTCGATTCAGCATCTCTCAAAGTGCTTTAGTGACAACGAAGTTCTCAAGGATGTAAACATCGAGGTCGCCAAGGGCGAGGTCGTCGTCGTGCTCGGCCCGTCTGGATCCGGCAAGTCGACGATGCTACGCTGCATCAATTTGCTCGAGAAGCCTACCGGCGGTCACATCTTCATCGAGGGCAAGGAAATCACTGATCCCAAGACCGACGTGAACAAGCTGCGCGAGCACGTGGGAATGGTGTTTCAGCAGTTCAACCTCTTCCCGCAGCTCACAGCACTCAAAAACGTCATGCTTGCCCAGCGTAAGGTACTCAAGCGCTCCAAGGAGGAGGCCGAGCGCACTGCGCAATTCGAGCTCGACCGCGTCGGCTTGGGCGACCGCGCCGATTACTTCCCGGCTCAGCTATCGGGTGGTCAGCAGCAGCGCGTCGCCATCGCGCGTGCCCTGGCGATGGAACCCCACGTGATGCTCTTCGACGAGGCCACGAGTGCGCTTGACCCCGAACTCGTGCGTGGTGTCCTCGATGTCATGCGCTCGCTTGCCGAAGAGGGCATGACGATGGTCGTCGTCACGCACGAGATGCAGTTCGCCAAGGACGTGGCGGATCGCGTCATCTTCATGGAAGGCGGCGTCGTCGTCGAGGAGGGCACTCCCGACGAGGTTTTCAACCATCCCAGGCACGAACGTACGAAGAACTTCCTCGGACATATTCAGTGATGCTCTACAAGTTTCTCATCGTCCTGGCTACCCTGATTTGGGGTAGCTCGTTCGTCATTGTCAAGGATACGACTGATGCCGTCTCTCCGGCATGGATTCTCGTCGTGCGCTTTGGCTTGGCGACGCTCATCCTCGCGCTGGTGTACCTCAAGAAGCGCGAGCTCTATGTTCGCAAGGACTACATCGCCCTCGGCGCACTCTTCGGTTTTCTGCTCTTCATGGGCTATTACCTGCAGACGATTGGCATCACGGATACGACGCCGGGAAAGAACGCGTTTCTGACGGGGACGTACTGCGTCATGGTGCCGTTCTTCGCCTGGGGCATATCCAAGCGCCGTCCGCACGCCTTCAACATCGTTGCCGCCTTCATGTGCGTTGTCGGCATCGGATTCGTGAGCCTTGGCTCGGGTTTCTCGATGAGTTTCGGCGACTTGCTCACCTTGTGCTGTGCGGTTTTCTACGGTCTGCACATTTGCTTCGTCTCGAAGTTTTCGCAAGACCGTGACATATACGTGCTGACGATGTGGCAGTTCTTCTTCGTCACGCTCTTCTCGCTGTGCTCGGGGGCAATCTTCGAGCGGCCTCCGCACTGGGAAACGCTCTCGTGGGATACCTGGGCAAGCCTGCTCTATCTGGGTATCGCTTGCACGGCGCTCGCGTTGCTCTTCCAGAATATCGGCCAGCAAAAGCTCCCGCCTTCGACCGCCTCGCTGCTGCTTTCGCTCGAATCCCCCTTTGGTGTGGCATTCAGCGTCGCCTTTGGCGCTGAGATGCTGACGGGACGTATGGTGTGCGGCTTCGTCTTGATCTTCGCGGCGATCCTGGTTTCCGAGCTTGCCCCCGGGTTGTTCGCCAAGCGCAAGTAGAAGTGATTTTCTGCTCGTGCGTAGGGGAGCCATCTCGCTTCGACGGTCGCTTCCCGACAGCCCGCTTCGCGGTCTTTACAGCGCGCTCCCTTGTACCTTCGCTCGATGGCTCCCCTGCGTACGAGATGGAGTAAGGGGATATCTACGTGCCTCTACCCCGTTTATCCGATAGCTGCCTCGTAAAGGGCGATGAGCTCGCCAATCGAGACATCCTGCGAGTAGTTCTCGAGAGCATAGCGAGCGACCTCTTCGCGGTCGAAGTCGATCTCCCCATCAAGCACGAGCTGTACCTCACGTGCCAGGTCCTCGGGGTTTTCGCTTTGGAACAATAGTCCGATTTCCGGTGTGATGATATCGAGAGGGCCTCCCTCATTGCTTGCGATGACAGGTGCCCCGCAGGCAAGCGCCTCGATGGCGACGAGTCCGAACGCCTCGTTGCGCGACGTGAGCATCGATACCGTGGCACAGCTGTACAGGCGACGTAGCACTTCGTGTGGTTGATTGTGCAGGAAGTAGACATGTTCGAGACCGAGATTTCTGGCGAGCGTCGTCATTTCATCGAAGAGCTCGCCATCACCGGCAAGTAGGGTCGCGACATCATCTCGCTCGTACAACGCGGCGGCAGCGAGAAGTATGTCGATTCCCTTGAAGTACGTGAACTTGCCCGCAAATGAGACGATGCTGTCGTAGTCGCCTTCGATGCCGAAATGATCGAGTATCTCGCGTACGCTGCAGGTATCCGGATAGAACATCGTGGGATCGTAGCCATTCTGGATGAGATGCACCTTTTCGGAGTTTCCGAAGAGCTTCTTCACGAGCGAGGCATTATCCTTCGAGATGGCGATGATGGCACTGGCGGCATCAAATGCCCTCTTTGCCTGTTCGCGAAAGCGTTCGGACTCCTCGAAACCGATGAGGTCCGTGCCATGCGCGGTGATAACGAGCGGAATGCCGTAATCGGCTGCGTAGCTTGCCTGAACCCAGATGTGACCGCAATGAATGACGTCGGGATCGAAGGCTTCGATTTCATCTTCGATGGCAGCGCGAAACGCGGCTTCGTAGGCAGCCATCTGCGCATCGTCGAGTTCGTAGAACGTCGTGATGCTGCGGGGATGAGTGGTGAAGCACGGGAAATCGAAGTCAAGCGCCTTGTCGACGCAGGAATCGAAGTATACGGGATGTAGACGTATGCCGCCCGTCTTGAGTTCGACCAGCTCTTCGTTCTCGGGCATGATGATGCAGACCTCGTGACCCTTGCGAACGAGTGCGCGGGCGATGTTGATCGTGTAGACGCCGCTGCCCGAGCCCTGGAGTGGAAAATGGTTCATGAGTAAGACGCGCATACCGCAACCCTCTCTTCGCATAGCCAACAAGTAATTATACGTTTTTATTGCATACGGTGGGTCTGACATGGGCTTACCAATGGGTGCAAGGCGTGCTATTCTCTCTGCGGCAAAATGATGACGGAAACATTCGAACACGGTTTCATCTCATATGAATGAACATAAAGCAGATGCCCCCGCGTCCGGGCAAGCCGAGCTCGAGGAGCGCAAGGACAGGGGAGAGGACAAAGTCACTCGCATGGGCACGGCGCCCATCGGTAGACTCATGCTCGAGTTCTCCATCCCCGCCGTAGCGGCCGTTGTCCTTAATTCCCTCTACAACGTCATCGATTCGATCTTTCTTGGTCAGGCCATGGGAGAGATCGGCCTTGCAGCGACGCAAGTCGCGTTTCCCATCATGACCATTGTCAACGCGTTTGCGATTCTCGCTGGCAATGGTGGCAATTCGCTTGCGGCGATTTTGCTCGGCGAGGGGCGCAAGGACGATGCCGAACGCGCGCTCGGCAATTCCGTGACGGTCATGATTATCGTCTCTATCGCCGCGGCTATCTATGCGACGTTCTGGATTGACCCGCTTCTCATTCTCGTGGGTGCCACTGACGTGACGCTGCCATATGCGCGCACCTTCATCCAGATCATCATCTACGGCATGATGATCTGCAACGTCAGCTTCGGCGTCAACAACTTCATCCGCACGGCCGGTGCTCCCAACCTGGCGTTGTGGACGACGGTTGTGGGCACGGTCGTCTGCATCATTCTCAATTACGTCTTCGTTCTCATGCTCGGTTGGGGCGTGGCGGGTTCGGCGAGTGCGACTATCATCGGTCAAGCCGTCACGGCGGCTGTGGTGCTGTGGTATTTCGTCTCGTCCCGCTCGTCAGCGCCTTTCAAGCTTCGCTTGCGCAATCTCGCAATCGATCCCAGGATCTGCAAGCGCCTTATCGAGCTCGGCTTGGCGCCTTTTGGCTTGCAGGCGGCTATGGCCGTGACGCAGGTCATCAGCAACATGCTGCTCGTATCGCTTGGCGCGGCCGATCCAATCGGCATCGATGGGGCGCTCGCGAGTATTGGCGTCGTCTCGAAGATTACGGGTGTCGTCTTCTTCCCGGCTCTCGGTATCGCGATTGCCGCGCAGCCCATACTCGGCTTCAACACGGGCGCGCGCAAGTACCGTCGCGTGCTCAGGACGCTCTATGTCGCCCTTGGAGCGGCCACGACGATTCTGACGGTGTTCTTCGTGCTCATCCACATGTTTCCCGAGCAGATTATTTCCGTGTTTGGTATCGAGGCTTCACTCATGAACTTTGCGGTGTGGGCACTCATCGTGCAGACGGCGCTTATTCCGCTCATTTCCGTTCAGGTTATTGGCTCAAACTATTTTCAGGCAACAGGACAGCCGCTCAAGTCGGCGTTTCTGTCGCTTACCCGCCAACTCATCTTCCTGCTACCTGCGTTTCTCATCACCCCAACGCTCATTCCGGGCCTCTTTCCGGGCATGACACCGCTCATGGGCTACTGCTTCTCGTATCCAATCGCCGACGCCCTCTCGGTCCTGCTTTCGGTATTGCTTCTCGTTATCGAGGTTCGCAAGCAGCATCGTCGCATTGCCGAGGCCGAGGCAAAGGGTATAGTGACGAAATAGCACCCTACAAGAGGGGTGCGGTGAAGGTGGATGAGACAAATGACCCCTCCACTTGTCTCATTTATGGCCCTGCTACATCAACTTCGTAATCACGCAACGAAAAGAAGGGACCCCGGCATTTGCCGGAGCCCCTTCGCGCAAGGTGATGGGTGAGGAACTACTCCCCGTCGTACATCTCCTTGAGCTTGAGCAAATGCGCGTGACGCGCCATTGCGTTTTGCTCGTTCTTCTCGAAGAGCTCGGCTGCGCGCTCGGGGAACTCGCGGGTGAGACGACTATAACGCGCCTCGTTCATGAGGAACTCCTGATAACCGCCCGCAGGCTCCTTGGAGTCGAGCGTGAACTTCTTGCCGGGCTCGGCAGCCGGGTTGTAGCGGAAGAGGTTCCAGTAACCGCACTCGACGGCCTTCTTCATCTCGACACCGCAGTTTGCCATACCGCCCTTGATGGAGTGCATCTCGCAGGGGCTGTAGCCGATGATGAGGGAGGGGCCGTCGTAGGCCTCGGCCTCGTTGATGGCCTTGAGCGTCTGGGCAGGATTGGCACCGATGGCGACTTGGGCGACGTAGACGTAGCCGTAGGTCATCGCGATTTCGGAGAGGCTCTTCTTCTTGATGTCCTTGCCAGCTGCCGCGAACTGGGCAACCTGGCCGAGACGGGATGCCTTCGAGGACTGGCCGCCCGTATTGGAATAGACCTCGGTGTCGAAGACGAAGATGTTGACGTTCTCCTTGCTGGCGATGACGTGGTCGAGTCCGCCGTAGCCGATATCGTAGGCCCAGCCGTCGCCACCGAGAATCCAGAAGCTCTTCTTGGTGAGGAAGTTCTTGTCCTCGAGCAGCGATTTTGCAACATCGGAGCCATCGGCTTCGAGGGCCGCGACGAGGGCCGCAGCCGTCTTCTTGCTGGCTTCGACATCCTCGCGGGCATCAAGCCATTCCCGAGCGGCCAGCTTGACGGCATCGCTCGTGTCGGCATCGTTGGCAAGTGCTTCGGCCTTGACGGCGGCGCGATTCTGCTCGGCCATGTAGCCGAGGTACATGCCAAGGCCGTGCTCGGCGTTGTCTTCGAACAGCGAGTTGTTCCACGCCGGACCATGGCCATCCTTGTTGACCGTGTAGGGAGCGATGCCGCCGGGGTTACCCCAAATCGACGAGCAGCCCGTTGCGTTCGAGATGAAGAGGCGGTCACCGACGACCTGCGTGAGCAGGCGCGCGTACTGTGTCTCGGCGCAGCCGGCGCAGGCACCGGAGAACTCGAGCAACGGCTGCTTGAACTGGCTCGCCTTGACGTTGGTGGTACCTGCCAGCTCGGGTTTCTCGGTGACGTTGGCGACGCAGTAGTCAAAGACCTCCTGCTGGGGCATCTCGTCCTTGGTGGGCATCATCGTGAGCGCATCGCGCGGGCATGCCTCCACGCACACGGCGCAGCCCATGCAGTCGAGCGGACTGATGGCAAGCGTGTACTTGAGGCCGGCTTCCTTGGCAGCCTTGCCATTTGCCTCGAGCAGCTGCGTGTTGGCGGGTGCCTTGGCAGCCTCGTCGGCATCGAGTGCGAACGCTCTGATGGTGGCGTGCGGGCACACGTAGGCGCAGTTGTTGCACTGGATGCAGATTTCCGAATCCCAACGCGGAACCGTGACGGCGACGCCACGCTTCTCGTAGGCGGAGATGCCGAGCTCGAACTGGCCATCAGCGTGATCGACGAAGGCGGAAACCGGGATGTCATAGCCGTTCATCGTGTTGATGGGCTGCATGATGTCCTTGACCTGCTTGGCAACGGCAGCAGAGCCCTCGATGTGCTCGGTGCTCACGCCGTCAGTGGCGCTCTTCCAGCTGTCGGGAACATCGACCATGACGAAGGCCGTGGCGCCGGCATCGATTGCCTTGTGATTCATGTCGACGACATTCTGGCCCTTCTTGAGGTAGGACTTGGTCGCGGCATCCTTCATGTACTCGATGGCCTCGGCCTGCGGAAGCACGTTGGCAAGGGAGAAGAAAGCGGATTGCAACGTGGTGTTGGTGCGCTTGCCCATGCCGACGCTTGCGGCGAGGTCGATGGCATCGATCATGTAGAGTTTTATGTCGTTATCAGCAATGTAGCGCTTGTCCTTGGCCGACAGATGAGCTTCGAGCTCGTCGAAATCCCACTGGGAGTTGATGAGCAGCGTGCCGCCCGGCTTGACACCCGAAACGATGGGGAATCCCTTGGTGATGTAGGCGGGCACATGACAGGCGACGAAGTCCGCCTTCGTGATGTAGTACGGCGAGCGGATGGGGGAGTCGCCGAAGCGAAGGTGGCTCACCGTCACGCCGCCGGTCTTCTTGGAGTCGTACTGGAAGTACGCTTGCACGTACTTGTTGGTGTGGTCGCCGATGATCTTGATGGAGTTCTTGTTCGCACCGACTGTGCCGTCGCCACCCAGACCCCAGAACTTGCACTCGATGGTGCCGGGAGCTGCCGTGTTGGGGCTGTTCGGATCCTCGGACAGCGAGAGATGCGTGACGTCATCGTTGATACCGATGGTGAACTCGCGTGCGGGAGCGTCCTTCTCGAGCTCCTTGTAAACGGCAAAGACGCTGGAAGGCGGCGTATCCTTGCTGCCCAAACCGTAGCGGCCACCCACGACCGTAATGCCGGAGCGACCCGCCTCGAAGAGCGCGGAAACGACGTCCTGGTACAGCGGCTCGCCGATGGAGCCGGGCTCCTTCGTGCGATCCATGACGGCGATCTTCTTGACCGTCTGGGGAAGCACGTCGACGAAGTGCTTGATGGAGAACGGGCGATACAGGCGCACCTTCACGAGGCCGACCTTCTCGCCATGCGCGTTGAGGTAGTCGACGACCTCTTCGGTCACGTCGCAGAAGGAGCCCATGCAGATGATGACGCGATCGGCATCGGGGGCACCGTAGTAGTTGAACAGCCCGTAATCGGTGCCGAGCTTCTCGTTGATCTTGTTCATGTACTCCTCGACGATGGCGGGAAGCTCGTCGTAGGCGGCATTGCATGCCTCTCGATGCTGGAAGAAGGTGTCGTCGTTCTCGTGCGAACCGCGCGTATGAGGATGCTCAGGATTAAGGCAATGGTCGCGGAACGATTTGACGGCGTCCATATCGACCATATCGGCTAGGTCGGCGTAATCCCACTGGGCGACTTTCTGGATCTCATGCGAGGTGCGGAAGCCGTCGAAGAAGTTGAGGAACGGCATGTGGCCCTTGATGGCGGCAAGATGTGCCACCGGGGCGAGATCCATGATCTCCTGAACGTTGCTCTCGGCGAGCATGGCGAAGCCCGTCTGACGGCAGCTCATGACATCGGAGTGGTCGCCGAAGATGTTGAGCGCATGGCTCGAGAGCGTACGTGCACTTACGTGGAAGACACCCGGCAGCTGCTCGCCGGCAATCTTGTACATGTTGGGAATCATGAGCAACAGGCCCTGCGATGCCGTGTACGTGGTGGTGAGGGCACCCGTTCCGAGAGAGCCGTGTACCGCACCGGCGGCACCGCCTTCGGACTCCATCTCGATGACCTTGACCTCGGTACCGAAGATGTTCTTGGTCCCGTGAGCGGACCACTGATCGACGAGGTCTGCCATGGGGCTTGACGGGGTGATGGGGTAGATGGCCGCGACTTCCGTAAACGCGTAGGACACGTAGGCGGCGGCGGTGTTGCCATCCATCGACTTGAATGTTCTCTCCATGTCTTCCTCTCTTCTTGATTAATAATGCTGATGTGGGAAACCACATAACCATATAGCATAGCGCATCGAGCCCACTGGGAATACGCAACGAGAGACAATCTGGTGCGCGTACGAAGTGATTCGGCAAATCAAGGCGGCGGTGTATCTGGCTCCTTCGATATCCGAACACGGGAAGTTAAGAGAATCGACATGCTTGCCCCAAACACATGTGCGTATAATTTTTGGTCGAAATATGCGGTTTGCATTTCAGAGTCTTGATGAGCATATCGTGGAGACGAACATGTCACATTTCGAAGTAAATCATCTTACATTCTCATATCCTGATGCCCCCACGCCAGCACTCGAAGATGTGACCCTGGACGTCGAACCGGGATCATACCTGCTCCTTTGCGGTGGAAACGGGTCGGGAAAGACGACTTTGCTGCGGCACTTCGCCAGCTGGGTGGCACCGGAGGGAACGCGTTCGGGAACTATCCTTCTCGATGGGATTGAGCTTGACGCGGTCGCACAGAACGAACAGATCAGCAAGGTCGGCTTCGTGGGTCAAAATCCCAACCGCCAGATTACCCAGAAGACCGTGCTCGACGAGCTGGCGCTCGGTCCTCGTATGGTTGGATGCGATTGCTCGACCATGCAATCCAGGATTGCCGAAACTGCGGCGTTTTTTGGGATAAAGGATTGGCTCAATCGCGATGTCGACGAGCTTTCGGGTGGGCAAAAGAGACTCCTGAACCTCGCGTCGGCGATGGTCATGAGCCCTGGCGTGCTTGTTCTCGACGAGCCGACGTCCCGTCTCGATCCCATCGCCACGAGCATGTTTCTCTCCCTGCTCCGCAACATCAACCACGAGCTGGACGTCACGGTCATTATCAGCGAACGTGCCTTCGAGCAGGTCTATATCGATGCCGACGAGGTCATTATCATGGATGCCGGCCGTATCGCATACCATGGCTCCACTAACGACGTGGCAAGAAAGCTCTATTTGAGCAACAGCCCGATCTCGTACGCACTTCCCTCGGCCATTCGCATCTTCCACGGCGTCCATCCCACGGTCGATCCCGGCGCATCTCCTGTCAGCATTCACGAGGCCCGTTCGTGGATGAGGGAGGAGTACGAGTGCAAGGGGGCGGGACGGCTTCATCTTCCGGACAAGCGCATGATAGGAGACCTTGACAGAAGGTCGATACTCAAGCTCAACGACATCCATTTTGCCTACGGGAGGGGAGAGGAGATCTTACGTGGAACATCGCTGTCTGTCGTCCAAGGGAGCGTCCATGCCATCGTCGGCAACAATGATGCGGGAAAGACGACTCTCCTGAAAATCGCAAAAGGGATGCTGAGGCCGGACCGGGGCAGTGCCGAGATATACGATCGCATGCGCGGTCGTTGGGTGCGAACAAGCCAGTGCGGCGGCATTATCGCTACGCTTCCGCAGAATCTTGATGGGTTTTTCACGAAGGATACGGTGTACGAGGAGTTGCGCTCCGTGCTCCTCGACGAGCGTCTGACGCCCGAGGAAATAGATCACCGGGTGCGCGAGTCTGCGCATGTCATGGGCATATCGCCATATCTTGACAAAGATCCTCGCAGGCTTTCATGCGGAGAGCGTCGTCTCGTTGCCATTACCAAGGTCGAGATGGCCGAAGCCAGCGTGCTCATCCTCGACGAGCCGACCATGGGAGTCGACCCTTTTGCCCAACGAAAGATCGGCAAACTCCTGCACGAGCTCGCGAAGCGCGGCATAACCATCCTCATCGCCTCCCAAGACATCAAGTTCTGTGCCGAATATGCGACGAGCGTCTCGCTGCTCTTTAACGGAAGCATTGCCACGACCAACACACCACAGGCGTTCTTCTCGTCAAATACTCTCTACACTACCGAGGCAAGTCGCATTAGCAGGATGCTCTATTCCAACACCGTGACCGATGATGAGGTCATCATCCTCTGTCTGGAAAACGGCTGGCAAAAGCAGTAGATATGTGGACACCGGAGGTCTGCCGTGGGATCAGATAGGATAAGACGCAATTCGTCAGAGGATATGAGCCGCTATTCGCGTGACCGGTACCGTGCACGCTCGACGGGTGAACCGCATATGCGGCGTCCTCAACAGAACAATGCCTCGTCGCCCGCGTCATGCCAGCGCGTGGTGCGTCGCGAGTCGCAATATCGTTCCCGCTCCAACGCAGCGTATCAGTCTACGGATCATTCCACCCGTGCTTCGCATCAGGATGTTCCCTACCTGCAAGTGCCTTCGCGGCATCGCGGTGGCTACACGAGTGGCGTTGCGTCGTATTCGATTTCGAGTGGTAACGCTGCCGCCTTCCAGAAACATGGCAGCAAGAAATTCATCGTCATCACCGCGCTCGTACTCGTTGTTCTGGCCGTGGCCGCGTGGTTCATCTTCTTTCCGCCCATCTACAACGTGAGCGTGAATGGAACGACCGTGAGCGTGCCGGCTAACACGACGCTGAAAAAGCTCGTTGATGATGGGCACGCATCGCCAACTGCAGGCGATCTGCTTGCCGTTGACGGCAGTGTTGCCAAACAGGGCGGTGGAAATCTCCTGGCAGCCACCATTAACGGCGAAACGACGAGTGATCCGCAGGCGCGCATAGTGAAAGACGCCATCATTACAATAGACGATGGCGAGGATGTCACGGAGGAATACGAGGAGGTGACCTCCCGTTTGCCATTCGCCGCAAGCTCGATGCAAGCGACGCCCGATGCGTACTATAAGGGATCGGTCCACTTGTACTCGGCCGGGGTTGACGGTACGCAAGCTGTGCGTACGGGCAAGATTTCGGGCAAGAGCGTCACTACGGTCGTCGAGCAGCCTGTCAATTCGGGATTTACGGCATACACACCCGACACGGGCGGCGAGAAGGTGATCGCGCTGACTTTCGATGATGGTCCCTGGCCCGAGAGCTCGCGCCAGATACTCGAGATTCTCAACGCCAACGATGCGCACGCGACCTTCTTTGCCATCGGGAATCAATGTGAGGACAACGCCACGGTGCTCAAGCAGATTGCGGATGCGGGCAATCAGATCGCAACTCATTCCTATGATCACGCCGATGGGTCGGGGCAGGGCGTGAACATGACGCTCATGTCCACTGACGAGCAAATCGCCGAGATTACCAAGGGCTTCGATGCCATCGAGGATGTCCTCGGCTACCAGGTGAGTCGCGTCATGCGCGCGCCGGGAGGCAACTACTACGGCCCGATGGTCGAGACCCTGTCCTCGCAGGTAAAGGCCGAAATCGGATGGGATGTCGACACGCTTGACTGGAGCCGTCCCGGTGTCGATGCCATCGTTCAGCGCATCCTCTCGGTTCAGCCCGGTCAGATCGTTCTGATGCACGATGGGGGAGGCGAGCGCAATCAGACCGTCGAGGCGCTGCGCATCGCGTTGCCTCAGCTCAAGGAGCAGGGCTACCGCTTCGTGACTGTCGACGAGCTTCTCGAGTACGGCGTTACGGGTAATTGAGGTGCCCGTTGACGAACCGTTGCAAAGCGTCACCAGCAGGAAGCCTATACTAGACGGCGTGCATAGTTCACGTTGATTAGGAGCAGACACCATGAGCACGATCAAGCTTGCAGTTCCGACCATGGGCCAGGCCGGTCTTGATTCCGAGCGTAGCGGTCACTTTGGCAAATGCGATTGCTTCACCCTCGTCACCATCGATGATGGCCAGATCGCCTCGGTCGAGAACATCGACAATCCGCCTCACGAGGAAGGTGGCTGCATGCGTCCGGTCATGCTGCTTTCCGATGCAGGCGCCGATGCCATCGTTGCAGCCGGCATGGGCATGCGTCCGTTCATGGGCTTTTCCGAGGCCGGAATCGACGTCTACTTCGAGAACGAGACGCCGAGGGTGGGCGATGTCGCCGAGCTCATTGCGCAAGGTAAGGTCGGCAAGATGACCGTCGACAACACCTGCCATCATTAGACGCGATAGGGGGGGCGCATGGAGCGAGAAGGCAGGGCCTGCGGGGGCGAGCACGATGGCGAGATGCTCGTCTGCGAGGAGTTCGGCTACGCGCCCGACACGACAAAGGTCTGGTGGCTTCCCCATACGAAGGAGCGCTTCACGTACGAAGACGGGGAGTTTTTCCCCTTTGATGGTTACGTAATCCACGGAACGGGCTATTCCTTCTAGATGCGTTCAGGCAGGCAAGGCGGACGTCTCGTGCGTCCGCCTTGCCTTTGTAGATGGGAGAGGATATGGATAGGCAGGCTCTTCTTACGGCGATATCGGCACTCGAAGCTGGCGAGATGCCGACATTTACCACTGATGACGTTCCCGCGTTCAATGACGATGCCACGCGCGGAAACGCGCACATGTCACCCGCTTCGCTCGATGCCATCATGGCGTCCCTCACCACTGCCGATATCCCCACGCTCGAACGTGCCATTCGCGCCATTGACGATGGCGAGCTTGCCTGGCTCGGTTTCAAGGTCGTCTACGATGCGGCGCTTGCCGTGAACAACGTCGACAACGCCGTCACCAAGAAGTACGGCGAGACTGGCTCCGCTGATGGGAGGCCTCTACTCTTTTTCTGCAACGACGCCAAGGAGATTCTCTGCTCGCGCCCCGTTTCGGACCGCGATATCTTCCAGATGAAGGACGTCACGCGAGGTCCTTCCATGCATAACGAGCAATTCGAGGGGCTTACCTGGGCAAGTGTCGCGCTTTTCGATCCCATTCGCGTATGGTTGCTTGGCGCGTCCGATGTCGCCGTCGAGCTTGCGAAGCTCGTCGCGCACGTCGGCTTCGACGTGACGGTCGTCGATAACGATGCCGCCTATCTCAACGAGCGCCGGTTTCCCGGCGTCGAGCGCATCCTGCTGCCCTCGGATGACTTCTCGGCACTCGACGAGTATGCCGCTGATCCCGCCGACTACGTCTGCGTGCTGACGCGTGGCCACATGTACGATCCCGAGTGCTGCGTCTGGGCTGAACGCTGTAACGCGCATTACGTTGGCATGATGGGCTGCGCTGGCAAGAACAGCACCGTCTACGAAATCGTGAAAGCCGCCGGTCTCACCGATGCGCAATGGGAGCATGTCAAGCGTCCCATCGGCCTCAAGTTCGGCGCCAAGACGCCTGCCGAGCTCGCCATCGCCATCGTTGCCGAGCTCATCGACGTGCGTTACATCCAGCGTTATGACGTCGAGGCGCGCGAACGCCATGAGCGCGGTTTGGGCCGTTCATAGCACGCATAGAACAAAACAGGGCACGCCTCAAGTCACATATCGAGCAGTCGCGTGCTATATTGCTAAAGTCTCTCGGACGATTTTGCGGAAAGGTAAGCATTATGGGTGGATTCTGTGGCGTTGCCTCCAAGCGCGACTGCGTTTTGGACGTGTTCTTTGCGGTCGACTACCATTCGCACCTCGGCACACGAAGGGCGGGCATGATCTTCCACGACGAGGAAGGCTTTCAACGTCAGATCCATTCGATCGAGAACACGCCGTTTCGCACGCGTTTCGAGGGCGATCTTGCCAAGTTCCATGGCAATTGCGGTATCGGCTGCATCAGCGACACCGACCCGCAACCGCTGCTTGTTCGCTCGCACCTGGGCGTCTTCGCCATCACGACGATTGGCTGCATCAACAATGCCGATGAGCTCGTGGACGAGTACTTCTCCAAGGGCGACCGCCAGTTCATGGCGATGAGCTCCGGCAAGGTCAACTCGACCGAGCTTGTCGCTGCGCTCATCAACCAGCGCGAGGACTTTGTCACGGGCATCAAGTTCGCTCAGGAGGTCGTTGACGGTTCGCTCACGCTACTCATCATGACCGATGATGAGCATATTATCGCCGCCCGAGACAAGATGGGTCGCCTGCCCATCCTCATCGGCAAGAATGCCGATGGCTATTGCGCGTCTTTCGAGTCGTTTGCCTACGAGAAACTCGATTACGTCACCGATTACGAGCTCGGTCCCGCCGAAATCGTCGATATCACCTGCGAAGGCTACGAGACGCTCTCCGAGCCGGGCGATGAGATGAAGATATGCGCCTTCCTCTGGGTTTACTACGGCTATCCCAACTCAAAATACGAAGGCGAGAACGTCGAGGTTGTGCGTAACCGCAACGGTGCCATCATGGCGCGCGACGAGAAGGCGCGCGGCATCCTGCCCGATGTCGACTCCGTTGGCGGCGTACCTGACTCCGGCGTGGCACATGGTATCGGCTACTCCAACGAGTCGGGTCTGCCGTATGCCCGTCCCTTCATCAAGTACACGCCCACCTGGCCGCGCTCCTTCATGCCGCAGGATCAATCTATTCGCAACCGCGTGGCAAAGATGAAACTCGTTCCTGTCCCCGAGCTCATCGAGAACAAGAAGCTCCTCTTCGTCGACGACTCGATCGTGCGTGGCACTCAGCTGCGCGAGACGGTGAGCTTCCTGTATGACGCCGGCGCAGCCGAGGTGCACATGCGCAGCGCCTGTCCACCCATCATGTACGGGTGCAAGTACCTTACCTTCTCGCGCAACAAGGACGACATGGATTTGCTCGCGCGACGCGTCGTTCAGCAGCTCGAGGGTGACGAGGGACATGAGCATCTCGACGAATACGCCGATGCCACGACCGAACGCGGTGCGTGCATGCTCAAGACCATTTGCGAGGAGATGGGGTTTGATTCACTGAGCTACCAGTCGCTACCGGGCATGCTCGAGGCCATCGGCATCGACTCGTCCAAGGTCTGCACCTACTGCTGGAACGGCAAGGAGTAGGGGCTAAGAATGAAGCGCGCTGACGCAAGGCGCGCCGTCCCGGTTGCAGAAGCGCTGAAAACGCGAGGCGGTCTTGCGAGGACTGTCTGAGCACGCTGGTCTTGCGCGCGAGTTTCCCTAAAGGGACTAGCTTCGCGTCGCCGCACGCAGCCGAGCGTTTTCGAGCTTCGGGTGCAATCGATTGGCAAGCGTCTTGCGTCAGCGCGCTTCTGGAAGATCAGTCGTTATTGTCCTCGTCCCAGAAAGCGGCATCGGCTTCCTCCTCGAGTCGCAGCTGGCGTTCACGTTCAGCTGCCTCTTCCTCGATACGGTGCAGGACGCGCATTGTGTCGTCATCGTAGCGTGCGTGCTCAAACAAGTAGTCATAAAGGGCCTGTGCGTTGTTCGCGTAGCCGTAGAACTTCACGCGCTTGCCGCCCAAATCGAAGATGAAGTAGGCGTTGCGGCCCGGGTGAAACGAGACACTGACCTGATCCCACGCGTAACTCTGCTTTCTTGCCATCCAGTTTGTGTAGACGACGTCGTCGTCGGATACGGTGATTTTCTTGTTGAGAAAGCAGCACATGTAGTACAGACCCAAGAGCATGCCCGCGACACCACACGCGCCGACGACTGCGGCTCCAAACCAACCCGAATTCTCGCCCATGAGGGCGTAGAGCAGGATGAGGTCACCCCCAAAGAGGAAGAGCAGGCCGAAGAACGCGTTCATGCGCACGCGTTCGGTGCAGGTGATGGAAGTGGGAGTCGTCATCTAAAGGGCCTCTCGTATCGCAGCGAGCAGCTCGTCATAGCTTTCGAGTGCGGGGATGGTGGGGTAGGCAGTCTTGAGCTCGTCGGTTGTCCTGAAAAGGAAGCCCGCCTTGGCATCTTCGATCATGCAAATGTCGTTGTGACTATCGCCTGCGCAGATCGTGTCGAAGCCCATCTCGTTGATAAGCTGCGTGACCTGGACCTTCTTCTCGGCCTTGCGCATGCGCCAGCCGGTAATGCGGCCGCCGTCATCGACGAGGAGCTCGTTGCACAGGATGGTGGGCCAGCCGAGTTTCCTCATGAGCGGGGAGGCGAACTGCGAGAAGGTATCGCTCACGATCATGACCTGCGTGATCGAGCGCAACTCGTCGAGGAACGCGCGTGCCCCCTCGAAGGGATGGAGCGTCGCGATCGTCTCCTGGATCTGAGGAAGCGTGAGCCCGTGCTCGTCGAGTATGTCGAGACGATATTGCATGAGCTTGTCGTAATCGGGCTCTTCGCGCGTCGTGCGCGTAAGCTCGGGAATGCCGCACGCTTCGGCAAATTCGATCCAGATTTCCGGAACAAGTACCCCTTCGAGGTCCAGGCAAACGACGTTCATTGCGATGATCTCCTCTCTTGATCAATCTATTCGCAGTAATAGGCACAGTTATTGGGCGTTTCATCCACTTCGACTTTCGAGACCGGAAAACCCATCTCGGCAAGCTTGCCGAAGAAGTAGCATGCGAAGTTCTCGCTCGTGGTGCGCCAGGGAACCACGAACAACTTGAAGGTTTCGGACTCGAGCGCGGCTATGGTTGAGGGTGCAAGCGAGCCCTCCTCGACGATGAACATGTGATCGAATTGAGCGGTAAGCGAGCGCAGGGCACGCTTGAAATCACCAAAGTCGACAACCATGTCCTTCTCCTGGCCGTCTGTCTGCAGCTCGTCGACTTCGATCCAGGCGATGACACGCCAGCGATGTCCGTGGAGGTTCTCGCACTTGCCCTCGTAGTCGGTGAGGAAGTGGGCGGCGTCGAAGGAGCTTTCCGTCTTCAATCCGTACATGATGCTTCCGTTCTCGAGACTACTTGACGATGATTTCCTGATCCTTGAGCACGACACGCGAATGTGGCGGTACCGATTCGGTGACGAAGCTATTGCCGGCGATGACCGAGCCCTCGCCGATGATCGTGTCACCACCGAGCACGCTTGCGCCGGAATAGATCGTGACGTTGTCCTCGATTGTCGGATGGCGTTTAGTGCCCTTGAGCTTCTGACCTGCGCGTAGCGAGAGCGCTCCGAGCGTGACGCCCTGGTAGATCTTGACGTGGTCGCCGATGACGGTGGTCTCGCCGATGACGACGCCCGTGGCATGGTCGATGAAGAAGTACTCGCCGATTTGCGCACCAGCGTTGATGTCGACACCCGTGAGCTCATGAGCATGCTCGCTCATGATGCGTGGAATGAGGGGCACGTCGGCAAGATAGAACTCATGGGCGATGCGATGAACGAAGATTGCGTAGAAACCGGGGTAGGAGAAGATGACCTCCTCCTTGGATTGGGCCGCCGGATCACCATCGAAGGCAGCCTGCACGTCCTTGAGCAAGAGACGCTGGATGACGGGAAGCCGATAGAAGAAGTCGGAGCAGATCTGACTCGTACGCTCGCGCACTTCGTCCTTGGAAAGGGTCTCGTCACGGAAGAGAAGCGCCTCGCGCACCTGCTTGCGCAGGGAATGCTCGATACGCGTGAGCGTATCGCCGATGAAGTACTTGGGGCCCGTCTCGCAAGGGACCTCCCAGCCGAAGTAACGCGGGAACATGATTCGGCGAATGTCATCGAGAATCTCGATGATGCGATGCTTGTTGGGGAAGTGCCAATCTTGCTTGGTGAAGAAGATTTCCTCGGCCTCGTAGTAGTTCTTCTCGAAGTCTTCGACGATATCGTCAAGTTTGCGGTTAAAAATGGCCCT